>JBOHRE010000242.1:0-1001 GCA_050732635.1 Longimicrobiales bacterium | reverse complement strand
TGATTCCAACGCTCGAACGGAGGTCCCCCGTGTTCGGACTAGACGACAGCATTTCCGCACTCTCCGACGGCACCTCGGTCGCGCTCGTTCTGCTGGTCGCGATCCTCCTTGGGCTCCGCCACGCGACCGACCCTGACCATCTCGCCGCGATGACCACACTGATCGCGAGCGGGAAGGAGCGCGCCGCGCGGTCCGCAGCGAAGCTCGGCTTCGCCTGGGGCCTCGGTCACGGCACCACGCTCTTCATGTTCGGCCTTCCGATCGTGCTCTTCGACAAGTACCTGCCCGAGCGCGCCCTCCAGCTGGCCGAGACGGCGATCGCGCTCGTGATCGTCTACCTCGCGGTGCGACTGCTCGTGCGCTGGCGGCGCGGCCTCTTCCACGCCCACGCGCACCAGCACGACGGCTTCGCCCACCTCCACCTGCATTCGCACGCCGAGACGGCGGCGCATGCCCACCAGCATCGGACACGCTCGCCGCTTGGTTCCTACGGGATCGGACTCGTCCATGGCATGGGCGGCAGCGCCGGCGTCGGAGTGCTCATCTTCGCCTCGATCGACTCGACCATCCTCGCGGTCGTGTCTCTCGTCTTGCTCGCCGTCTTCACGGCCGTGTCGATGACGATGGTGACCGGAGGCTACGGGCTGACGCTCGTCTCGCGGCCCGTCCACTCGGCCTTCAACGGCATCGCCCCGGCACTCGGTGCGCTGAGCCTGGGATTCGGCATCTGGTACGGCTCGGCGGCCTGGGGCCTCGTCACGTACCCGTTCTGAGGGGTCGCGGTGCGCTTGCTACGCCGCGATCGCGTTCGCCTGCTCAAGCATCTCGTCGATCTCCCACACCGCTGCGAGCGCCGCGTCGCGGTTCACGTGCGGCTCGCCACGAACGTGGCGTTGCGCCGGTACGTTCAGCAGCGGCTCGCGGGGATGGTCACGACCCCGGACGGCGCCAGCGTCGCTGGGCCCGGGGTGCGCTGGATCGGCCGGCGCCACGGTCGTCGG
>JBOHRE010000241.1:0-1008 GCA_050732635.1 Longimicrobiales bacterium | reverse complement strand
CTCCGGAAGACCGGGCTGTCTTGTCATCTCTCCGAGGTTTGGAGCGCTGATGATCCGACGAAGACGCTGCACATCGACATGCGAGCAGCTCACCTGCTTGTCGCGCGCCACGGAATTGACCCACCTCCCCCGATCTGCGCCACGGTATTGACCCACCCCCGCGCCACGGTATTGACCCGGCCGGCGCCGTCCTGAATACGACCCTGCCAGCCTCCGGGAACGGAGGTGGGCATGGCGCGCAGGAGGATCACCGTGGCAGACGACGCAGAGATCTTGGTGCACTGGCGAGCGGGCCGAGGGATACGCGAGATCGCGCGCAGCCTGGGGTACGCGCGGAACACCGTGAAGGACCGCATCGCCACGGCGACCGCCGCTGGCTTCGCCAGGGAGGGCCCGCCGCTGTCGGCCGCGCAGTGGCGCGCCACGCTCGCGGCGGCCGCAGCGGAGAGCGGCGATCGCGAGCGCCGCTTTCCGGCGCAGCAGCGGATCGAGCAGCTGGGCGAGAAGGTCCCCGAGGCGCTCAAGGCCTCGACCGCGGCGACGGTGTGGCAGCGCCTGCACGACGCCGGTGAGCTCGACGTCGGCCGCCGCACCTTCCAGCGGTATGTGCGTGAGCGCATCCGCTCCGTCGACCCCGCGCGGCTCACCGTGCCGATGCCCGATCCCCTCTTCGGCGAGACGATGGAGATCGACTACGGACGCATGGGCATGTGGACCGATCCGAAAGGCGGCCGGCGCTGCACGGTGTGGGCCTTCGTCGCGACGCTGCGCGGCTCGAATGTCCACTTCGTACGGCCGGTGCTGCGGATGGACCAGGCGACCTGGATCCGCTGCCACATCGAGGCGGCGGACTTCTTCGGTGGGTCGGCGCGTTTTTGGACGTGCGACAACCTGAAGACCGGAGTGCTCAAAGCGGATCTGTACGACCCGCGCCTCAACCGCGGGTACCGCGAGTGCGCCGAGCATTACGGCGCCCTGATCGACCCAGCTCGCATTTTTTCTCCGAAG
>JBOHRE010000240.1:0-1046 GCA_050732635.1 Longimicrobiales bacterium | reverse complement strand
TGGCCGCCGCAGCCAGGGCCTGCTCCACCGCGCCGCGGTTTCGGTTGAACAGGGGCACCGGCACGACAAACGAGGCGCCGGAGATCTCGTCACCTTCCTCGCGTCGGCTGAACCCTCCCACGCGCAGGTTGGGCACGCGCAGCGCGCGCTCGAGCGTCACCGTTCGATCCGCCCGCGCGACCTCCTCGCGTAGCGCCTGGAGATCCCCGCGCCGTGGCAGGGCTGCAGCCACCAGCGCTGGAAGTTCGGGAAGGGAGCTCGGTCTCGGCGGGAAATCGCCAGCAGCCTGCGGCGAGGTTGGCTGAGCCCACCCGATCGCCTCTCCCAACTCGGCACGCGCTTCAGCCTCGGCAGCGCGAGCTGATGCCAGTCGGCTCTTCGCGCGCGCGGCCGCAGCGCGCGCGAAGTTCACGTCTACCTGTGTCCCCGCCCCGGCCTCGAGTCGCTGCTCCTCGAAGCTACGCAGCTTCTCGGCGAGCTCTGCGGCCAGCGCAGCGAAGGCGGCGAGCTCGCGTGCGGCCACCGCCGCGCCGAAGGTGCGATCGACGCTGGCGTCGACCTCTGCCTGCCGGCGGTCGCGACGCGCCTCGGCCGCGGCGACGGTGCGCTCCGCGACGGCGATGCGCTTGCCGCGTTGGCCGGCGATCTCGACCTCCTGCTCCACGCCGATGCCGCGATCACTGGAGCTTCCCGCGCCACCGGAGCGGGAAGCCGCCTCGATCTCGACCTCGGGGTTGAAGGGGTAGGTGCGGGCGACGACCAGCGCACCCCGCGCCACGGCGAGGTCGGCTTCCGCCGCAGCCAGCAGGGGGCTGTCGGCGCGGGCCGCGACCCTGGCCTCGGCGAGCGTCACCCCGACCGGTGGAATCGGCGGAACGGATCCTGTCCGCTGGGCGGGCAGGATCGATGGAACGGCCACTAGCAGTGCAGTGGCAATCTGCCAAATCGAGCGATAGCGAGTGCTGACAACCAAGGACCCGGCCTCCCGTCGCCGCCAACGGCGGCGCCCGCGCTGTGCGCGCGGTCATTGTCGGTGGGAAGCGGAG
>JBOHRE010000239.1:0-1070 GCA_050732635.1 Longimicrobiales bacterium | reverse complement strand
GCATCGGCGGGCGCGGTTGCGGGCGCCGGCCGTTCCTCGCGCGCGCGGTCAGCCGGGATCTCACCACACCCCGCGAAACCCCCCAGCCCGAGCCCCAGCCCAAGCCCCAGCCGCAGGCTCCCCGTCAGATTCTTTAGCACTGAAACGTTCCCCCTCGGCATGCGCTCTCGACTCTCCCTCCTGCTCGTGGCGGCCGGTTTCGCCCTGGCGCCCGCGGCGCTCGGCGCACAATCCGCGCTCGACCGTGCGCCGAACCTGTCGGCCGGCTGGACCGGCCCGGGCGGCATGCTCTACTTCGACTTCCTGCACCGTTTCACGCAGAGCGGCGAGCCGGAGCGCAAGATCACGAGCTCGCCGACCTTCCTGTTGGCGGGCACGCCCACCTCGTGGCTGCTGGTCGGTGCGCACTACGCCACGAACTCCCGGCTCGTCGCGCGCTACCCGAACGAGTGGGAGGCGTTCGCGCGCGTGCGGCCGAGGTGGCGGCTGCCGCTGCTCTCCTCGGTGGCGGTGCAAGCGGGCTACAACATCGCCGCGCAGAGCCTGGACGGCGAGCTGTCGGTGACGCGCACCCTGGGCCCGGCGCAGCTGATCGGCGCGCTGCGCGCGTTCAGCGATGCGTACGGCACCGGCGAGAGCGCTGTGGCCGGCGCAGCCGGCATCGCGCTGCGCGTCCATGGCGGCAACATGCCGATCGCGCTGGTCGGCGACATCGCCGCGCGTGCCGAGCGCGCGGACGGCGAGCGCGCGGCATGGAGCGCCGGCATCGCCTTCACCATCCCGTACACACCGCACACGCTGTCGCTGCACGCGTCGAACACCGCGACTTCGACACTGCAGGGCGCGACGCGAGGCGACGACCTGACGCGTTACGGCTTCGAGTTCACGGTGCCGCTGACGCTGGCGCGGTTCCGCGCGCAGCCGGAACGGGCACCGGAGCCCGGCGTGACCGAGGAGCCGGCGGAGCCAGCCGAGCCCGATCCGGGCGACGTCGCCCCCGCCACACCGCCTGCGCAACCGCCCGCTCCAGCGCACCCCGACAGTGCGGAGCCGCGGCCGCTGCCCACACC
>JBOHRE010000238.1:0-1077 GCA_050732635.1 Longimicrobiales bacterium | reverse complement strand
GCCCCCGGCTGGGCGCCGCGCACACACTAGCTCAGGCGCTCCGGCTGGGGTTCGTCGGGCCACTGGACCCGTCCTTCGGCCTTCAGAGGTCGGCGCGCGATCGCTGGCCGTCCGTGAGAACAGCGGCAACCGGATTCGGCTCGCGCCGCTCGTCCCAACGGTCTCGCAGCAGCCGCTTTCGGCGGTAGAGCCTTCGCGCCGTGTGGACGAACGCGTAACGAGCGAGGTGGCCGGCAGCCGGGCGGCCGGCGCCGCTCAGCTCGTAGCCGAGGCTTGTCATCCGCCCGGCGAGCACCGTCTCGCAGAGCGCCGCCTCCCAAGGCTCGAGGTCGGTGCGCCAGCGCCCGACCGGCTTCGTGGTCGGGCTCAGGCGCGTGTTGCTGTGCCAGTGCTTGCGCTCGGGCACGGCGATCGCCGCGACGCGCTCCGGCTCCGCCATCGCCGGGTCGTACTCCTCGCCCAGAGCCGCGCACAGCGCCCTGAGCTCCGTCTCGGGGTCGGCGACCAGGCGCTCGTACTGCACTCGCGTGACGACGCCCGGCCACTTCCGCTGCGCCTCGTCCGTGTGGTCGATCGACTGCGCCCACGCGGACACCGCGTGATGGCTGTCGAGCTTCCACCACTTCATTCGCTTGAGCGAGGCGACGCAGTCGCGTGGGTCACGGACGACGTGGACGATCTGCGCGTCTGGGAACAGCCGCATGACAAGGTCGATGTGATTGTGGTAGGTGGGCCGCTTGTCGCCCCACCGCGGGCAGTCGAAACGGTCGGCGTAGGCGCGCAGCACGATGCCGATCGCGGAGCCGACGGTGGGCGGGCCCTGGACGATCTGCCGGATCGTCGGCCGCCGGTCGAGACCGAGGTCGCGGAACCGACGGCCCCGCCGGCGGACGATGAACTTCGCGAGCGCGCGCCGGTTGGCGCGCTCCTCCAGGTCTCCGAACCGCAGTCGCTGGCGGTACGCCGGCAGCACGAACCGGTTCTCCGGCGGGATCGCGATGCGGTGGTGGCTGTGCAGCATCACCTGCAGGATCGTGGTGCCCGAGCGCGGGCAGCCCAGGACGATGATCGGTCGGT
>JBOHRE010000237.1:0-1095 GCA_050732635.1 Longimicrobiales bacterium | reverse complement strand
CGGCATCCACGTCGCGCGCGTTGGCCGCCAGGATCGCCGCCTCGCGCGCCTCCAGCTCGCCGGCCATCGCGTCGAGCGCGCGGGTCTTCGCCGCCGTGCTCAGACTGGCGACGTCGCCCGCAGCGCGCCTCGCGCGCCGCGCCTGTGCCGCTACGTCCACCATCTCACCGCCTCAGGATCACCAGCTTTTCGGCGCGGACCACCTCGTCCGTGCTCTTGTAGCCCAGCACCAGCTCGATCTCGCTCGAGTGCCGGCCGCGGATGCGTGCGATCTCGGTGTCGTCATAGGCGACGACGCCGCGCGCACGCTCGACGCCGTGCGCGTCCACGATCGCGACGATGTCGCCTCGCTCGAAGCGGCCGACCACATCGACCACGCCGCGCGGCAGCAGGCTGCGCCCGCCACCCAGCAGCGCGTTCAGCGCGCCATCATCCACTATGAGCGTGCCCTGCACCCGCGCTTGCATGGCCATCCAGTGCCGCAGCGCCGGCAGCCGCCGCGCCCAGCCGTCGATGCGCGTGCCGACCTCGTCGCCCGCGTAGATCGCCTGCAGCGCCGTCACATCGAGCCCGCTCGCGATCACCGTCGGGATGCCATAGCGCGCCGCCTTCTCGGCCGCGTCCAGCTTCGTCGTCATGCCGCCCACCGACATCGCCGAGCCCTTGCCCCGGCAGTGCCGACGCAGCGCTTCCACCGACTCCGCCCGCGCGATCGGCTCGGCCGCCTCGCCGGCGAGCACGCCCGCCACGTCCGTCAGCAGCGCCAGCAGGTCCGCGTCCACCAGCGCCGCCGTGTACGCGGCCAGGTTGTCGTTGTCGCCGACCCGGATCTCCTCCACGCTCACCGTGTCGTTCTCGTTCACGATCGGCACCACGCCCAGCTCGAACAGCTCCGCCAACGCGTTGCGCGCGTTCACGAACCGCCGCCGGTCCAGCACCACGTCGTTCGTCAGCAGAACCTGCCCGACCTCGAGTCCGTGCGCTGCGAAGCACTCCGCATACAAGCGCATCAGCCGGATCTGCCCCACCGCCGCCGCCGCCTGCCGCTCCGGAATCGTGCGCGGCGGCCGCGACCGGCCCAGCACGCCCGCGCCC
>JBOHRE010000236.1:0-1129 GCA_050732635.1 Longimicrobiales bacterium | reverse complement strand
GCGCAGCGGCGGGCGTTCGCGCGGCGCGACGTCGCCAGGCAGCGACGAGGCTTCGCGCGGCGCGACGTCGCCAGGCACCGGCGCGGCGCTCACGCCCCCGTCGGCCACTCGACCGTCGAGGTGGAGGCGTACTTGCCCGTGTACTCGAACGCGATGTCCTTGTGGCGCACACGCAGCCGCTCGGATTGCGCCGTGTCGCCGACGTCCCACCAGAACCCGCCGTTCGGGTAGACGATCTGCACCTGCTTCTCCGCGCCGGTCTTCGGGTTGGTCAGCGGTGCGAGGCTCAGCTCGACGGCGTCGCCGGCGCGGATGCGAGCGCGCCGCGGGCTGGGGTCCAGCTCGATCGGCACGCGCAACGGGCCCTCGAAGCGCGCCATGGTCTCACGCATCGCTTCCCACGGCATGCCGCCGGCGCGACCGCTCAGGATCTCCGCCATCGCCTGCGCCTGCGCGTCGCTCGCCGACTCGTCGACGAACAGCGCGACCTTGCCATTCCCCTCGTGGATCGCGCCGGGATACTGCATCGCAAGCACCGCGCGCACGCCGGAGAGGTCGGTGTCGCCGAAGCTGCCCTCGATGACGTCGAGCCCGAGCACGAACTCGCACTTACCCTCGTTCGGCCAGCCCTCGAACTGACAGTTGCAGCCGAGCTGGCAGTTGCACGCCTCCACCTCGCGGGCCTCGAGGTGGTAGCGCGTGCGGGGCATCGTCTCGGCAGCAGCGGTGGCCATCATCGCCTCCTCGGATCAGCGGGCCCAGGTCAGGCTAGAGCGCTCGCGAACGACCGTCAACCTCATGCGTGACCGGAGCTTTCACGCGCCTGATCCTCGCCCAGCCCTTGATCGAACGCCTCCAGATCATCGGCCGAGCGTCAGCTGGTGAGGCGCGTCCACGGCCCCGGGTCCAACCTGGTGAGACGCCTCCATGGCCCCCAGGCCCCGGCTCGCACGCGTCGGCCGCGGCCAAGGTGTGCCCTCGCGGGCCCTCGTATTTTTTGTACAACTTGTACAGCGCGGCGCCGCCGAACGCGCCGACGGGTCAGCGGCGGCCGGGCCTGACATGCGGCCGTGGGCTGCCTGGGCCGGACTGCGGAGTGGCCGGCCACCGTGCGCTGCCTGGCCCGGAC
>JBOHRE010000235.1:0-1130 GCA_050732635.1 Longimicrobiales bacterium | reverse complement strand
GCATTACGCCGACCTCCGGGTTATGCCGACTTGGTCGTGGAAGCCGTTGTCGGGGGCGGGGCTCGCGCTGGCGAGGTCGGCATAACGGGGGCGGATTGATCGAGGCTCTTCTCTCCTACATCCGGAGTCGGAGAGAGGGAGGCGATCATGAAGGACCCGTCGCGGGTGCGCGTGAGCGGCCCGTTGGCGCCGTACGCGCACGGTTTCGCTATGGAGCTGTCGCGGCTCGGCTACACGCCGGTCTCGGCGAGTTTTCAGCTGCAGTTGTTGGCGCATCTGAGCCGCTGGCTGAGCGGAGAGGGGCTCGACCCGACCGGGCTTGAGCCGGCGGTGATGGCGGCCTTTCTGGCCGCCCGCCGCACCGAGGGCTACACCAACTACCTGTCGATCAAGGCGCTAGCGCCGCTGCTCGGCTATTTGCGCGGGCTCGGCGTCGCTCCCGTGCCTGCAGAGCCGCCGCTGACCGCGGTGGAGGAGCTGCTTGCACGCTACCGCGTCTATCTGCTGCGTGAGCGGGGGCTGGCCGCGTCGACCGTGCGCTGCTACGCGGATCTGGTGCGGCCGTTCCTGGCTGGGCGGACGCGGCCTGACGGCGGGCTCGAGCTGGAGCGGTTGAGGCCGGCCGATGTGACCGCGTTCGTGCTCGCGCAGTCTCGACGGCGTCGTCCGCGTTCGGCCAAGCTGGTGGTGACGGCGCTGCGCTCGCTGCTCGGCTTCCTGCACGTCGACGGTGTGCTCGCCCGACCGCTGGCGGCCGCGGTGCCGTCGGTCGCCGGCTGGCGGTTGTCCGGACTGCCGCGCGGGCTCGGGCCCGCTCAGGTGCGCGGGTTGCTGGCCGCCTGCGATCGGCGGACTGCGGTCGGTCGCCGTGACTTCGCCGTGTTGACGCTGCTGGTGCGCCTGGGTCTGCGCGCCGGCGAGCTCGCCGCGCTGGCGTTGGAGGATGTCGACTGGCGACGCGGCGAGATCACCGTCCGCGGCAAGGGCGATCGCCGGGAGCGGCTGCCGCTTCCCGTCGACGTCGGCGAGGCGTTGACGGCCTACCTACGCCCCGGCCGCCCCCTCCCGGTCGACGGCTGCCGGCAGTTGTTCCTGCGCGCCCGCGCCCCGCATCGCGGGCTGACCACGGC
>JBOHRE010000234.1:0-1150 GCA_050732635.1 Longimicrobiales bacterium | reverse complement strand
CTACGAGCCCTGGCTCGAGGTCGACGCCGGAGCACTGCGTCACAACGCTCGTGAGCTCGGGCGCCTCGTCGGCGGCCGTCCGATCCTCGCCGTGCTCAAGAACAACGCGTACGGGCTCGGACTCGCGCTCGCGGGCGCCGCGCTGGACAGCGCCGCGGAGATCGCCGGCTTCGCGGTCGTGACGCCGGCCGAGGCGCACGAGCTGCGCGACGCGGGCGTGCGCAAGCCGATCCTGTTCATGGGTAACGTCGAGCCCGGCGACGGCGCGGATCTGGTCGCCCGCGGCGTGCAACTCGCGCCCTTCACGGACGACGCGCCAGCGCTGCTCGCCGAGGTCGCGCGGCGGGCTGGGCTGCCCGTGCCGGTGCACCTCTACATCGACACCGGCATGAGCCGGCTCGGCATGCCGTACCACCGCGCGCTGCCCTGGATCGACGCCGTTGCGTCACAGGACGCGGTGCGTGTCGAGGGCATGTTCCAGACATTCACGGAAGACGAGGCGTTCGACCCGGACCAGCTCGCCCGCTTCCTCGAGCTGGCACGCTCGGCGCGCGCGCGGGGCGTCGAGCCCGGACGGCTGCACGCCGCGTCGTCGCACGCGCTGTTCCTGCGCCGTGACAGTTACCTGGACATGGTCCGACCCGGGCTGGCGCTGTACGGCGCCTATCCCGCAGGCGCCGCGCGCGCTGACGTTACGTTGCGTCCCGCGTTCCGGCTGAAGGCGCGCGTCGTGCGCGTCGAGCGGATCCGGCCCGGCGACAGCGTCAGCTACGGCCGCAGCTACATTGCCGAGCGGCCCACCTGGATCGCGACACTGCCGATCGGCCACGCCGATGGCTATCCACGACGAGCCGTCGACGGCGGGCGCGTACTGATCGGCGGTCGCACCTTGCCGGTGATCGGCGCGGTCAGCGCGAGTCACACGATCGTCGAGCTGGGCGACGAGCGACACGCCGAGATCGGCGACGAGGCGACGCTCGTCGGACCGGACGACGTCGCCATCCATCCGAACATGCTGGCCGAACGTGCGGCGATCTCGGTCTACGACGTGCTGATGCACCTCAGCGCGCGTCTGCCGCGCGTCATGGCGTGAGACGGCGCGCTGCTGCCGCCGAGAAGCCGCCGCCGCCGCCGCCGCCCGAGCCACCGC
>JBOHRE010000233.1:0-1153 GCA_050732635.1 Longimicrobiales bacterium | reverse complement strand
GCATGGTGTCGCCGGAAGGCCAATTCGGCGAGGCCTTCCACCTACTTCCCTTGTCGCGGCGCGGCCGGGAAGGTAACGGGCTTCGACGACGGCGTCTCCATCGCCCACTGGGCGCAACAAGCCCACTACGGGGGGTACCCCCGCTCGCTGAAACGCACACCCCAGCAGCCGTGCGGTCCTCGGGAGCTCAAAACGGCGGCTCACGCGCCGGTGCGGCTCTCGTGGACGCCGTTACCGCGCCGGGTCTACCGGGCGGTACCGCAGATCGCCGAACTCGCGCCCGCCGCACGCCGGGCAGAAGAAGACGACCTCGTCCTCTCCGTCGTCATTGGCATCGACGAGGTGCGCCTGCCAGCCGCGAGCGTCGAAGTCAGCACGGCGCCGGCATTCGACGCAGACGAGCGAGGCGGGAGGCACGGGCACGATGATGCCGCGAACCGCCGCGGCGCGAAAGTGGCCAGACGGGACAGCTCACGCACCGGCGATGGCGACGACGATCGCGGCGCCAGGCCTGTGGCGCTGCCGATCCGTGCGAACATATGTTCGTGACGAGTCAGGGCTCCGCCTCCGGGCGCTTCCAAAGGGCGTGCGACCGCGGGCAAGTTCAGCAGGCGGAGATGGCGGCGCGTGAGATGGGCCGGTTGAGCCTGATGCACGCGCTCTCGCTGGTCGTTCTCTACGCACGCGCCGGCTCGCCGAAGTTCGAGCCCGCCGCCGTTCGCTGGCTGGCGCGGCTCGCGGTCGAGCGACGCGAGCTGCGACTGAGCGATCTGCAGCTGGCCGCGGCGGCGCTCGCCTGCCTGCGGGGCGCAGGCACGAGCAGGCAGAGAAGACGCTGCTGCGGCTGCTCTGAGTCCGATGGGCGAGCACTCCGCTCGCTGACAGCTCGCAGACAGCTCGCTGACAGTCGCCGATCTGGACGGTCGCGCTTGCCGGTGCGCGCGCCGGCGGTGAGTGCGCGCTTCGCCACTGGAAGCGAACGCCTCGCGTCAACGCGCTGTCAGCCGACCGTGAGACGGCGGCGCAAGCCTCTGGGTCGTGCATGCGACCGAAGGAGGTTCATGACCCGTTTCCCGACCGACCGGCTCGCGCGCGAGTGGCCGGCGCTGGCCGCGCGCACCTTGGCACCGCGCCTTCGCGAGTGGGCTGCGAA
>JBOHRE010000232.1:0-1188 GCA_050732635.1 Longimicrobiales bacterium | reverse complement strand
CCGCCGGACGAATCGGCCGCGACGCCGTTATACCCTCGCCGAGCGGCTGGGGAGCATCCGCCTGCCGACGCTTCTCCTCGACGCGGCGCTGGCCGCCATGGCGGCTGCCCTGGCGGTCGGGCTGCGCATCGATCGGAACAACCTCCTCGCCGCCGCGGCCGAGTACTGGGTCTTCGTACCGCTCGCGGCCTTCGTGCGGCCTGCCGGGTTCGCGGTCGCCGGCGCATATCTGCGCGTCTGGCGGTACCCCACGGTGAGCGACGCCGCCCTGATCGTGAGCTCGTTGACGGCCGGATCCCTGGTCATGACGCTGGCGATCTTCGTGGTCATGCAGCCGTGGAGCTTCCCGGGCACGGTCGGCTTCCCCCGCAGCGCGATCATCATCGAGCTCCTGCTCTCGGTGCTCATGCTGGGCGGCATCCGGCTCGGCGCGCGCATTCGACAGGAGGGCGTCGAGGCCGCTGACGCTGCACTGGTCAACGGACCGCCGCGCCCGGTGCTCATCTACGGAGCAGGCGAGGCAGGCGCCCTGCTGGCGCGTGAGATGCGTCGCAGCCGGCTGCTGCGACTCGAGCCCGTCGCGTTTCTCGACGATGACCCCACCAATCACGGCAAGCGCATCTACGGCGTTGAGGTGCTGGGAGGCCTGAGTGACCTGCCGGCGGTCACGCTGGAGCGCGAAGTCAGCGAGGTGATCGTCGCGCTGCCGCGCATCAGCGGCGCGCGCCTGCGCCGGGTAGTGACCCTGAGCGAGGCTGCAGGCATTCCGATCCGCACGCTGCCCGGCGTCGACGAGCTGCTGGACGAGACGGTCACGGTGAACAAGGTGCGCCCTGTCCGTGTCGAGGACCTGCTCCGCCGTGAGGCGAATGACATCCCGGAGGAGCCAATGGCACAGCTGGTGCGCGGCCGCCGGGTCGTCGTCACCGGAGCGGGCGGCAGCATCGGCTCCGAGCTGTGCCGCCAGGTCGCCGCGTTGGGCGCAGCGCGCGTCATCCTGTTCGAGCGCGCGGAGACGCCGCTCTTCTACATCGACGAGGAGCTGCGCCGCCGCTTCCCGGCCGTCGAGGTGGCCGCCGTGCTCGGCGACGTCAGCGACGAGCGGACGGTCCTGCGCGCTTTCGAACGCGAACGACCGGACGTGGTGCTTCACGCGGCCGCGCACAAGCACGTTCCCCTGTCCGAGGG
>JBOHRE010000231.1:0-1191 GCA_050732635.1 Longimicrobiales bacterium | reverse complement strand
AGGGCTGAGTGAGGGAGCCGGCGAGGCTGCATCGAGCGTTGTAGCGACCTGCGGCTCCGTCTTCATGGCGCGCCCAGGCGGCGCCGCGGGGGCACGCCCCGCGGCGCGGACGCCTGCCACAATCGACGCCGCCCGCGTAGGTTCGGGGCCTCCGCTCGTTCGGGTACGCTCAGCGATTCGCCGGCCGGCGCCCGCAAGCCGCCGCGCCACCGATCGCCAGCGCGTCTCGTAGGTGGCCAGCAGCGGGCGCAGCGCGGCACTCAGCTCGCGCACAGGCTCCTCCGCCAACGGTGACAGGTCCTGCAACCGGCTGGCGGCCGCAACCCGACAGCTCTCGACGCGCGCGATGAGCGCTCCCGTCGCCAGCCACGCGTCCTCCCACGCGTCGAGCGCCTGCTCGCGATCTGCGTCGGCATCAAGCTCGAGGCTCTCCTCGAGTTCGGCGAGCGCGGCGATGGCGGCGTCGAGCTCCCCGATGGCGGCGTGCGCCGCGATCGGGTCACCGAACGCGGGCGCCCGTGCATCGCTGATCGGACTCGCAGCAGCGCACCGAGCGCATGCCGCCGCGGCAGGGTCCCAGCAGCAGCGACGGCCGACGAACATGCCGCACCCGACGCACCACCGAAATACGCGCTCGATGCGACGAAACTGCAGGTCAGCTGACCCCGGTGCAGGGATACGCAGCTCGTAGCCTCGACCGCACTGCTCACACGATCCGGTGACCGGCCGCTCATCCACTCCGTCCTCCTCCGCGGTCGTCGCGTCGCGCCCGTGCCCTATGCCGCGCCGACTCCACCGTTCTCAGCGCCCGCCACTGCTTCCGTCGTCGCGCGCGGCGACCCGCCGACGGCGCACGCCGATGTAGGTCCGCATCAGCTCGCGGACATCAGCCTCGGTCAGGACATCGTCGCCACGCAGAGCGCGCTCCACGCGGGCGTGGGGCAGGGCGGTGCGGTTCGGCTGCGCAGCGAAGTAGGCCAGCCCCTCCGACTCAGCGCCGATCTCGCGCAGGCCGCGCGCAAGCTTGGCGGCCGTGCGCAGCGACGGCATGCGATCATCGCTGATCAGCCGGGAGATGGTCGAATGATTCACGCCGGACTGCGCCGCCAGTTGTCGCTGGCTCATCTTCCTCTCCTTGAGCTGGCCGCGCAGCCAGGCGCTGAAGGATCGCGGCGTCGGCGCCTTCATGGC
>JBOHRE010000230.1:0-1210 GCA_050732635.1 Longimicrobiales bacterium | reverse complement strand
TGGTGCGCGATGTCGGCGGCCGGTGTGATCAGTGCGGAGGGGTTCACGCCGGCCGACGAGGACGGGCTCGCGAAGCTGGTGCTCAGGCTGGGCAGCGACGTGAAGGCCTGCCTGGAGATGATGAGTGGCGCTGTATGGGTGCGCGACCGGCTGCGCTCGGCCGGCTGGCAGGTCGACGTCGCTGACGCCCGCCGAGTCAAGGGCGTCGCGCCGTTGGCGTGTAAGACCGATCGCGTCGACGCGCGCGTGTTGGCCGAGCTCTGCAGGCGTGATCTGGTGCCGGCGTTGTGGATCCCCTCGCTCGAGGAGCGCGAGCTGCGTGAGCGGCTGCGGCGGCGGGTGCACCTCGTGCGCCTGCGCACCTCGGCGATGAACCGGATCTTCGGGCTGGGGACGCAGTGGGGACTGCGCCTCAGCGCCGAGCGGCTGCGCCGTCAGGGCGGACTCGAGCTGCTCGCCCAGCGCGGCATGCCGGCGGTCTGGCAGCGCTCGATCCGGGAGGCGCTGGCGGTGATCGACCTGCTCGACGCGCGGATCGCTCCGCTCGAGGCAGAGCTGGCGCCGATCGCGCGCGCCGACCGAGACGTCGCCCTGCTCGTGACAATCCCGGGCGTTGGGGAGATGCTCGCGCTCACCCTCGCCGCCGAGATCGCCGATGTCAGCCGCTTTCCCTCGCCGGGAAAGCTGGTCGGCTACGCCGGCATGGCCCCGGGCGTCAAACAGTCCGGCCAGTCCTCACGAAGCGGCCTGCCGCTCTCGAAAGCCGGCTCGCGGACGCTGCGCTGGGCGGCGGTCGAAGCGGCCCAACACGCCTGGCGGGAGTCGAACCCCTGGCACCAGCTCTACAGCGACGTCGCCAAGCGCAGCGACAAGAACGCAGCGAAGTCGGCGGTCGCGCGCAAGGTGCTGATCGCCAGCTGGCACATGCTCTCCCGCCGCGAACCGTTCAAGCCGAGCCGCCCGCGGCGCGGCGCACGCACTGTCCCGGCCAGCTCCATAAGCGTTCTGGCCGCATGACGGCCCTGATCTGAATTGAGAAGCCGGGACAGCTCGAACGAAACTCTGTCTCTCCACCAGGACCGAAAGAGAACTGAGACGACCTCACAACCAGCCACCCCCTACCACCAGCGAACCGGAGGGCGCCACCGACAGCCGACTAGCTCCGCCGCGCGCGACCGTCAAGGGCTTCGCCCTCGGCCTAACGGCCGCC
>JBOHRE010000229.1:0-1211 GCA_050732635.1 Longimicrobiales bacterium | reverse complement strand
ACCGGCTGGAAACCGTGTATCGGCGCACGATCGAGTCGCTGCGCACGGACACCATGCCGCCGAGTGCGCTACGGCCGATCCTGGATTCCTGGCTGTTCACCGTGGAATCCGATGCGGCCGGGCAGCGCGGTGCGGTCTCCGAGGACGCCGTCGACACGCTGCTCGAACAACGGCTGTCCGAGGTCGCGGCGCGCGCCCCGGTCTTCCCGATGGCGATCCGCGCCTATCGGAGATTCGTGGCGGCCGCCGACAACGACGCCGCCGACGGGCTCGTCGCGTGGCTGGGCGGGCAGCCGCACGTGGCAGCCGGGGTGAAACGCCAGGCCGGGATCAAGGGCGACCTCGACCATTTCCTCGCGCTCGGCTTCCTGCGGGGATTGTTGGCGATCCTGCGCGACTCCGGCCACCCCGGCCTGCTGCTGGTGCTCGACGAGGTGGAGACCCTGCAGCGGGTTCGCAGCGACGCGCGCGCGAAGGCCCTCAACGCGCTGCGGCAGTTGATCGACGAGGTGCACGACGGACACTTCCCCGGCCTCTACCTGTTGATCACCGGGACGCCTGCGTTTTTCGAAGGCAGGCAAGGAATTCAGCTGCTGCCGCCGCTGGCCGACCGGCTGCACACGGATTTCTCGCGTGACCCGCGATTCGACAACCCGCGCGCCGTGCAGCTGCGGCTGAGCGGATTCGATCTGGACAAGCTGGTCGAGCTCGGCACCCGGGTGCGCGCCCTGTTCGCCACCCACCTTGACGACGCCGAGCGGGTGCTGCGGGTGGCCGACGACGAGTTCCTGCGCTCGTTCGCCTCGTCGGTGGCGGGCGGGCTCGGCGGGAAGGTCGGCACCGCGCCCCGGCTGTTCCTGCGCAAGCTGGTCGACGTACTCGACACCATCGAACTGCATCCGGACTTCAATCCCCGCACCGACTACGAGATCCGCATCGCGCCCGCCGAGTTGAACGACGCCGAACGGGAGGCGGCGGCGGGAAGGTCGGCGGACGACATCGAGCTCGATGTCTGAGCGGGTCGCGGCCGACGCATTCGGCGCGCTGCACCCGGCCGTGCAGTTCCACCTGGCGAACACGCTTCGCTGGCCCGGACTGCGGCCACTGCAGGAGTCGGCCGTGCGGCCGATTCTGGCCGGGGAGGACTGTCTGCTGCTCGCACCGACCGCCGGTGGCAAAACCGAGGCGGCGCTGCTTCCCCTGCTGACCCG
>JBOHRE010000228.1:0-1229 GCA_050732635.1 Longimicrobiales bacterium | reverse complement strand
CCGCCACCCAGCTCAGCGCTTCGCCGCCCAGCTCCGGCACCACGATCGCGCGCTTGGCGTCGACCGCCGACTGCTGCGCGCGGCCCGCGTCCGTCAGCGCGATCTCGGCAGCACGCCCCGGCTCGAGCGCCGCGAGCTGAGCGGCCATGCCGCCCGCGAGCGCCCGCCGGACCAGCCGGCCATCCTCGAGCGCGTCGATCCAGCACGCGTCGCCGAGGGACGGCACCGCCAGCCGCGCCGCACGATCATACGTCGCAGCGCAATCCTCCTCCCACTCGATCAGCTCGCTCAGGCGCCCGATCACGCGCTCGCGCTCCTGTTCGGTCCGCTCCGCCGTCACGTTGTCGTAGGCGAGCACGACACGGATCTCGCCCCCGTGATTGAATCGACTCACCAGCGCCGTGTACCAGTGCGTCGCTCCCTCCGCCGGAATCGCGAATTCCACGTGCTCGGCCTCCGTCGGCTCACGCAATGTGTCCTGCAGCCACTCCGCGATCCCGTGGAACACCGTCGCGCTCGCCTCGTCGTACAGCACCGCTGCATGCCGGCAGTACTCGAGATAGTTGCTGCCTACGTCGCACGGGGCGCCGCCGATCGGATGCGCGTACGCGAACGCGCGCCACGCTTCATTGTTCGCGAGCACGGTCCCGCGCTCGTCCAGGACCAGGACCTGGGTCGGGTTCTGCTGCACCTTCGAGAACATTTGCGACCTCCTTCGCCACCGCGTTTGGTCCGCGCCGGAACCTCCGGTCGCGGCCTGCGTGAGCACGGTCGCAGTGCCCCCTCAGACGCGGTTCACGCGGCAATCAGCCGGCTCGCGCGGCCGATCAGCCGCGTCGTCCAGGCCTGCCGAAATGCGCGCGGCAGCCGTTCAAACATATGGCGAAGTCCCTGCCCTGTACGGATATGACAATGAAATGATCGGACCCACCACAGCGCTGATCGGGGGTCGCTCAGTTCAGGCGGGAGACCCGGTCGGCTTCCGGGCCCTTGGGGGTGGTGACGACCTGGTAGCTGACCCGTTCACCGTCGCTCAGGCTCTTGAAGCCCTCACCGATGATCGCGCTATAGTGCACGAAGAGGTCGTCCTCGCCGTTGTCCGGCGTGATGAAGCCATAGCCCTTGGCCGGATTGAACCATTTGACGGTGCCGGTCAGGGCGCTGGCGGCCGGTTCGGCCCGTGCGGTGCGCTGCGGCTCTGCGGCGCGCCGGGCGCGCTCCCCGGGCGG
>JBOHRE010000227.1:0-1243 GCA_050732635.1 Longimicrobiales bacterium | reverse complement strand
CGCCCGACCAGCCGACCGCGGTGGGCGCCGACCGTCACGACGCTCCAACCGGCAGCGGGCAGCCGAGGGCGTTCAATTCGGCGAGGCCTTCGTCCGCGCGGGCGTCGATCAGCAGCAGGGTGCACGCGCGTTCGAACCGGGCCTCGATGCGCTCCCACCGAGCGACGGACCGCTCGAGCGCATCGCGGTCGCCACGCAGCCGCCCCTCAGCGCGCACCAGGCACGCCGCCGCCCAGTCGTTCTCCTCGCCTGCCGCTGCCGCGGCACCGAGGCGCTGGGCAGCATCGGGCAGGCCTGCGACCACCGCGATCTCGGCAGCGATCGCGCGGGCGTAGGCGTCGAACTTGCCCAGGTAGTGGGCAGGCAGCGCGTCCGCGGTCGCGACGGCGTCGGAGATCCGGCCCGCGTTGAGCGCGACCCGGCCGTCGACGAACGGCGCGAAGCCCTGCACTCGCGGATCCTTGGTCACCTCGCGAGCCCACGCCGACCAGGTCTGGAAGCCACCCGCATCGCCGGTCAAGCCGCAGACGAGAGCGGTGGCGTACACGGCCGGTGCCATCCACCCAGCTGGCGGCCTGCCGGCCCGTTCCCACGCGTCCCGCATCTCGGTGGCCTCGCCAAGCACGTCGTCGAACGCGCCGCACAGCGCGAAGGGCAGCACGAGCCTGCTCGACGCCAGCATCGGCACCCCCCTGGCGAGGCTGTCGTCCCGCGCGCGCTGCGCCGCGGCCAGCGCGCCGGGCAGATCACCAGCCGCGAGCGCGGTCTCGGTGACCATGTGGAAGATATCCACGATCTCGCCGCCCGCGCGGGGGTCGTGCCGCGCCAGCCGGTCGAGCAGTTCGAGCCGTTGACCGGCCAGCAGGGCGGCTCTCCGGAACCGGCCTTCGCCGAGTGCGACGGTGGTGACGCCGTCCAGTGCCGCGCTGATCAGCACGGGGTCCTGCGCTCGCCTTGCCGCGGCAAGGGCCTGCTCCCCGAGCGGACCGTCGCACCTTGCGCGCGCGGGGTTGGCCGTCCACGCCCTTGCGGCCGCGACGTGGGCGGCGACGAGCGAGGAATCGTCCGCGACCGCCCGCGCCTGGTCGAGCAGTTCACTGAGCCGGGCGTCCGACGGCGGCTCCGGGAAACCCCCTGGGCATCGGGCACCGAGCACCACCGCGGAGGCCAGCGCGATCGACTGCGCGGCGTGTTCACCTGCCGCGGCCGACCGCTCCGCCGCGTCGAGCAGCAACTCGTAGGC
>JBOHRE010000226.1:0-1286 GCA_050732635.1 Longimicrobiales bacterium | reverse complement strand
CACCGAAACGATCTGCCGGCCGCCGCGGGCCCGCGTCCCCTCGCGCCGCGTCTGCGGCGACCACGCCACCGGCTGCGACCGCCACGGCCGGATCGTCCACGCCCGGCTGTGTTTCGGCCGCCGCCGCCGGCTGTGTAGGCGGCAACGCCTCCTGCGCGACCGCGTCTCCGCCCAGCCCCAAACCCGCCAACAACACACCCGTCATCAAGCCGATCCGAACGCTCATTGCCGCCTCCCTGTGCGCAGCCGTTCGCGCCGCCTCGCGACGGCGCCTCGATCGCCGCGGCCGTGTGCAAGTCCCGTACACGCGAGTGGCCGCCGCCGCTATCCCATCGCCCCGAACCTGCCCTCACTGTGCGACCATGGACGAGTACGATCCATCACGCCAGTCGGCGTGCCCCGCAGCCGGCACCGACCCCCTGGTCTTTGCGCCACCAGCGCCCGCCGATCCGATGGCACAGTTCCGCACGCTCGTGGAGTTCAGCCGCGTCGCCGGCGAGCTCGCCGCAGCGCAGCGCCGTTTCCTCATGACGTGGGGGTTCAGTCGCTCGGAGTCTCTGATGCTCCTGAGGCTGTACGCCCACCAGCCTGCCGTCGCCGACCTCACCGAGCTCGCCGAGTACGCCGCCATCGCCGTCTCGACCGCCAGCACGACACTGTCGCACCTTCGGCACCGCGGATTCGTCCAGAGCGTGGGCGGCAGCGTCGATCTGCGTCTCCGCGCTTTTCGGCTGACCAGCTACGGCGAGCGCCTCGCCGCTCGGCTGTTCACCATCCATGTCGACGCTGCATGCCGCATGCTCGGCGGCCTGTCGGCCAACCAGCGCGGCGCGCTGCGGCAGGCGTGCGCCGCGATTCGCACGTCCCTGCACCTCTTCGGCGACACTGACGCCGAGCTGACGCCCAAGACGCCACGCACGCCACGCTGGCTCGCCCGCTCCCAAGAACCCTCGCCGTAGGACGAGCCCCCTTAGTCCGCCGCAATAGGCCCCGACATAGGCCCGCAGCAGGCCCCGCAGGAGTCCCCGCAGGAGGCCTCACAGGAGGCACCGCCACGGGTCCGGAATCGGCTTCCGCAATCGGGCCCCGGACGGGCGCCGTCCATACCTCTTCCAAACTCCTTCGGTTTCGAAGCACCAGACACCCGCAAACTTCGCATGAGGACGCGAAGTGCGCCGGTTCCTTGTGCTTCGAAACCGAAGAACTTTCGCGGCGGTACAGGCGACCCCGGCCCCGGTGCGGCGGCGGCGGGCCGCGAGGGGGGCTGGTGGGCGGCGGCTGCGGGC
>JBOHRE010000225.1:0-1348 GCA_050732635.1 Longimicrobiales bacterium | reverse complement strand
TGGCTGCCGCGCAGCGCGACATCTGGAAGGCGTCCGAGCTGCAGCGGCTGCTGGCCGAGCGCGGCTTGACGATCTCGGCGGGCAAGATGTCCAACCTCTGGTCGGGCCAGCCGGCCTCGCTCAAGCTTGACGACCTCGATGTGATCTGCGCCGTGCTCGGCTGCGAGATCGGCGACCTGCTGATCCCCGAGCCCCAGAAAGTGCCGCAGTCCGGCCAGAGCGGCGAGCAGCGCGCAACCGGCACCACCGCGGGACCGTCGGTTGTGCCGCGTCGTCGCGACGGCCGCTCGCTGCCGCCCGCCTGAGCGGTGGCAGCGCCGCGCGACGGCAGCCGCGCCCGGGGCGCGGGTCGCTCCGTGACGAGCTGCGCTGCCTGTCTGGCGTGGGGGATGACCTACTGCCGCGGCGTGTGCCTTGCCTGTTACAACTTCGCCGGCCGCACCAGCGAGCTCGGCGAGTGCGGCGCCTGCGGGCGGCGGCAGCTGCTCAAGCGCGGCTACTGCCGCCTCTGCTGGCAACAGGCGGCGCTCGAGCGCCCGACCGGACCGAATACGCCGCTTGCGCCCTACGTGCGCCTTGTCGGTCACCAGCAGCTCTTCCTCGCCGATCTGAATCGACGCCGCGCGAAGCCGCGGGCGTTCCCGCGCCGCTACGGCGCCAAGGGCAGGCCGCACAAGCCGCCGCCACCGCCGGCCGGCCCGGTCGAGTGGGCGCAGCTGTCGCTGTTCGAGGCGCGGCGCGCCTACCGCTACGGACGCCTTGACCTGCGCCAAGACCCCGCTCCCGACAACCCGTGGCTGGCATGGGCACTGCATCTCGCGCACGCGCGAGCGGAAGCGCGCGGCTTCGACTCGATCGTCTGGCACGCGCTGCAGCGCAACCTGGTCATGCTGCTCGCCGACTACCGCGGCGGCGAGCCGCTCCGAAGCTCCGCCTACCACAAGGTGCTGCGCGACCGCGGCGCGAGCGTCGCCCACACGAGCGACGTGCTCGAGCTGATGGGCATCCTGCTCGACGATCGCCCCGCGACGTTCGAGAGCTGGCTCGCTCGCAAGCTCGACGGGCTCGTGCCCGGCATCAGCTCCGAGGTCGAGCGCTGGGCGCGCACGCTGCGCGACGGCGGCGGGCGCAGCAAGCCGCGCAGCGAGTCGACCGCCCGCAACTACCTGCACGCCATTCGGCCGCTGCTTCTCGCCTGGTCGGAGCGCCATCAGCACCTGCGGAAATCACGCGCGACCAAGTCCTCGCCGCGCTCGACGGCCTGTACGGCCATGAGCGCGAGAGAGTGCTGGTCGCGCTCCGCTCGCTCTTCACCTGGGCAACGAGAAGCCGCGTCGTCTTCCGCAAC
>JBOHRE010000224.1:0-1362 GCA_050732635.1 Longimicrobiales bacterium | reverse complement strand
CGCGAAAACCGGTCTAATAGTTCATTGTATCTTAGACTCACTCTTGGGTTGGGACGTGGTAGCCCGCATATTCCGTGGTCCTCGAGACCGTACGATAGCCAGGGCGCCACGTCTCGAATGCTCCACGAGAGCCCGAACAGTTGATCGGGGCGTGACCCCGCATGCCGCAAGGCTGGGCGTGTGTGGAGCGTGGTTAGGACTGCCCGTGTGTTGATCCTGTGGCGCCTATGACTTCTTCGAACGCTTCGTTGACCTTTGTCGGGATTGATGTGGCCAAAGCGCATCTGGACGTGGCCGTGCGCTCGGCGGCCTCGACGCGCTGGCGCGTGTCGTATGACGACGTTGGCGTGGCGGATCTGGTGGCGCGGCTGCACGCGCTGGCCCCCACGTTGGTCGTGCTTGAGGCGACCGGGGGCTACGAGACGCAGGTGGCGACGGCGCTGGCGCTGGCCGGGCTGCCGGTCGCTGTCATCAATCCGCGCCAGGTGCGCGACTTTGCGAAAGCCACCGGCCAATTGGCGAAGACCGACACGCTCGATGCGGACGTGGTCGCGCTCTTTGCCGAACGGATCCGCCCCGAGCCCCGGCCGCTGCCGGATGCGGTGCAAGCTGACCTGGCGGCGGTCGTCGCCCGGCGCCACCAACTCGTCGAGATGCTCACGGCCGAGCGCAACCGCTTCACGATCGCACGCCCGGCGGTGCGGCGCAGCCTCCGCGAGCACATTCGCTGGTTGGAGCAACGCCTGGCCGACACCGATGCCGAGATTCGTCATCGGATCCAGCAGAGCCCCGTGTGGCGCGCGGAGGATGAGCGGCTGCAAAGTGTCCCCGGCGTCGGCCCGCGCACGAGCAGTCAGTTGCTGGCGATGCTGCCGGAACTCGGCCGCCTGTCGCATCGCGCGATCGCCAAGCTCGTGGGCGTCGCGCCGTTGAACGACGACAGCGGCACGCAGCGGGGGCGGCGCCGGATCTGGGGTGGCCGCGCGCCGGTCCGACAGGGGCTCTACATGGCCACGTTGGTCGCGACCCGGCATAATCCGGTCATCCGTGTCTGCTATCAGCGGTTGCGCACGGCGGGCAAACCACCCAAAGTGGCCCTGGTGGCGTGCATGCGCAAACTGCTGACGATCTTGAATGCGCTGGTGAAACATCAAACGTGTTGGACGCTCACTGCGCGGCCCGCGAGCACGCCGGCTTCACTCGCAGGTGAGCCGGCGCGCGCAGCGGCCGCGCGGATGTAGAAAGCTGTTGACATCAAAGACAGTTGCTATCGTCCACTGTCGTCGGCGCTATTCTTGCCGGCTGTTTGTTGGTCCGCGTCAAGGCTCTCCAGAAGCTCCGCTGCCGTCTGAACCCGAATGC
>JBOHRE010000223.1:0-1363 GCA_050732635.1 Longimicrobiales bacterium | reverse complement strand
ACTCGTCGCCGACGCAGAACTGGCCGCGCACGTGACCGCACGGCTCGAGGCGAAGGACTCGCCGATGACGATCTCGATCGAGCTCGCGACCGGCGTGCACGGTCTCACCGCATCGATCTCGCACGAGTGCATCTACCAGGCCGTCTACGCGCACGGCCGACGGGGACTGCGACGCGGGCTGCACGCCGGTCTGCACCGCCAGCGCCGGTGCCGCAAGCACCGCCAGCCCCGGGGAACTGTCACGACGAAGATCAGCCCGCTCGGCGAGTTCAGCCTCATCACCCTGCGACCCGCGATCGCGCAAGCCCGCAGCGAGGTCGGTCATCTCGAAGGCGACCTCATCGTCGGCGCCTTCAACCGCTCCGCGATCGCGACCGTGTTCGACCGCGCCAGCCGCCACCTGTGGCTCGCCGACTTCCCCGAAGACCATGGCGCCGAGGCCACACTCGCCGCGCTGGCCGAGATCCTCGATCGCATCCCAGAGTCGTTGCGTCGCACGCTCACCTGGGACCAGGGCCGGGAGATGGCGCGGCACGCCGAACTCGCCGAGCTCTGTGGCATCGACGTCTACTTCGCCGAGCCGCACTCGCCCTGGCAACGCCCAACCAACGAGAACGGCAACGGGCTCATCCGCCGCTACGTCGGCAAGAGCACCGACCTCTCCCGCTACACCGCACAAGATCTGCGCGTGATCGAGCACCGCGTCAACACGATGCCCCGCCGCAGTCTCCACTGGTCAACCGCCCACGACGTCTACCATGCCGCTGTCGCGATGACCGATTGAACTCGCCGTGCTTGGTCGAAGCATGGTAGTTCCCCCATCCGGTAGTCGAAAACGCAGGCGGCACGAAAGGTGCACGTTCGCGGCCCCTCGTTGTGTGCGTTACCCAAGTAGTCTCCGGGAGACCGCGGTGTTTACAGGCCGATTTGACGGTTCATGCGCGACCTGGCCCGCGACAGGCGTGCGGCTGCCGCTCCCGGCGAGCACGAGAGACGTAGCGCCAGGTCCTCCGTCGATCGGGCGGTGAGGCCGGCGATCGAGAGGACTTCTCGATCGGACGGGGCGAGGGCGTGCCACGCCTCCACCAGCAGGTACCGCTCATCGACCGAGGGGGCCTGACGCTGATCCTGGGTGACCAGCTCACTCGCGCACCGCTCCGCCAGCGCCGCATGCCGATGGCGCGCCCGCCACGCCCGCGACAGCAAGCGCCGGGCGACGCCACACAGCCAGTAGACAGCTTCATTGGCATCGACCGGCACCTCTTCGATGCGGCGCCAGGCCGTCACGTAGACCTCGCTGAGGCACTCGTCGACCATCTCTCGGCTGACGCCCCGCCGGAACAGGTAATCGGCCACCTGGCGA
>JBOHRE010000222.1:0-1373 GCA_050732635.1 Longimicrobiales bacterium | reverse complement strand
GGGCACGTGGCGGCCGCTGCGGCCGAGTCCCTGGCCGCCGCCGGTGTGCGTGCCCTCGAGCTCGCGCAGGATCTCGCGCGCGCGCGCGACGACCCCGCCGGGCAGCCCGGCCAGCCGACCGACCTCGATGCCGTAGGAGCGGTCGGCGCCGCCCTCCTCCAGCCGCCTGAGGAACACGATCTGCTCACCGACCTCGCGGACCGCGACGTTCGCGTTCACGATGCCGGGCAGCAGATCGCCGAGCTGCGTCAGCTCATGGTAGTGCGTCGCGAAGATGGTCTTCGCGCCGATGCGCTCGTGCAGGTCCTCGGTCACGGCCCAGGCGATGCTCACGCCATCGTAGGTCGCCGTGCCGCGGCCGATCTCGTCGAGCAGCACGAGCGAGCGCGACGTCGCGCCGTGCAGGATCGCCGCCGTCTCGTTCATCTCGACCATGAACGTGGACTGGCCGCGGACCAGGTTGTCCGCCGCACCAACGCGGGTGAAGATGCGGTCGCAGATCGGCAGGTCCGCCGCAGCCGCGGGCACGAACGAGCCGACCTGGGCCAGCAGCTGGATCAGGCCGACCTGCCGCAGCAGCGTGCTCTTCCCCGCCATGTTCGGTCCCGTGAGGATCATGATGCGACGCGTGTCGTCCAGCACGATGTCGTTCGGGATGAATTCCTCGCGCGGCATCATGGTCTCGACCACGGGATGACGGCTGGCGCGCAGAGCGAGGCGATCGCCGGTGTGCACAGTCGGCCGCACGTAGCCGCGCCGCTCGGCGAGCTGGGCGAACGCCGCCAGCACATCCAGCTCCGCGACCGCCGCCGCGCTCGCCAGCAGCCGTGGCGCCGCAGCCGCGACCTGCCGCCGCAGCTCGGCGAACACGCGCGCTTCGAGCACCAGCAACCGCTCCTCGGCGCCCAGCACCTTCGCCTCCCAGGACTTCAGCTCGGGCGTGACGTAGCGCTCGGCGTTGCTCAGCGTCTGGCGCCGCTCGTAGTCGTCCGGCACGCGCTCCGCATTCGCGCGCGTGACCTCCAGGTAATAGCCGAAGACCTTGTTGTAGCCGACCTTCAGCGACGCGATGCCGGTACGCTCGCGCTCGCGCGCCTGTAGCGCGACGATGAACTCGCGCGCGCCGTCCCGCGTGCCGCGCAGCTCGTCGATCTCGGCGTCGTAACCGCTGCGGATCACGCCGCCATCGGCTAGCGCTGCAGGTGGCTCAGTGCTGACGGCGCGCTCGAGCAGCTCGCGCAGCTCGTGCAGCGGATCGATCCGGCGATGCAGCTCGGCGAGCAGCGCGCCCTCCTCGGTGCTCGCCGGCAGCGCAGCGCGCAACGGCTCGAGCCGCGCCAGCGAGGCCGCGAGCGTGGCGAGCTCGCGGGGCG
>JBOHRE010000221.1:0-1402 GCA_050732635.1 Longimicrobiales bacterium | reverse complement strand
CGTCCAACAAGCCGACCATCCCCGCCCCCTCGAAGCCCGCCGCGACCAGGTAGAAGGACGCGCGCGAGTAGCCGTGCGCCGCCGCAGCCGCCGTCGCCGTCACGCCATCGAGCGCGTGCGCGCGCAGCATCTCGTACTTGACCTGCACCTTGTCGAAGCAGGCGAAGAACTCCGGCCGCGAGCGAAACGGCGCCGCGCTCACCGCCTCGGGCGCCGCATGCAACAGCCCCGCCTGCTCCAACGCCCGATAGCGCGCCGAGCCAGCCACCCCCGCTCACCTCCCGGCACACGCCGCTTGCTGTCCAACCATGAATGCCCCTCTCGTCGCGACAACATGATCCTGAGCCCGCCAAGAGCATAAAGAACCGGGAGGACAGCAGCGACCGCGACAGACACCGTTCGACGCTGCGGCGTTCTTGGCTAGACATCAGAGCCGACCTCACAAGCTGGCCATGCACGCCGTGAACGAGGCCCAAAGCCGCGTCCCCGATACAACGCGACCTCAGCCGCACTCACCCCGCAAACAAGAACGCTGCGGTAAGCGCGACCTGCGTTCCCTCGGTCGACACCCTCTTCTTGAAGCGCTTCTACATCTTGTTCTTCATTGAGCTCGCGAGTCGCCGAGTGCATGTGGCTGGGATCACCGCGAACCCTGATGGCGCCTGGGTGACGCAGCAGGCGCGCAACCTGCTGATGCGACTCGATGACGACGGTGAGCAGGCGCGCTTCCTCATTCGCGACCGCGACAGCAAGTTCACGCACGCCTTCGATGAGATCTTCGAATCTGAAGGCATCCGCGTGATCCGCGCGCCGGTGCGTGCACCGCGGGCGCGTGCACATGCCGAGCGCTGGGTCGGCAGCCTGCGGCGCGAGTGCCTCGATCGGCTGTTGATCCTCGGTCGCCGCCAGCTCGAGAGCGTGGTTCGCGTCTACACGGCGCACTACAACGAGCACCGGCCGCACCGCTCGCTCGCCCAACGGCCGCCCCTTGCGAAGCCGCCGCCGATCGGCGAATCGGCGCCGAGCCGTCAACAGCTCCCGCTCGATCGCCTGCGCCGCCGCGACAGGCTCGGCGGGCTGCTCCACGAATATGAAGTCGCCGCGTAGCCGGGCGCGCTACTCGCCGCCCCGGTAACCGAGGTCGCTCGACCTTCCGCCCGCGACGCAAGTTACGCACTACTCGCCGACACGAGCGCTCGCTGTCAACCGAGGTGGAGCATTCGCGCGAGATCGAGCTCGGCAGGGACCAACGAAACCGAGTTTCCGGCACGCACACGCTGTAGCCGGCGAGCTTACGCGGCGAAGCGAAGCGCTCGATGTCGCCGATCTCGGCGGCGATCGTGTAGGCGAGCACCCAGCCGATGCCGGGCACGGTCAGCAGCAGCGGCACGTAGCGGTGGTC
>JBOHRE010000220.1:0-1429 GCA_050732635.1 Longimicrobiales bacterium | reverse complement strand
GTCGAGACTGCGATGCCGGAGCACCAAGCCGATGTGATCGAGCGAGACGCCGTGCCGCAGCATTTCCGTCGCGGCGGTGTGGCGCAGCACGTGCGCCCCCGCTCGTGCCACGTGCACGCCAGCCCGCTCGAGCGCCCGCGCGACGACCGAGGACACCGCGTCGCCTGAGCGAAAGGGCGCCACGGGCGCGATCGTCGTCAGGAACACGCGATCGGTCTCCGGCACGCGTGGACGGGTCACGAGGTACCGCAGCACGGCGTCGCCGACCTCCTGCGGGAGCGGCAACCGGACTTGGTAGCGTCCCTTGCCCGTCACATGGATCGTGCCCTGCTCCCAGTCGAGGTCGCTCAGGCGCAGCTGCGCCACATCACCCGCTCGGAGACCGAGCCGCGCCAACAGCAAGACCATCGCGCGGTCGCGGATTCGTGCCGGCTGGTCGCCGTCGCACGCCGCGAGCACGTGCGTGAGCTCGTCAGCCGACAGATGGCGCGGTAACGATGCGAGCCGCCAATGGGCAACCGCAGGGACCGCGAGCGCCAAGTCTGCGCGCGCATCGCCGCGAAACGCCAGATACCGCAGGAAGGCTCGCGTCGCGGTGATCACCTTCTGGGTCGACTCTGGGCGACCGCCGGTGACGGCTTTCATCAGAAAGTGCCGCACGGCCTGCGGCGTCCAGGACCCCACATCTGCGCCGAGGGCGTCGAGCATCGCCGTGGCGCCGCGCGCGTAGTGACGCACCGTCGGCGGGGCGACCCCTCGATGGGTCTGATACCAGTCCGTGAACTCGGTGATCAGTGCCGGGACGGGCGGCCGCGCATCGCTAACGATCGGACGCGGACAGAGCCCGCGCACGATCAAATAGGCCTGAAAGCGCTGCACGCCGAAGGCCGCGTGATGGCCATTGCGGCCACCATTGGAGGCGGGACAGTGACACCGTCGAAGGTGACGACGAAACGCGCGGACGGTCGACGCGTCCAGATCCGCCAACGTTTTGCGCCTTCGCCCCAAAAACACGCCCACGTGGGCCGCGGCTCGCAGGTACCGGACGACGGTCGCGTGACCGTAGCCGTCACGCGTCAGCGCGTCCGCGAAGCCGTCGATGTACGCGCCGCTGAGTCCGCTGCGCAACCGTCGCAGCGTCTTGGGTGCAGAGAAGTACCGGTCGATCATCGCGTCCTCCTGTCCGAAGTGGGCCGCCAATGGCCGCCTCACCGTAGCAGGAGTCCACTAATCGTTATGGTGAGTGAATCGCGTGCCGAATCGACCGGATGTCCCGCGTGGGAAAGCGAGACGAGACTCGTGCTCCCCAGAACCGCGCGCTCTCCATAAGGCACGAGTTGAACGAGATGGCGCGATGGCCGCAGGCGGCACACCGATCGAGATGCCCGCCGAGGGCCGCAGTCCGGCAGTGCGCAATCGCGCGGAGCAC
>JBOHRE010000219.1:0-1433 GCA_050732635.1 Longimicrobiales bacterium | reverse complement strand
GTGCTGCGGCCCGCCTCGGTCGCGGTGGTGGGCGCCTCGCCGGACCCGACCAAGCGCGGGCATCGCGCCGTGCATGCGCTGCGCGAGTCGGGCTTTCGGGGCGATGTAATCCCGGTGCACCGGGCGGGCGGCGAGCTGCTCGGCCTGCGCGTCGCGCGGGGGCCGGCCGACGTCGCTGCTCCGGTGGACCTCGTTCTCGTCTGCACGCCAGCCGAGACGGTGCCGGAGGTCCTCGAGGAGTGGGCGCGCGCCGGCGCACGAGGCGCAGTGGTGCTGGCCGCCGGTTTCGGCGAGTCCGGCGAGGTCGGTGCCAGGCTCGAGCAGCGGGTCCGCGACATCGCCGCGCGCACGAGCATGCGCATTGTCGGACCGAACACGTCCGGCATCCTCAACGTGCCGCTCGGCCTGAACCTGATCGGCCTGGACGGCGTGCTCGCCGGCCCCGTCTCGCTGCTCGTGCAATCCGGCAACCTGGCGCTCGGCCTGGTCACCGAGGCCACGCAGGTGGAGCTCGGCTTCAGCTTCGTCATCGGCGTGGGCAACGAAGCAGACGTCCGCTTCGACGAGTACCTGGACTTCCTGATCGCCGATGC
This sequence comes from Longimicrobiales bacterium, assembly GCA_050732635.1. Taxonomy (GTDB): domain Bacteria; phylum Gemmatimonadota; class Gemmatimonadetes; order Longimicrobiales; family RSA9; genus JBOHRE01. The sequence continues at coordinate 840 of JBOHRE010000219.1, read as the reverse complement.
ACGCACCCGCGCCATCCTCGTGCACGCGGAGGGGTACCGCGATGGCGTCGCCTTCCTGTCCGCCGTGCGCCGCGCCGCAGCGGTCAAGCCGGTCGCGCTGATCCAGGGCGGGCGCACGGCAGGCGGCGGCGCGGCGGCGCGTTCGCACACCGGCGCGATCGCGGGCCCGTACGCGGCGCTGCGCGCCGGGCTACGCCAGGCCGGCGTCATCGAACTGCAGCGCACGGACGAGCTGCTGCCGGTGATCGCGACGCTCGTCGGGCAGCCGGCCGTACGGGTCGGACGGGGCATCGCGATTCTCTCGGACAGCGGTGGCCACGCGAGCCTCGCTGTGGACGAGCTGCAGGGGCGCGACATGGCGCTCGCGGCACTCGAGCCCGCCACTGTCGAGCGGCTGCGGCGGCTGCTCGGACCCGCAGCTGCGGTGCAGAACCCGGTGGACCTGGCGGGCGCGGCCGACCGCGATCCCGGCGCCTTCGCGCGGGCACTCGAGCTGCTGGCCGCCGATCCCACGGTTGCGGGCGTGCTCGTCGTCGGCCTGTTCGGCGGCTACGCGATCCGCTTCGCGGAGTCGCTGCTCGAGGCCGAGACCGAGGCTGCGCGCCAGCTGCCGGAGATCGCACGACGCAGCGGCATCGCGCTGATCGTGCATTCGCTCTACGCTCACACCCACAGTGAGCCGCTGCGCACGCTGCGGCGCTCGGGCGTGCCCGTGATCGGCTCGCTCGAGATCGCCTGCCGGTGCATCACTGCCCTGCAGGAACGCGACGCTGCACTCGAGCGGCTGCGGCGCCTCGCCGCTGCCTGGCCGGCCGCGCGCCTCGCGGCGGAGCGCAGCGA
>JBOHRE010000218.1:0-1438 GCA_050732635.1 Longimicrobiales bacterium | reverse complement strand
GGCTTGTAGCACTACTTTGTCAGGTTCGGACCGCTTGAGTTGAGCGATTGGGCTTGTACTCGCGCACGGCATTCGGTACGCTGCACGCGTGACGACGGGCCCGGCGCGCGCGCTGCTGCGACGACTGGGCCAGTTCCTCGATCCGTTCAGCACGTGTTTTAGTCGGCAGCCGCAGCGAGACGCCGCGACGCAGTACATCGACGGGCTGTTCGGCGATAGTGAGCGGAAGTCGATGCAGGCCATGCACGGGCGGCTGGGCGATCCGCGCGACTATCAAGCGCTGCAGCACTTCATCACGCACTCGCCGTGGGACGCCGCACGCGTCTGGACGCAGCTGCGGGCGGTCGTGCCGATCCGCGCCGGGATTCTGGCGCTCGACGACACCGGGTTTCCGAAGCAGGGCACGCAGTCGCCGGGCGTGCAGCGGCAGTACTGCGGGGTGCTCGGCAAGATCGGCAATTGCCAGGTGGCGGTGTCGAGTGCGTTGATCGCCGACGGGCGCACGTGGCCGTTGGCATTCGAGCTCTATCTCCCCACGTCGTGGACAGAGGATGCGGCGCGGTGCGCCGCCGCCGGCGTTCCGCCGACCGTGCGGTTCCGCGAGAAGTGGCGCATCGCGCTGGCACAGGTCCGGACCATCCTGCAGGCGGGCTTCACCATCACCGCCGTCGTCGTCGACGCCGACTACGGCGCCAACGCGGCGTTTCGCACGGGCCTCGAACGGCTCGGGCTCGCCTACGGCGTCGCGATTCGCGGCGAGGCCACGTTCGCCGTCGCGGGGGTGCCGGGCACGCTGTCCGCCATCGCGCTCGCGGCCTCGGCGCCGGACGATGCGTGGGAGACCGTGACGTGGGGCACAGGCACCGCGGGCCCGCTCACCGCCCGGTTCTGTGCGCTGCGCGTCCGGCCCACGACCGGGCGGGGCGAGCGGTGGTTGCTCTGCGAACGCTCGGCGACCGACGAACGCAAATACTATTTGCTGCACCTCGCGGCCACGACGCCGCTCGTCGACCTCGTGGCGCTGGCCCGCAGCCGGTGGCCCATCGAACAGCAGTATCGCGAGCTCAAAGACGACCTCGGGCTCGATCACTTCGAAGGCCGCACCTATCAGGGCTGGATGCATCACGTCGTGCTCACCGCCGTCGCGTTCACCTTCTTGCAAATCGAGCGCGCGCGTCCCACCGACGGGCCACGGCCCACGCTGCCCGTCGTCCGCGGCTGGGTGCGCGAGATCATGGGCCTGCTCTACGTGCTGCACAACCGACGGCTCCTTCACATGCTCGACAGCTTCCGCCGGAACGCGCCACTACGAAGGTGACAAAGTAGTGGTAGGGGATGTCACGGCCGTCAAGAACGTCCTGTTGGGACCGGCTGGAACCGCATCGGAATGGCTCACGGCGGCGCCCAATGCCGATGGGACCGGATTCTGGGTGCTCAC
>JBOHRE010000217.1:0-1486 GCA_050732635.1 Longimicrobiales bacterium | reverse complement strand
AGCCTCTGCAGCAAGCGGACCGGCGCGACCCGCGCGCGACAGCGGCTCCAGCGGTCGGGCCGGCAACGCAGCCCGCCGGACTTGCGCCCGGCGCCGCCAGCGCCTTTGTTGAGGCCCGGCCGCCAGCCCCTGGCCGGCCACCACGTGCCCACACCAGACCGCGGAGTGCCCGGTGCTTGCCACACGCATCCGACAGAAGGACGGCCTCTTCTACTTCGCGTCCATCCCCGCGCAGGACGTGCTCGAGCACGCGCGCTTCATCAGCCGTTTCTACGGCGAGGGCGCGCAGATCGCGCCGGAGGAGGCGCCGGAGGGCGACGACGTCGCCCGCTTCATCGCGCGCATCGAAAAGACCGACCGCGCGTTCCAGCGCCAGCTCTCGCGCGCGAAGGTACGCGCGATCAAGAACTTCTACGAGAACGCCGGCACGCAGCCGCCGATCCCCGGTACGATCCTGCTGTTCACGCCGGAACAGCTCGCGTTCCGCCGCATGGGCTCCGACGAGCAGCTCGGCTACCTGCAGCCGCCCGCCGAGAAGTTCCTGATCATCGACGGCCAGCACCGCCTCGCCGCACTGCGCTTCTACCTCGATGAGCGGCCCGAGGAGGCCGGCACGATCCACGTGCCCTGCATCGTCTTCGACGGCCGCACCGAGGACTTCGCCACCGAGATGTTCGTCATCATCAACTCCACGCCGACCCGCATCAACAAGAGCCACCTCGTCGACCTCTACGAGCGAGTCTCCTGGGCCGCGCCCGACCGCAAGCTCGCCGCCCGCGTCGCCGACATGCTCTACTCCGAGGGCGACAGCCCGCTGCGCTACAAGATCAACCGGCTGGGCGGCCGCAGCCGGCAGGAGAAGTGGATCCTGCAATCGGAGCTGTTCAATGAGCTGCACCGCTGGATCCGCGACGATTACGGCGATCCGGCGACCATTCCCGCACCCTCAGTCGGCGCCCCGCCGTATTACGCGATCGTCCGCGACTTCCTCAAGGCCGGGCAGCGCGCCTGGGGCGAGGCCTGGGGCAATCCCAAGTACATGGTCACGCGCCCGGTCACGTTGAAGGCGATGATCCGCGTCGCCGCCGACCTGACCGAGGCCGACGAGCTGCCCGTACAGGACCGCCAGCACCGCTGGGAGCAGCGCCTGCGGCCCTGGCGCGAGCGCGTGCGCGACTTTCGGGCCGACGGCTTCTACGAACGCTTCGCCGCCAAGGGCCAGATCGAACGCGTCGGCAAGATCCACCGGGAGCTGGCGAGAGCGATCGGGTTGTAAACGTCGACGTCGACGTTTGCGTTTGGGCGCGAACCGGATGGCTGGACGCTTGCCCGCACCGCGCGACTCCGGTAGATCTGCCGAGGCGCTCTCGGCGCTAAGCTGATTCCTCGCACGCTCTCGTGATGCATCGACCGGTCTTCCTGCTGCTGCTCTGCGGCTGCGCGGCTGCGCCTGCGGCGCCACCCGCCGACACGCCGCGGCCGGAAG
>JBOHRE010000216.1:0-1490 GCA_050732635.1 Longimicrobiales bacterium | reverse complement strand
CAGCAATGCGTCCCCGCTACCCGACTGATCACCGGCGCGCAGAACCGCTCGGCGATCGGCACGCTGGTGGAGCGGTGCTCGCGGTTCACGATCTTGCTGCACCTGCCCGGGCGGCATACCGCCGAGGCGGTCCGCGACGCGCTCATCGCCGCGTTCGCCCAGCTTCCGCCGGAGCGGCGCCGGTCGCTGACTTGGGATCAGGGCAGCGAGCTGGCGCTGCACGCCGAGGTCGCCGACGCGCTGGGGATGCCGGTGTTCTTCTGCGAGAAGGCCAGCCCGTGGCAGCGCCCGTCGAATGAGAACACCAACGGGCTGCTGCGCCAGTACTTCCCCAAGGGCAGCGATCTGCGGGTGCACGACGCCGAGCGGCCGGCCGCGGTCGCCGCCGAACTCAACGCTCGCCCACGCAAGACCCTGAGCTGGGACACCCCGGCCCAGATGTTCGTGACACGCCCGGAGCCGGCACCCTGAGCTGCCCGCGCGTCCTAGCCTGAACCCATGGCCGAGCATCCCGCAGCAGCCACCGAGGTCCGACTGCCGTCGCCGATGCGGCCGAGCTCGCCGACCTGCTTGTGTTCGTGCGCGACTGGCTGAACACGAGCGAGGACAGCGAGACGCTCGCCGCGTCGCTGGACCGCTTCCCGGGCAGCGTCGGCACGGACACTTTGCTCGCGCTGCAGCTCGGGTTGAGCCGCTTCGCATCGCTGCTCACACCGACCACCGGCGAAGTGGACTTCTAACCAGCCAGCCCGCGAGGATGGTGCGGTGCCGGACATGCGTCGACCTGCCCCAGAACCATCCCCGGGCCTGCCCACCGTCGAGCACAAGCCCGGGCTCGCGAACGCGATGCTGCGCGAGTTGGCGCCGCTGCTGGCCGAGGAAGGCATCGACGTCGACAACCTCGACGTGCCCGACCTCGAAACACTGCAGGCGGCGATGAACCGGGCGGTTGAACGCCGCAACATGGAACTGTTCAGCCCCGTCGGCCAAGCCCGCGAGTACGCGATCACCACGCTACGTCTGGTCGTCGAAGCCGTCGCCGAAAACAACACGACACTCGCTGCCGCGATTCTCGATTCCGTCCCGCCCGAAGCGCCCGACGGCGAATCCGCGACCGTCGCCGGCTGCACCGGCGTCGCGCTCGGACTGCTCGACGAGTGGCTATCAGGGCACCACCCCAGCGCGCCGACCAACCTCGCCGAACACACCGCGCTGCCCACCGGGCACTGGGTCGGCGAACGTGCAGCCACCGACGTCCTCTCCCTGGCCGGCAAAGGGCGAGCGTTCCGGTCCCTGCACACGCTGATCATCCGGCAGGGTGGCCAGCACGTCCTCTACGGCAGCGCCCTCGCCCTCGCCGCCGCGGCACACACCTGGTCGCGGCACACCGGCACGCCGATCACCGAACTCGCTCGCGACGAGATCCGCTGATCACCGCTACGATCCGCTCGTCAAGGTCGTCGTGTTGCGACGATGCCTGGAATCCGCCC
>JBOHRE010000215.1:0-1492 GCA_050732635.1 Longimicrobiales bacterium | reverse complement strand
ACCGACGGGCCCGGCGTCGTGCCGGTTGCGCGCTGCTTCGCCGGCTGACCGTGCTGCGGCACCTTCTGCGGCTCGGGGATCAGCAGGTCGCCGATCTCGCAGCCCAGCACGACACAGATCACGTCGAGGTCGTCGAGCTTGAGCGAGGCCGGCTGTCCCGACCAGAGGTTGGACATCTTGCCAGCCGAGATCACCAAGCCGCGCTCGGCCAGCAGCCGCTGCAGCTCGGATGCCTTCCAGATGTCCCGTTGCGCGGCGGCCAGTCGCAGATTCCACTTCATCGGCTCAACCCTCCCAGGCGCGTGGCGGCACGCTGCTGCCCGGCGATCCAGGCGTCCTCGATCCGGGTGCGGTGCACATGGATGTAGCGCATCGTCGTGGCGACCCAGGAGTGGCCGAGCATCTCCTGGATCGAGATCAGGTCGACGCCGTTCAGGTAGAGCTGCGAGGCGCAGTAGTGGCGCAGCACGTGCGGCGTCAGTCTGCCCGACCAGCCGGGCATGTGCGCGGAAGCGGCCGCGGCGAGCGCGCCCCGCAGCGCGTCGTAGCCGACCCGGCCGCAGGAGCCGTCCGTGCACTTTCGCTCCGACGGAAAGAGCGGAGCGTCGTGGCGCAGGTGGTCGTCGTCGAACAGGCCCCAGACGTCCTCGATGAACCAGCGCAGCGTCCGGTCGGCGTTGTTGAGCAGCGGCACCATCCGCTCGCGCGGCCCGGAGCCGCGTGCGCCCTTGCCGACCCTCACGTGGAGCTTGCCGAAGCAGCCGAGCTCCCACTTGACGTCGGCCAAGTCGAGATTGCGCAGCTCGTTAACGCGCAGGCCGACGTCGGCCATCAGCTTCGCCGCCGTGTAGTTGCGCGCGCTCGGCCCGAACTTGCGACACGACACCAGCTCCTCGCGCCAGCCGGCGAAGAACGCGCCCAGCTCGTCGCTGCGCGGCGGGATCCGCAGCTTCGCGTCCTTCGCCCCCCGCGGCCGGTTGAGCTCGTCGATCGGGCACTCGACCACGCGGCCGGTGAGCGCGTGCAGCTCGACCTTGTGCCGCAACTCCAGGAACTCGAAGTAGCTGCGCATCGCCTGCGAGCGCGCCAGCCGCGTCCCGCTCCGCGCGCCGCGCAGCACGCGCCCGAAGTAGACGTCCGCATCAGGCGGCTCCATCTCCCACAGCGGCCGCTCGAACCACGTCCGCATCTGCTCCAACTGGCCGATCTCGCCGCGGATCGTCCCGTCCGTCACCCCGGCCGAGGCGCGCGCGAGCACGTAGCCGGCCAGCACGTCGACCTCGAACTGCTCCAGCTCCTCCGCCGTCGCCGGCGCCCGGTACTCCCGCAAGTCGCGCACGACCGCCAGCGCCAGCCAGAACCCTCCCCTTCATCAGAAACGATCGAAAGGAGCGTCAACACGAAGACACTTCAGAAAAACCGAAGCCGCGTCACCCTAACAACCAGAGGCGACGGCAGCCCCGCGAAGCCGCGCCCGCTGCAGCCGCTCCGC
>JBOHRE010000214.1:0-1511 GCA_050732635.1 Longimicrobiales bacterium | reverse complement strand
ATCTGATCCGAAAGTTCATATCTAGTGTCTGGCCGGAAACGCGGGTTTTTGGCGCGGCGCCATTTTCTGACGCCGCGGCGAGGGCGGTGCGGGCCGGATTTGGTCGCCGTTTTTCGGGCGGAGTCCGCCGCGCGAGCCCAAATGGCTTAAAATGGCCCGGCGAGGAAGACACCGCGCCTATCGTGCTTGTTTTCCTGTTACCATCAGGGTCGCTTCAGGCGGCCGTTCGCACCGCCTCCCGCCGCGCGCGCTCGCGCGCCAGCAGTTCCCGCCCGACGACGTGCAGGTTATACGCCAGCACGCCGTAGCCGACGTAGCGCTGGTAGCCGGCCAGGCCCACGTCCAGGCAGCGGTTCAGCCCGTGATGCTCCAGGGCGTTGATGTCGCTCTCCACCGCGCTGTGCTGCCGGCGCAAGGCGCGGAAGGTTTTCTCGTGCTCGCGTTCCGTCTCCGCTTCGCTCTTACGGCCGCGCTTGGGCATCACCACCGTCGGCACGTAGAGGCTCAGCAGCTCCCGGTCCTCGGCGCGGGTGAAGCCCTTGTCGAAAGTCAGGCTGGCGAGACTGCCCGCCCCGTAGCGCTGCAGCAGCCGGTCGGCGACGGGCACGCTCTGGTCCACCTCCGCCCCGCCCACCGGCACGTCGTAATCCTGAATCAATGCGTCCTGGTCGGTGGCGATCAGCAGCCGGTGGCCCAGTTCGACGTTGGGCCGCGCCTTGCCTTTCTGGATCCATTCGGTGTGCGGCTCGAACAGCGAAAAAACTTTTTCCGCGGCGGGAATCTTCTCTTCCCGGAGCAGGCGCCGCTCCACCAGGTCGAGGTGCTTGACGAGCATCGCGTGAAAATACGCCAGCGCTTCCCAGTGCGGCAGCTCGACCGGTTGGTCGCACAGGCCGAGCAGGCTCGCGTGCACTTTGGCCGCGAGGTCGCGGCCCGCCTCCAGATACTGCCGGACGGCCTGCCGCAGGCGCGCCGGCTTGCCGGCTCCGCCGCCGTGCGCGGCCTTGCTGGTGCTGCGTTCCAAGGCTTTGAACCGCCGCCGCCAGTCCTTGGCTTTGCGCCAGCCGGGCAGCGCGTAGCCGAGCTGGTCGCGGTATTTTTCGATCCGGTCCACGCACTTGCGGCCGGCGTCCCAGAGCAGGTTCAGGTCGGTGGGAAAGTGCACGTCGGTCTCCAGGACGTAGGTGTCGACTTTGATTTCGAGGGGCTCAGCGGGCGCGGCGTCTTTTTTTTTGAATACATCGCGGCCGGCCGCGGCCACGCGGGCGTTGATCGCGTGCAGGACCGCGTCGTCGAGCAGGGCGACGTTGTCGCGCAGGGTCTGGTGAGCGAAGACGCGCGCGTCGGCGCCCCACGGCTGGGCGGAGACCCCGAGCATCTGGCGCAGCAGGCTGTCGTAGTTGGCGAGGTGTTCGAGCCGGTCGTAATCGGCGTCGAGGCCGAGCCGCACGGTGCCCAGCACGAGGATTTGCCATAGGTCCATGCCGGTGCGGCCGGTCGCCTTCTTGCCG
>JBOHRE010000213.1:0-1555 GCA_050732635.1 Longimicrobiales bacterium | reverse complement strand
GGCCTGAGCGACGTCGCGCTCGGCCGCGTCGCCGGGGCGCTGCCCGCAGGCAGCGGCCAGAACCAGTAGCGAGACGGCTGCTGTGCGCCAGATACCCATGGATCGTCCTCGAATGCTCGGCGTTCGCGGCGGGGTTCCCGAGCCGTGCGACGTCGCAAAAACGGGTCCCGCGCGTGATCGCCTCGCGTTCGGCGCCGCGGTATCTTGGGCCATGAGCACTCGACAGCGTCGCATCCTGCTGGTCGACTGCGACCAGTTCTTCGTGCAGTGCGCGCGCCTGGCCGACCCGGACGGCGCGGGTCGCGAGGAGTTGCTGCTGGTGGGCGGCTCAGTCGACGGCCGGGGCGTGGTCACCTCGGCGTCGTACGCGACGCGGCGGTTCGGCGTGCGCTCGGGCATGCCGACCGCGCACGCGCTACGGCTCTGTCCGCGTGCCCAGGTGGTGCCGGTGCCGCGCGCGGTGTGCGGCGCCAAGAGCCGCGACGTGCGCCGCGTGCTCGGCGGCTTCACCCCGCTGGTCGAGGCGGCGTCGATCGACGAGGCGTACCTGGATCTGTCGGGCACCGAGACGCTCTACCACGGTGAGCTGCTGGCGACGACCGCCGAGCGGATCCGACTGGCGGTGCTCGAGGATGCGGGCATCGCCGTGTCCATCGGCGGCGGCACGAACCCGCTGATCGCCAAGCTCGCGGTGCGCATCGCCAAGCCCGCGGGCGTGCACGTCGTCGAGCCGGGCGGCGAGCTCGCATTCATGCGCACGCTCGAGCTGGCCGCGATCCCCGGCATCGGCCCCGTCTTCCAGGAACGACTGCGACGCGTGGGACTGGTGCGCGTCGAGGACGCGCTACGGCACGATCTGGAAACGCTGCGGTCATGGCTCGGGCCGCGCGCCGACTGGCTGCACGCGCGCATCCATGGCGAGGACGATTCGCCGGTCGAGCCGGGCGGCGCGGCCAAGTCGCTGTCCCGTGATGAGACCTTCCCGCACGACCTGGATCACGACGATGACCTCGACCGCGAGCTGCTCGCCCTGGCCGTTCGCGTCGCCGCCGACCTGCGCGGCTCAGGGCTTCGAGCGCGGACCGTGACCGTGCACATCCGCGACGCCGATTTCCGCGATCGCAGCGCAAGCCGCACGCTGCCGGAGGCGCTCGAGTCCGACCGCGCCATCGTCGCCATCGCGCGCGAGCTGCTCGCCACGCTGCGGCAGCGGCGGCGCGCGCCGGCCCGTCTGCTGGGGGTCGCGCTGTCGAGCTTCTCCGCCGGTGACGCACGGCAGCTCGGGCTGTTCGACGAGGCCGCGGCCCTCGAGACCGAGCGCGACCGCGTGCTGTCGCAGACCGTCGACCGGCTGCGTGAGCGCTTCGGCAAGGGCGCGCCCCGACCCGGCGGGCTGCTGGACCGCTAGCGGATCGCGGCGCCGGCCCCGGCCGCCTATCTTCGGGGCCCTGATGCGTTGCACACCCCCGACCCAGGCTCCATGAGCGAAGCCGTGACGCCGGAGGCCGCGGAGGCCGCGGCCCGCGCCGCGGCAGCGGACGACGCGGCCCCAACT
>JBOHRE010000212.1:0-1562 GCA_050732635.1 Longimicrobiales bacterium | reverse complement strand
GTCCGCGCAGTGCCAGCACCGCCAGCCCGAGATCCAGCCGCTCCCCGCGCCAGTCCGGCGTCGGCGTCCAGGCATCGATCGCCACGCCCTGCTCTCGGTGGACCCGCATCAGCGACGCCACCGGATCGCGCGCCAGCCGCGGCGCGGCCGGCACGTCGGGCAGCGGTCGCCCGTCGGGCCGCTCGAAAACCACCTGCCCGCTGCCCCTGAGCCGCACGCGGAAGCCGTCCTCGTGCACCGCGCGGTGGTGGCGACGGCAGAGCAGCATCAGGTTGTCCAGCCGCGTCGCGCCGCCATCGGCCCAGTGGACGATGTGGTGCGCGTCGCAGAAGCCGAGCCCGCAGCCCGGGAAGCGGCAGCCGCCATCGCGGTGATCGAGTGCACGGCGGATCGCCGCCGGCACGGCCCGCGTGCGCCGGCCCGCGTCGAGCGACGTGCCGTCCGGCGCGTGCGTCATCACGGACCGTGCGGCATCGCAGGCGAGGCGCCGCGACGTTTCCGCGGAAACGCGTGCGCCGTTCTCCAGCACCGACTGGCCGGACCCGGCGCCGGCGCGCAGAGCCTCCGCATCCACGTGCACAACGACGTGGTAGCGGCTGCCCCGGGCCTTGCCCGCCGCACCGTCGCCGCCGAGCGCCCACTCCGCCACCAGACCGATGGCATCCGCACGCCGCTGCCGCGGTGAAGGCTGCGGGTCAGGAATGGCGGACGTCGCGGCGTCGTCGCACCCAGCACGAGTGCGGCGCGTCTCCGCCCGCAGCGCGTCGCTCGCCGCCTGCAGTGCGCGCTCGAGCAGCGCGCCCACCTCTGGCGCGAGTCGGCCGCGCACCACGTACGTGCCGTCCTCGTCGATGTACAGGCTGAGGTGCCGGCGCTCGTGCCGCTTCTGCTCCTCGCGCTGTTCCTCGAGCCGGTCGACCCGGCGCCAGGCGCGCACCACGCGCTCCATGTGCGACGCCGTGCCATGCCGCGCCAGCTCCAGCAGCCTGGCCTCGTTCTCCGGCGTGGCGACGCGCGTGGCCGCGCGCACCTTCGCGTACGACAGCTCGCCGCGCCGCATCGCCTCGCTCAGCAGCGGCAGCCGTTCGAGCGCGCGGGCGACGCGCACCTTCTCGCGCGCGGCGCCCAGCGCGATGCCGGTGCGCCAGCTCAGCCAGTGCGCGCAGCTGCGGAAGCCGCGGCCCCAGCCGTCGCGGCGGTCGAACTCCGCCAGCCGCACCAGCAGCCGGTAGGTCGCCGCGTGCAGGTGCGCCGCCAACTCGGCGATCTCGTCACCCAGCCGCTCAAGGGAATCCGGTGAGTTAGCCCCACCGGGCGCGACGCATGTGATCGGATCGTCGGCGCCGACGAATCGGTGGCGCGCAGCGGGAGCGAAGCGGACCATTGGGGGCCTCCAAGCAGAGGGTCTCCCCCAATATAAGCCGCTGTTGCGCAACGCTTTGTGCGGGGCGACGCCGCCCGATCTCGGTTCGCCGAGAGCCGCCGAGCCTCCGCGCGCCGCCGCGCACGTTCTGGCGCGACGCAGGTGCCGCCGCGGCCACTATGCGCGACGGCCGGGACCG
>JBOHRE010000211.1:0-1593 GCA_050732635.1 Longimicrobiales bacterium | reverse complement strand
GGCGAGCGCGAGGCGCAGCCTGCCGAGCCGGCGCGGCAGCGCGCGGGCGAGGGCGGCCAGCAGGCCGCGGTCGCGCAGCCAGCGCGCCGGCGCCAGGACCAGCCGCGTCAGCAATGGCGTGGCGAACACCGCGAGCATGACACGGTTGAGCAGACGGGTATGGCGGGCTGCGGCCCCGACCGCGCGCGCTCTCTCGAGCAGCATGCCGTAGGGCACGCCCGAAGGGCAAACGCTCTCGCAGGCGCGACAGCCGAGGCAGCGGTCGATATGCAGGTCGAACGCCTCGGCGGCGGAATCGAGGCGCCCTTCGACGACGGCGCGCATGAGGTAGAGCCGGCCGCGGGGCGAATCGCCTTCATCGCCCAGCCGCGTGTACGTGGGGCACGCAGGGAGGCAGAAGCCGCAATGCACGCAGGTGAGTAGGCCATCCTCCTCGCGGCGGAGCGCCGCAGCGAGCGCCTGCCGTGGATCGGCGGCGGGAGGCGCAGCGCTCATACGATGAACCGGTGCGGCGCCAGCACGCCGTCCGGATCGAAGTGCGCCTTGAGTCCCCGCATCAGCGCCAGCGCCGGGCCTGGCGCTGGCCAGGGCGGGACGCGCTCGAGCAACGCGGGCGGCGCAATCGCGATGATGACGCTGCCGGCGCGGCCCGCCAGCTGGTCGCGCGCGGCGGTGATCGCACCGACGATGCCGCTGAGCTGCTGCTGCGTCCAGGCGGCCTCGGCCTGCCATACGCGCACGATGCCGGCGGTCAGATGCGCGGCGATGCGGGGCGGCGGCCCGGAACCTGGCGGGACGTCCAGCGCCTCGGCGAGCGAGCGCGCGAGGCGTAGTGTCGCCGCCAGCCGCGACGGGCGATCCGCGAGGCGCACGAGCAGGGCTGCGTCGGCCTCGCCATGGTCGACCTCACGCTCCCAGTCCACCTCGTCGCACGGCCCTGCTTCGGTGATCGCCCTGACCTCGGCCACTGCGGCCGCGACGCGGGCCTCGACGCCCTGGAAACGCACGAGCAGTGACCAGCCACGACGGCGGTCGGCTGGAGGCGACAGCAGCTCCAGGGCGGCAGGCTCCAGACGTCGGTGCTGGAGGGCAGCGCTGAGCGCGAGCAGCGGGTCGGGGGCGGCGGCCTCACAGCGGAGTGCGCGGTCGAGCGGCGGCCGAGGTCGCAGACGCAGGTGAAGCCGCGTGATGAACCCGAGCGTGCCATGACTGCCGGTCATCAGGCGCACGAGATCGTAGCCCGCGACGTTCTTGACCACGCGGCCGCCGAAGGCGAGCACGCGACCATCGCCGGTGACGATCTCGAGGCCGAGGACATGGTCGCGCGGCGTGCCGAACGCGGCGCGCAACGGCCCCGCTGCGGCGGTCGACACGGTGGCGCCCAGGGTCGCCGTCGGCGCGGCCGGCGGATCGAGCGGAAGCCACTGCGCGTGTGGCGCCGTGGTCGCCCGTAGTGCGCCATGACTCACGCCGGCACCGATTCCGATCGTGAGATCGGACGGCTCGTACTCGTGCACTGCGGCGAGCCGTGAGGCGGACAGCACGAGCGGCGGCTGCGGGGCGGGCGCGCCGCCGCTCAGCCAGGTGCCGGCG
>JBOHRE010000210.1:0-1651 GCA_050732635.1 Longimicrobiales bacterium | reverse complement strand
CGAGCGGCTCACACCGCTCGAGGCGCTGAACCTGCTCGCGGAGCTGAAGCGGGCCGCAGAGTGACGGTGCGACCTGCCGGCCGGCGGTTGTCGCACCTGCCTGGCATGACCTTGGCAGTTCCTGCGCCCGTCGGTTATCGTTGAAGCGTCAAGGGGAGTAGCTCCGCGGCCGCCGGTGGCGGCCGTGACGCCGCGTCGTCAAGACTGCGCGAGAGCGCACGGCCGGCGGAATCGATCGAGGCGATCGACCGGGCGAGACCTTCACGCGAATGGAGCGGTGCTCCGTCGCTGAGGGTCTCGCTTTTTTTGTGCGTCGGAGGACGATGGGCACGCTGTGGCTGTGGGTCGGTTTCAATGCATTCGTGCTGGCGATGCTGGCGCTCGACCTGGGCGTGTTCCACCGCCAGGCGCACGCGGTCTCGTTCCGCGAGGCCGCAATCTGGAGCGGTATATGGGTGACGCTCGCGCTGCTGTTCGGTGCCGGCATCTGGCACTTCGAGGGCGCCGGCCGCGGACTCGAGTACCTGACCGGCTATGTCATCGAGAAGGCGTTGTCGGTCGACAACATCTTCGTCTTCGTCCTCATCTTCTCCTATTTCCGGGTGCCGGCCCGGTATCAGCATCGCGTGCTCGTCTGGGGTGTGCTGGGTGCGCTGGTCATGCGCGGCGTCATGATCGCGGCGGGCGCGTACCTGGTCGAGCGCTTCGACTGGGTGCTGTACGTCTTCGGCGGCTTCCTGGTGATCACGGGCGTGCGTATGGCGCTGGCGGGCGAGCGCAAGCTCGAGCCGGAGACGAACCGTGTGCTGAAGCTGGTGCGGCGCCTGGTGCCGATCGCGAGCGAGTACCACGGCCAGTCGTTCTTCACCAGGCTGCCACGCGCGGGCCGTTCACCGCGCCTGTACGCGACACCGCTGTTGGTCGTGCTCGTGCTCGTCGAGACGACCGACCTCATCTTCGCCGTCGATTCGATCCCGGCGATCTTCGCGATCACGACCGACCCGTTCATTGTCTATACATCCAACGTATTCGCGATCCTGGGACTGCGCTCGCTCTATTTCTTGCTGGCCGGTGTGATCGAGCGATTCCACTACCTGAAGTACGGTCTGGCCGCGGTGCTCGTGTTCGTCGGCATCAAGATGCTGATCGCCGACGTGGTTCACCTGCCGATCGGCGTGTCACTTGGCATCGTCGGCCTGTTGATCGCGGGCTCGGTGATCCTCTCGCTGGCGCGGCCCGTACCGCCCGATGCGCCCGGGCCGCCCGAGCTGCCGGTCGAGCCGCAGGCAGGTTTCCCGCCCGCGGAGCGCGATTTACCTTCCGCGGATGCGGAATCTCCTACGGGCGGCGCTCACGGCCGTCGCGCTGCTCGCCTGCGGCGAGGCTGATGCCGTGCAGCACCCCACGCCGCTGCGCGACCTGTCTGCGAGCCTGCTTTACCCGATCGGGCTCTGGGACCAGGGCGTCGACGGACAGACGATCGTGATGGTGCACGTCACGGACATGGGCGCCGTCGACTCGACGTACGTTGCGAACTCGAGCGGCTTCAGGGCCTTCGATTCCGTGGCTGCCGCCGGGCTGAAGCAGGCCCGCTTCGTGCCCGCGCGCCGCGGCGAGCGTCGGATCGCGATGTGGGTGCGCGTGCCCGTCC
>JBOHRE010000209.1:0-1695 GCA_050732635.1 Longimicrobiales bacterium | reverse complement strand
GGTTGACTTTCGCGGCTGGAGCGACATCGCCGACAGGGGGCAAGTCGTTTCAGTCAGGGAGAGCGGTGAGGTGATCGGTCAGTTTGCGATAGGCGAGATGTGGGCTATCCCCGACTGGGGGCCGACCACCCGGCCGTGGACCACAGACGACACGTGGCCCGACCTAGTCCGCAAGTCATGGTTTCGAGCAAGATGGTTCACCGGATACGGCGTCTTGACGTACGGATCGGAGCCGATGCCGGACGGCGAAGGGTGGGGCCCCTGGAGTATCTGCTAGGCCACGTCCCGTCAAGTGGTGTAACAGACGCCGCCGCAGTTCATCCTCACGACGACCTCTGATCAGCTCGCGATCAACAGCGCGGGCAGCACCTCCTCGCGTTGCGGAGCGTCGATGAGCGCCATCGACTCGACGCTGAAATAGCGGCGTCCGACCGACCACTCGTCATCCTGCTCGGCCAACAGCATGCCGACCAGGCGCAGCAGGCTGGTCCGGTTGGGGAAGATGCCGACCACGTCGGTGCGGCGCCGGATCTCCTTGTTGAGCCGCTCCAGTGGATTGGTGCTGCGGATCTGGCGACGGTGAGCGGCGGGGAAGGCGAAGTGCGCCAGCAGGTCGGCCTCGGATCGCTCGAGCAGCTCGGCAACGCGCTCGAAGCGTGGGCGCAGGCCGTCGATCACGCGCCGCAGCTGGGCCCGCGCGGAGGGCTCGTCGGGCTGCTCGAAGATGGAGCGCACCGCGGCCGCCACCATCGACTGCGCGCCCTTGGGCACCAGGCCCAGCGCGTTGCGCATGGCGTGCACCCGACACCGCTGCCAGGAGGCGCCCAGCAGGCTGGCTTCGATGGCGGCGGTCAATCCCGGATGGGCGTCGCTGATGACCAGCTTGACGCCGGCCAGGCCGCGGGCCGTCAGGCCGCGCAGGAAGGGCAGCCAGTGGGCACCCTCGTCGCCACCGGCGGCGGCGACCTCGACGCCCAGCACGCTGCGCTCGCCGGCGGCCGACACGCCGATCGCGATCAGGGTCGCCATGTTCACCACCCGCCCGTCCTCGCGCACCTTGTGATACAGCGCATCCAGCCACAGGTAGGGGTGATTCGTGGCATCCAGCGGTCGACCACGGAAGGCCTCGACCTCGGTGTCGAGCGCGGCGCAGATGCGGCTCACCTCGCTGCGGGAAAGGTTGGTGATGCCCAACGCCGCCACCAGGTCCTCGACCCGACGCGTCGACACGCCGCCGACATAGGCCTCCTGCACCACGCTCAGCAGAGCCCGCTCGGCACGTCGGCGCGGCTCGAGCAGGCTCGGGAAGTAGCTCCCTTCGCGGAGCCTCGGAATGTTGAGATCGAGGCTGCCGACGCGGGTGTCCCAGCGTCGCTGGCGGTAGCCGTTGCGCTGCGTACTGCGCCGCTCGGGAGCGCGCTCGCCGTGGACGGCCCCGATCTCGGCCGACACCTCGGCCTCCATCAACGCCTGGCTCAGCGCGCGCACCCCTTCGCGCAGCAGGTCGACGTCGCCGTCGGATGTCGCCTTGCGCAGCAACTCGAGCAGGTCCATCCTGTCATTGGCCATCGGGTCAATACCTCATGACGTGGGCTTCCAACTCCAACGTCGTGAGGATGGCACGGTGGCCTCTTCATGCGAGGACTTCAGCGGCGCCTGTTACACCACCTGCTGGGACACTAACCTATGCCGAGC
>JBOHRE010000208.1:0-1704 GCA_050732635.1 Longimicrobiales bacterium | reverse complement strand
GAACGGCGGCGTATAGTCGCACGCAGCAGTTCGCGCAGTCGCTGCGCAACGCGGAGTCGGTGGCGGGGCACGTCTTCCCCGCCGACCTCGACATCGGCGCCGGCGTCGCGGGCGTGCCCGTGCCGCAGAGCGAGCAGCTCGTGGTCGCGGCCGAGTGGGCGCCTGCCGCGGGGATCCGCTGGGGGGCGCAGGCGTTCGCGCGACGCATGGAGGACCTCGTGCTGGTCGCGCCGCGGGAGGACGGCCCGTTCGCGCGCGCCGCGTTCGACATCGGCAGCGCGACCGCGCGCGGCGCCGCCATGGAGCTGGCGAGCAGCGGCGCCCGCCACGGCGCCGTCGTCAGCTACGGCTGGCAACGAGTGCGCATCGCGTACGGCGACTCCGCGTACACGCCGCGCTACGGCACCGCGCACACGGTGGACACCGGCGTGATCGTGTTTCCCAGCTCGACCGCCGCGCTGCGTGCCTCGCTCAGCGCGGGCTTCGGCCGCAGCGCGACGCTGCTGTCGGGGCCGTTCGAGTGGGAGGCGTGCAACCTCCTGGACCGGGGGTGCGAGTTCGCGGGCTCGCCCGGGCTGGCCGGGCCGCCCGGCGCCGCCACGCTGCCCGCCTACGTGCGGCTCGACGTGGGCGCCAGGAAGCACTGGCACGTCGAGCTCGGCGGGCGCGACGTGCTGCTGGGCGTCTTCGGCACCATCACCAACATGCTGGGGAGGCGGAACACGCTGGCGCACGTCGTCGATCCGGACACCGGCGAGTCCCGCGCGGTCCACATGCTGCCCCGCGCGCCGCTCGTGCTCGGCATCGACACGCGGTTCTGAAGCGGGTTGGACTCCGGCTGTCACAATTCCGGCTGCGGACGGTTCCTCGAACGGGGCCCGACGTCGGGCACTGAGCGCCGCGGGCGCGACCGAGGCCCGGCGCCCCAGCCGAGCACCGCTGACCGGGAGATCGGGACCCTTGAGGCAGGAGCAGCGCGAGTTCCGGGACCGGTTCCACGAGCTGTTCGATGCCCACTTCTACCGCATTCTGCGCTACCTCGACCGGATCACCGGCGAGCCGGACCTGGCCGCGGACCTCGCGCAGGAGACGTTCGTAAGGCTATACCGCCGGGGCGCCGTGCCGGACGCGCCGGAGGCGTGGCTGATCAGCGTCGCGATGAATCTGTTCCGCAACGCGAGCGCGATGCAGGCGCGGCGCGGCAGGCTGCTGGCCGGGAGGTCGGCGCGGCGCTGGCAGGCGGACCCGCCGGCGTCGCCCGCTCGGAGCCTGGAGGCGGGGCAAACCCGGCGGCGGGTGCGCGCGGCACTGGACCAGCTGCCGGAGCGGGAGCGCAATCTGCTGCTCCTCCGCGCCGAGGGGTACAGCTACCGCGAGCTGGGCGCCGCGCTCGAGCTGAACGAGGCGAGCGTCGGCACGCTGCTGGCGCGCGCGCGGGAGCAGTTCCGTGAGACGTACGCCGAGGCCGAATCGAGCGATGACTGAGGACGAGCGGGAGGAAGCCGGGATCGAGGCGCTGCTGCGCACGCTCGACCACGAGCCGCCCCGCATCATGGCGGAGGATGTGATCGCGCGCGCGCGACGCGCCCGGACCGACTGGGGCCGGATCGCTGCCGCGCTGGTCGTCGCGCTCGGGCTCGCCGGCATGGCCTACGCGCTGCCGGGCTCGCCCGTGCGCGGCTGGGTGGATGCGGTGCTGAACCC
>JBOHRE010000207.1:0-1731 GCA_050732635.1 Longimicrobiales bacterium | reverse complement strand
GCGGGGGGGCGCCAGCGGCGGGCGGCGGCATGAAGATCGCCTGCGGTGGCGGGACGAGGACGCGCCGCGCGTGCGGCGACCGTGACCGTTGACCATTCGGAGCCATGTCGACGTGCTTGCCATTGCCGCTCACGCTGCGGCGCCTGCTGGTGCTCCTGCTCGCATTGCCGCCCGCGCTCGGCGCCTGCGCGGGCGCGCCGTCGCTGCCCGGCGAACCGACACCACGCGCGGGCGGTGTGCCCGGCTTCGACACGCGCGACTACCCCGGCGACGGGGCGATGCGGGCCTGGCTCGACGCGTCGCCGTACCGCTGGGTTGGCTACTACCTCGAGGCGCCGTGCCACCCGCGCAGCACGTGGCGGGGCACGCGGCAGCGGCTAACGACGCTGGGCTGGGGCACAGCCCTCATCTTCGTGGGCGAGCAGGACTGGCCGGCCTCGGCCGGCGTTGTTCTGGCCGACACCGCGGCCGCCGCGGACCCGGTGTCCGCCGACACGACGGCGGCGCAGCCCGGGGGCGGCCGACGTGCAATGCACGCGCGCCAATCTGACGGCCGAGAAGGGCGCCGCGGACGCCGCGCAGGCGCAGGCCGGCGCCGCGGCCGACGGCTTCCCGACGGGGACCGTGATCTACCTGGATGTGGAGGCGGTGAGCTCAGTGTCGCAGGCGCTGGAGAGCTACGTCCGGGCCTGGGCCGAGGCGCTGCTCGAGGGCGGCCGCTACACACCCGGCCTCTACGCGCATGCGCGCAACGCCGAGCGGCTGTACGCGATCATGGCGGACGCCTTCGCCCGCGCCGGCCGCACTCAGCGCCCGCGGCTGTGGGTGGCGACGTCGCAAGGCTTCGATCTCGGCAGGATCCCGCTCGAGTCCGGCTTCGCGACCGCCTACATCTGGCAGGGTCTCTTCGACACGCCGGAAACCTACGGCGGCATCACGCTGCGCATCGACGCCAACGTGGCGGACAGCGCGAATCCGTCGCGCTGAGGGCGGGGACGCGCCGGCCCACCAGCCACGGCGCTCGCGGACCAGACCGGATCGGTCGCCGCCGGATCGAGCGCCGCCCGGCGACGGTGACTGCCCCGTTGCCGGCGCTGGCTGATCACCTAAGATTGCCGGCTCCACCTGGCAATTCGATACGCCGCGCGAAGCGGCCACGCGAGGATCTGTCCTGGCCCTGGTGCAGAGCGTTTGTGCGCCTATCCCCGAGGTACCCTCACCCGTTCCGGGAGGTTGTATGAAACGCATGCTCGCAGTCGCGGCCGCGCTCACGCTGGTCGGTACCGTAGCACCCGCCGCCGCGCAGGAGCCGATGGAGGCGCAGTACATCGTGACGCGCAGCTTTCAGTGCTCGCCGCAGGGCGGCGGGGTGGCGTGGCTGCAGGCGTGGCGCCCGGTGGTCCAGGAGATGATCGCCGAAGGCCGCTTCCTCGATTACGGCATCCTGACGCACGCGTGGGGCGATGAGTGGAACGTGAACGACTACTTCGTCGTGACCGACCTGGACGGCTTCTTCGGCAGCTTCACCGAGCTCGTGCGGCGCGTCGGCGAGCGGGACCTCGCGCCGCCGATGGTGGAGAACGAGGAGGGTGAGATGGTGGAGCGCCGGCCCTTTGGCCAGATCTGCACGACGCACAAGGACAACATCTACGCGGTCGTCGCAGCTCCGAGCGGCGGCTGAGCCTCGTACGAGCGGCGGTCCCTGGTCGCTCATCCTTGGCGACCAGGGAC
>JBOHRE010000206.1:0-1749 GCA_050732635.1 Longimicrobiales bacterium | reverse complement strand
GCCCCAGCCCCAGCCCAAGACCCGGGCCCAGGCCCGGGCCGCCGGCCCCATGACCGTCCAGTCCTGGACCTTCCTCGTCGTCGGTCTGACGTTCGCCCTCTACATCGGCATCGCCGTGTGGAGCCGCGTGCGCACGACGGAGGGCTTCTACGTGGCCGGTCGCGGCGTCTCGTCGGTCGCGAACGGCATGGCGACGGCGGCGGACTGGATGAGCGCGGCGTCGTTCATCTCGATGGCCGGGCTGATCGCTTTCATGGGCGCCGACGGCGCCGTCTACCTCATGGGCTGGACTGGCGGCTACGTGCTGCTGGCGCTGCTGCTCGCGCCGTTCCTGCGCCGCTTCGGCCGCTACACGGTGCCCGACTTCGTCGCGGCGCGCTACTACTCGGACACGGCGCGCGTGGTGGCGGTCGTGGCCGCGATCTTCATCAGCTTCACCTACGTGGCCGGCCAGATGCGGGGTGTGGGCGTGGTCTTCAGCCGCTTCATGGGCGTGAGCGTCGAGGTCGGCGTGTTGATCGGCATGGTGATCGTCGCGTTCTATGCCGTGTGGGGTGGCATGAAGGGGATCACGTACACGCAGGTTGCGCAGTACTGCGTGCTGATCTTCGCGTACCTCCTTCCGGCCATCGCGATCGCGTTCGCCTTGACCGGCATCCCCATCCCACAGCTCGCCTTTCCGCAGGTGCTGCCACGGCTCGACGGCCTATCGACCGAGCTCGGGCTGGACGCCTACAGCGCGCCGTTCACCACGTTCTCGAAGCTGAACGTGTTCGCCATCACGATGGCGCTGATGGTCGGCACCGCCGGGCTGCCGCACGTGATCGTGCGCTTCTACACGGTCCGCAGCGCGAGCGCCGCGCGCTGGAGCGCCGGCTGGGCGCTGCTCTTCATCGCGCTGCTCTACACCACGGCGCCCGCAGTCGCGATCTTCGCCAAGTACTTCATGCTGAGCACGCTCGCCGGCCAGCCGCTCGAGCTCGTGCAGTCGATCGACTGGGTGCGCAACTGGATGCAGACGGGGCTGATCACGTTGCGCGACGCGAATGGCGACGGCCTCATGCAGGCTGCTGAGCTGTTCGGCACGGCCGGGCTCGCGGCCAGCATCGACCGCGACATCGTCGTGCTGGCGCTGCCCGAGATCGCCGGCCTCGCGCCGGTGGTCATCGCGCTGGTCGCCGCCGGCGGGCTGGCCGCAGCGCTGTCGACTGCGTCTGGACTGCTGCTGGTGGTGAGCAGCGCCATCGCCCACGACATCTACGGCCAGATGATCAACCCTGATGCGAGCGATGCGACCCGGCTCCGCATCGGCCGCATCGTGATCGCGCTGGCCGTGCTCGTGGCCGCCTACTTCGGCATCAATCCGCCGGGCTTCGTGGCCGAGGTCGTCGCCTTCGCCTTCGGCCTGGCCGCCGCCAGCTTCTTCCCCATCCTCGTGCTCGGCATCTTCTGGTCACGCGCGACGGCGCAAGGCGCGATCGCCGGCATGATCACCGGCCTCGTCTTCACCGCCGGGTTCATCCTGCTCAACCGCTCCGTGCAGATCTTCGGCACCGCCGAGCCGCTGGTCGACAGCGTCCTCGGCATCACCGCCCAGGGCATCGGTACGGTCGGCATGCTGCTGAACTTCGCCGTCACGATCGGCGTCAGCCTGGTGACACCACCACCGCCGCCCGACGTGCGGGCGTTGATCGAGTCGGTCCGCGCGGCCGCGCCACAGCCGGCGCCGGCGCCGCGCCGCTGAGGCGC
>JBOHRE010000205.1:0-1759 GCA_050732635.1 Longimicrobiales bacterium | reverse complement strand
CTACGAGACCTTGCTCGGGCTCTTGGCCACGACCGGGCTGCGGGTCGGGGAGGCGATCCGCCTCGACGGCCACGACATCGACTGGAGCGAGGGCGTGCTTCTGGTGCGCCGATCGAAGTTCGGCAAGTCGCGCCAGGTGCCGTTGCAGCCGAGCACCCTTCAGGCGCTCCGGCAGTACCTGCGGCGGCGCGAGGAGCTCTGTCCGCATCCGCGCAGCGAGAGCTTCTTCGTCTCCCTGCGCGGGACGAGGATCATCTACGCGTGTGTGCTGCCGACGTTCCGGATGCTCTGCGAGAGAGCCGGCGTCGGCGCCGGAGAGACTCGTCCTCCGCGGATTCATGACCTCCGGCATACCTTCGCGGTCCGCACGCTGCTTCGCTGGTATCGCGAGGGCCTCGACGTCCAGGCCCGGCTGCCCTGGCTGGCGACCTACCTCGGACACCGAGAGCCCCGCTACACCTACCACTATCTGTCCGCGGCGCCGGAGCTTCTCGGCCACGCCGCGCGGCTGCTCGAGCACGACCAGGCGGTCGGGTCATGACGCTGATCGCCCCGACGCTACAGGCGTTCTTCAGCGACCGACTCGCCCGCCAGCTACAGGCGAGCCCCCGCACTATCGCCTCCTACCGCGACACGCTGCGACTGCTGCTCTGCTTCGTGCAGGAGACGACGGGCAAGGCACCCTCGGCGCTTGACTGGGACGACCTCGACGAGACGCTGATCTCGGCGTTCCTCGACTACCTCGAGGTCGACCGACACAACAGCGCGAGGACTCGCAACCTGCGACTCACCGCGATCCGCTCGCTGTTTCGCTACGCGGCGCTTCGCCACCCCGAGCACGCTGCCGTGATCGCACGGGTGCTCTCGATCCCGCCCAAGCGCTTCGAGAAGCGCACCATCACCTTCCTCACCGCCGAGGAAGCAAAAGCGCTGATCGAGTCGCCCGACCCGACACGCTGGGAAGGCCGACGCGACCGTGCGATGCTCACGCTGGCGATCCAGGCGGGACTGCGCGTCTCCGAGCTGATCGGGCTCACCTGCGCAGACATCGTGCTCGGCACCGGCGCGCACGTCCGCTGCGAGGGCAAAGGCCGCAAGCAACGCTCCGTCCCGCTCACCGCCCCCGCGCATGCCGTGCTCTCCACCTGGCTCAAAGAGCGAGCAGGCCGGCCGCAAGACCCGCTCTTTCCAACCCGCACCGGCCGCCGGTTGAGCCGTGACGCGATCGAGCGACGCCTGGCCACCCACGCCGCCACTGCGGCGAAACACTGTCCATCGCTGGACGGCAAGAAGCTCCATCCGCACGTCCTCAGGCACAGCTGCGCGATGTCGCTGCTGCAAGCGGGCGTGGACACGACCGTGATCGCACTCTGGCTCGGACACGCCGACGTGCGCTCCACCCAGCCGTACCTGCACGCCGACCTCACGATCAAGGAGCGCGCCCTCGCCCTCCTCACACCGACCACCGTCCCGCTCGGCCGGTACAGGCCGCCGGACGCGGTGCTCGCCTTCCTCGAAGCGCTGTGACTATGCCGACAATCCCGCAGCTGAGGCGGTCACGAAGCCCGCCGCGAGCAGGCGCTTCGCCATCGGGTCGCAGAGCATGTCGGCATAGTCGCGATGTCGGCGTAGGTCGATGATCAGAAGCGCGGGCCCGCAGAAGAAGCGCATCGCGGTTGCCCAGCGGCCTTCGAGCGCGGCCCGGTGGCAGCGGGCGGCGAGGTCGGCGGCGCTCGTGTAGTAGACGCGGTAGCCGGCC
>JBOHRE010000204.1:0-1830 GCA_050732635.1 Longimicrobiales bacterium | reverse complement strand
AGCTGCGCACGCGCGCGACCCACATAGACCTGCGCCCAGTTGCCGGAGAACGCAGCCGCGTCGCCAGCCAGGAACGCGTTCTGGCGGGCCACCAGCGAATCGATGAAGGCGTGGAGCGGCGGGTCCTTACGGGCCAGGTCGTCGCGCGTGTTCATCGACTTGTGGTTCAGCGGGTGCACCTTCACGGGCGAGAGCCAGGCCTCGTAGCCCTGCGCGAAGTACTCGCTCTCGTTGTTCTCGGCGTAGTAGTCGAGCGCGCGGCCCTGCTCCATGGCAGCGTAGTACAGCTCGCGGATGCGCCGCACCTCCGTGTCCGTCAGCACATTGCCGTGGAAGAGGTGCACGTACTCGTGCGCGGTGACGTTGCGCTCCTGGTGCGAGCCGCGCTCGACGTACTCGATGCCGGTCGCGCCGCCACCCACACCGCGGATGTCCATCCACTGGCGGTTGTCAAACGTGGTCCAGACGCGGAATCCCGCCTCGTCCATGGCCTCTGCCAGGTCCTTGTGCAGCGGCGGGATGGTAAAGTCGCGCTCGAGCCGGTGCAGCAGCGGGATGTAGGCGCGGCTGGGGCCGAGCTGGTTCCACACCATCTTCGGCACGCGCTCGCCCGGGTAGTAGCCGACATCGGTGAAGACCTGCCAGAACACGGAGTCGTCGGGCAGCGGCGTCGCGGCGATGTCGGCCTCCAGCGAGTCGAACGCCGCCAGCACGCGGACCTGCCGCTGCTTGATCACCGCGGCCAGACCGTTGTGCGCCGGGCCGTAGTTCGTCTTGCGCGCCAGGACGTCGCGGAACGTCGCCTCGGCGGAATCGAGGCGCGCGGGCATGTGCCACGCCATGTAGAACGCCGAGCCCCGCAGCATGGCGGGCAGCACGGACTCCGGGAACTCGGCCTCGACCTCGCGGCTGCGTGCGATCGCCTCGGCGCTGCGGCCCGCGGGGATCAGCGAGTCCACGGGCGCCAGCCGTACGCGCACGATGCTGTCCGTCGGGTGCGCGTAATCCGCATAGGTGAGCTGCGTGTGACCGTTGCCCCAGTGCCATTGGGTCAGGTAGTGCAGCGAGTCGATTGCCAGCGCGAGCTGCCACTGCGCCGCCATGGCGTCGAGCTGGGTCGCGTCCACGCGCCGCCAGATCGCGTAGCCGTAGTTGAAGCGCGCATCCGCGTCGAACGGATCGAGCGCGAGCGAGCGCCGCAGCGGCTCCTCCGCGCCCGCCGGATCCACGCGCCAGAAGCGCACGTCGCTGAGCAGCAGCAGCGCGTCAGCATTGTCGGCGTCGCGCGCGAGCAGCCGCTCCGCCCAGCGCTCTGCTGCGTCGAAGTCCTGGCGCAGCAGCTCCACCCGCCCGAGCAGCACGCCCGCCTCGTCCGCCGTTCGCCCGCGCCCGCCCCCACCCTCGCCCCATACACTGAGCGCAATGCGCTCCGCCTCGGCCAGCCGCCACGCCTGCACCTCGAGCCGCGCGCGCAGCAGCACCGCCGCATCGCCGTCGATCCCGTCGACCAGTCGCGCGGCCTCGTCGTAGCGGTGGCGCTTCAGCGCGAGCAGCGCGGAGGCGAGCCGCGTCTCCGGTGTGGGCGACGTCGCCCGGAGCCCGCGCTCGGCGTCCGCCCAGGCCCCGAGCTCGATCAGCCGCGTCGCCCGACGCGCCGGTGCGAGTGCCGCATCGCCGAGCACGCGCGCACGCTCGGCACGCAGCGCGGCGACCGCGGCGTCGGTGTCATCGGGATCGATGGCGCCGCCCGGCGCCATGACGTCGGCTGGCTGCGTCGTCGGGACGACGTCAGTGGCAGGCGCGGGAGTGGGCGCGGGCGCGGCGGCGGGC
>JBOHRE010000203.1:0-1846 GCA_050732635.1 Longimicrobiales bacterium | reverse complement strand
CGCTGCTGCAGGCGTTCCAGCCGAAGTGGTGCAGCTCGTTCCCGAACCCTGGGACGTCGGTCCAGCCGACCACCCGCCCGTAGGTGTCGGAGGCCGGGTTCACGTCGATGACGGTCATCGCGTCGTTCTTCCGCGCGGCCCGGTCGAAGGCCACCACGTAGGCGAGCTTTTCGGCAGGAGCGGCCGCGGCCTCTGCAGCTGTCCGGTAGAAGGTGGGATCGATCGTCGGCTGAGCCATGCGAGGACCTCCTCGTCTGGGACGCCGCTGCTCCGAGCAGACGCTGCTGCCAGGTGCCACCCGGCCGCCGTGTCCCCGGACGTGTCATCACGTTTGCGTGGACGCCCCGATCATAGAACTTGGGCGGCCGTCCCGGCGCGATCCCCGCGTTAATCCCCCGTTGGTGGTGTGCGTGTTACACGCTCGCCGCGATCAAGGATTGGACGTTCATCCTCGGGCCCAATTAGGAAAGCACGTTCATAAGTCGAACAGCCCCGGGGAGCCGCACACCTCGCCTCGCGCTCTCGATCAGCGCAACCGTGGCGGGGTCGGGATTGAGCGGTTCAAGTCAGCGGGGCAAAATCCCTGCAAACCATACCTTTCAAGTAAGCGTTCTCTTTGAAGGAGGGCCCGCTGTCAAGTGTTGGTTGTTGCCGGGGCGGGATTGCCCCGGCCTGATTTGATGGCGAGCGTAGCCGCGGGCGACGGTCACCCGGAGGGCGGCCGTTAGGCCGAGGGCGAAGCCCTTGACGGTCGCGGGCGGCGGAGCTAGTTGGCTGTTGGTGGGCGCCCTCCGGTTCGCTGGTGCTAGGTAGGGGGTGGCTGGCTGTGAGGTCGTCTCAGTTCTCTTTCGGTCCTGGTGGAGCGACAGAGTCTCGTTCGAGCTGTCCCGGCTTCTCAATTCAGATGAGGGCCGTCATGCGGCCAGAACGCTTATGGAGCTGGCCGGGACAGTGCGTGCGCCGCGCCGCGGGCGGCTCGGCTTGAACGGTTGGCGGCGGGAGAGCATGTGCCAGCTGGCGATCAGCACCTTGCGCGCGACCGCCGACTTGGCTGCGTTCTTGCCGCTGCGCTTGGCGACGTCGCTGTAGAGCTGGTGCCAGGGGTTCGACTCCCGCCAGGCGTGTTGGGCCGCCTCGACCGCCGCCCAGCGCAGCGTCCGCGAGCCGGCTTTCGAGAGCGGCAGGCCGTTTCGTGAGGACTGGCCGGACTGTCTGACGCCCGGGGCCATGCCGGCGTAGCCGACCAGCTTTCCCGGCGTGGGAAAGCGGCTGACATCGGCGATCTCGGCGGCGAGGGTGAGCGCGAGCATCTCCCCAACGCCCGGGATGGTCACGAGCAGGGCGACGTCTCGGTCGGCGCGCGCGATCGGCGCCAGCTCTGCCTCGAGCGGAGCGATCCGCGCCTCGAGCAGGTCGATCACCGCCAGCGCCTCCTGGATCGAGCGCTGCCAGACCGCCGGCATGCCGCGCTGGGCGAGCAGCTCGAGTCCGCCCTGCCGGCGCAGCCGCTCGGCGCTGAGGCGCAGTCCCCACTGCGTCCCCAGCCCGAAGATCCGGTTCATCGCCGAGGTGCGCAGGCGGACGAGGTGCACCCGCCGCCGCAGCCGCTCACGCAGCTCGCGCTCCTCGAGCGAGGGGATCCACAACGCCGGCACCAGATCACGCCTGCAGAGCTCGGCCAACACGCGCGCGTCGATGCGGTCGGTCTTACACGCCAACGGCGCGACGCCCTTCACCCGGCGCGCGTCAGCGACCTCGACCTGCCAGCCGGCCGCGCGCAGCCGGTCGCGCACCCACACAGCGCCGCTCATCATCTCCAGGCAGGCCTTCACGTCGCTGCCCAGCC
>JBOHRE010000202.1:0-1867 GCA_050732635.1 Longimicrobiales bacterium | reverse complement strand
GGCGAGCCCTCGACCACGGCGACCGGCTCGCCGAGCCACTCGACGAGCATCGCCTCGTCGGTGGCGTGTGCTGCGCGACCGCCGACCACGTCGAAGGCGCGCTCGAGAAGCGCGCGGCGGAAGGCCTGCGGAGTCTGCGCGTGCCACAGCCGGTCGCGAGAGGGCGTGCGGACCACGCGCCCGTCCGCATCGACCTCCTTGATCGTGTCCGTGGCCCGGACTCCGGCGATGGCGGCGCCTACGTCGGCGGCCGCAGCGACCACGCGGTCGACGAGCTCTGCCGTAACCAGCGGCCGCGCCGCGTCGTGCACGACGACCAGCGTCGCGGCGGGGTCGAGCGCCTCGAGCGCCTCACGAACGGACTCCGCGCGCGCCTCGCCGCCGGTCACGAGACTGATCGGCGCAGCGCCTCGCGGCAGCCAGTTCGGCGGGTCGGCGATGACACCCCCGGGAAGCGCAACCACGATGTGCAGGACCCGAGAGTGCTCGAGGAACGGCCGCAGAGCGTGCACCAGGAGCGGCTCGCCGCGCAGCTCGGTAAACTGCTTGGGCGGCCCGCCGAAGCGCAGGCCGGCTCCGGCAGCAGCCATGATGACGCCGACATCGCGCGTCACGGCCCGAAGAGCGCAGCGAGCAACGCGTGCACGTCCCGCAGCGGCGTGACCTCGACGCCGTTCTGCGGGACCGGCGCCGGCGCGGGCGCGTACACGCGTGCGAAGCGCATGCGCGCCGCCTCCGCGAGTCGCCGCTCCATCTGCCCGACCGCTCGCAGCTCGCCACCGAGTCCGACTTCACCGACAAACGCGGTTGCCGCCGGGATCTCGCGGTCGGACATGCTCGAAGCCAGTGCCACGATCACTGCCAGGTCGGCCGCCGTCTCGGTCAGTCGCACACCGCCCACCACGTTGAGGAACACGTCGGTCTCGGCAAAACGCAGCCCCGCACGCTTCTCGAGCACCGCCAGCAACAGGGCGAGCCGCTGCCGATCGAAGCCGGTCGCCGCGCGCTGCGGTGCGCCATAGCTGCTACGGGTGCAGAGCGCCTGGACTTCGACGAGCAGCGGCCGTGTGCCCTCCAGCGTCGCGGCGACCGCTGTGCCGCTGACCGCATCCGGCCGTTCGCGCAGGAAGAGCTCCGACGGATTGGCGACAGGCAGGAGCCCTGCGGCGCTCATGCGGAACACGCCGATCTCGTCCGCCGCGCCGAACCGGTTCTTCGTGGCCCGCAGCAGCCGGTGGTCCAGCCCCTTCGCCGCCTCGAAGTAGAGCACGGTGTCCACGATGTGCTCGAGCGTCCTGGGCCCGGCAACCGATCCTTCCTTCGTGACATGCCCGACCAGAACGACAGTCGTGCCAGTCTCCTTGGCGTAACGCTGCAGGCGCGCCGCGCATTCGCGCACTTGCAGCACGCTGCCCGGCGTCGCTTCCAATGTCTCGCTGTATGTCGTCTGAATCGAATCGATGACGAGCACGTTGGGCCTCAGCTCGTCGGCGGCCGCCACGATCGCCTCGAGACCCGTCGCCGGCAGAAAGGCGACGTCGATCGCGCCCTGCCCCAGGCGGTCGGCACGCAGACGCACCTGCGCGGCGGATTCTTCGCCCGATACGTAAAGGGCTCGCAGGCCAGCCACCTGCAGGTGCGCCGCGAGCTGCAACAGCAACGTGCTCTTGCCGATGCCGGGCTCACCGCCGACCAGCACCATCGAACCGGGGACCAGTCCGCCGCCGAGCACGAAGTCGAGCTCGGCGCTGCCGCTCCTCCAGCGCGAGCTCTGCGGGCCGTCGACGTCGCCGAGCCGGACCGGTGGCGGATCGGCCCGCAGCGCCGGGCCGCTCCCCCGCGCCCGCGACCGCCCCCGCCCCTTAAC
>JBOHRE010000201.1:0-1879 GCA_050732635.1 Longimicrobiales bacterium | reverse complement strand
GGGCTGCGGTGCGGCGGCTGGGCGCCGCGGCTAGCCCGGTAGCGGCCGCGCGCGGCTACGGTGCGGTGGCGATCTGAGTCGCGGCGCGCTCGTGGGGGCGCTGCAGCTTGTCCTGCTGGTCCTGCAGGCGCTCGTCGCGGCCGTAGATGTCGTGGTGGAAGCGGACGGCGCCGTCGTCCTTGACCCAGGCGGTGAAGTAGAGGATGTAGATCGGGATCGGGTTGTCGAGGCGCACCCACTGCTCGCGCGTGGTCGCGGCCAGGCGGGCGAGGTCGTCGGGATCGCGGCGGGTGCCGAGCCGCATGACGAGGCGCGCCAGGTCCTCGGGCCGCTCGACGCGTATGCAGCCGTGGCTGAAGTCGCGGCGGGTGCGGGAGAACAGGTGGCCGGCCGGCGTGTCGTGCAGGTAGATGTTGTCGGCGTTGGGGAACATGAACTTGTACTTGCCGAGCGCGTTCTTCGGCCCCGGGCGCTGGCGCACGCCGCCGTTCGCCGTGCGCTCCATGTCGTTGCGGGCCAGGTAGGCCGGGTCGCGCGCGAGCGCCGGCAGGATCTCGTCCTTCAGGATCGATGCCGGCACGTTCCAGTACGGATTCACGATCAGGAATTCCATGGTGTCGGCGAAGATCGGCGTGCGCCAGTTCTGCTGGCCGACCACCACGTTCATTGCCTCGATCGTGCGTCCGTCCTCGATCACCTCGAGCTCGAAGCCAGCGACATTGACCAGGACGAACCGCTCGCCGAGCTGCTGCGGCAGCCAGCGCCAGCGATCCAGGTTCAGGCGCAGCTCCGCGATGCGCTCCTCGACGGTGTGATTCAGCTCGCGCAGCGTGGCCGGACCGAGCGTGCCGTCGGGCTCGATTGCGTGGCGATCCTGGAAGCGCTCGACGGCGCGCGCGAGATCTGCGTCATAGACCGCAGGCCGCGCTGCACCGCGGCGCGCCAGCGTCGCCTCGACGGAATCGGCGCCGCGTACCAGCCGCTCGCGCAGGCGCACGATGACCGCGCTCGAATCGCCTTCGGAGAGCGCGTCGTCGGGTTCGGGCACCTGCGGCCAGCCGCCATTCGCCTGCACCGCGCGATAGGCCTCGAGCGCGCGCATGAAGCGCGTGTAATGCGGCACCGCCGGGCGCACCAGCGCAATGGCTTCCGCCGGCGGCACCGGCCGCACGAGGCGCACCATGCGCCGCAACAGATTCTGCTCGTGCGCCCGCTCGTGCGGGATGCGCCAGTCCAGATCCTCCGCACGCGGGTCGATCGTGCCGCGCGCCAGATCGGTGGCGTAGCGATTGAAGCCCTCGGTCAGCGCGATGTCGAGGTCGGCCCGGTGCACGACCTCGAGGCTGTCGCTCAGCTCGACCGATTCGTGGTCCGACTCTTCATCCGCGGCCAGACGCTGGCGCAGCGTCAGGGCAATCGGATACGCGTACCACTCCGGGTTGAGACCGTCGTTCTCGGCGCTGGCAAGCACACGGTGCAGCTCGATGCCGCGCGGCAGCAGCTCGCCCTCGTCCTGCCATGCCGGCCGGAACCGGCGGCGGCGGTAGAAGTCGACCGTCGCCTGACTCAGCCGCAACGTGTCGCCGCTGGCCAGCGTCAGCATCGTCGTGCTGTCGGCGCTCTCCAGCCGCAGGCGCAGATGGTCGCGCTCGGTGAGCTCGGCGCTGTCGCCGCCGCCACCACAGGCGACGAGGACGCCGAGCAGCGCGAGGGCCGCCGTGCGCGGCGCCGCGTGTCCTCCCAAATCGTCTCGTTTCATGCACACCGGCAGCGGGCGGGGACCCGACCAGCGCGGTCGTGGTTGGCGGGTCACCGCGGGTTCCTCAGATGTTTCAGGTGCAAGGGACGGGCCGCCCGTGCCGCCTCGGCTGCCGCGCTC
>JBOHRE010000200.1:0-1883 GCA_050732635.1 Longimicrobiales bacterium | reverse complement strand
CCCGAGATAGATTGGGTTGATTGCCGGTCGCGCGGCAGTCAGCACAGCAGCCCGAGTGCCTCGGGGTCCCTCGGCTCTGCTGACCTCGCACCAGATCAGCTCGATGTCAGCCTCAAGTTCGCGAAGTCAAGTCCCAGGACGTGGTGTAACTCATCGGCACGATCGGCGGCTGCTCAGGCCGGGGTGAGTTCGCGAGCCTCCTCTCTATCGTTGTGGTCTTTCTCCTGATCGATGACCGCCTCCAGTGAGTGGTTGCTGAGGTAGCGGCGACCGACGAGCCATTCGTCGTTTTGCTCGATCACGATGCTGGCGGCGAGCCGGATCAGTGAGCGGTCGTTGGGGCGCCGCTATGTCAAGGCTGCGGCCTCCGTGTCGGCGATGAGGGCGCGGTAGACGACGTTGGCGAGGTGGCGTTTGAGGCAGCGTCGTGCTTCAGCGGCGCTCTTGCCTTCTGCGAGTTTCCGCTCGAGGTAGGCGCGGGCGGAGGGGTCCCAGCGGGCTTGGACCATCGCGATCGTGTAGAGCGCTCGGTTGAGCTGGCGGTTGCCGCCGCGGTTGAGCCGATGCCGATGCGTCCGCCCGCTCGAGGCGGGGACAGGAGCCGTGCCGGTGTGAGCCGCGTAGGCGGCTGCGTTGCGGAAGCGGCCGACGCCGCGCGTCTCACCGAGGATCTTGGCAGCGACGATCGGGCCGACACCACAGATCGCGAGCAGGTGTGTACAGCGCCGTGCGCGCAGCAGGTCGCGGATCTCGCGTTCGAGTTTGCCCGCGTCCCGCTCGAGCGCGGTAAGGCGATCGAGCGCCTGTACCGTAAGGCGGCCGCGGAGGGGGTCATGCCGAGCAGCCGACCTCGCGATCACGCGGGCTCGGCGGACGCTTCCGGGCGAGGCAAGCGCACCCGTTTTCGCCTGGTAACCCGGCGCGGCGACGCGGAGCAGCGCGTGCGCGCGGTTGCGCCAGCGGCCGGCTTCGACGATCAGCTGGTCGCGTGCGTCCGCGAGCAGCTTAAGCTCGTCGTCGAGCACGCTCTGATCGAGGCGGGGAAGCCGCGCCTGATCGCGCAGACCGATCCTCGCGATCACGAGCGCGTCGCCCCGGTCGTGCTTGCCGCGCTGGCCGCTGCCGCGTCGACCGTCACACGTCAGCGTGGCCGGCACGTCGACGAGCTCCTCCCGCTGCGCCAGCAGTAAGCGGACGACCGCGAGCCCGTAACCCCGCGCGTTCTCGATCGCGATCAACCGCGGCTGCGGCAACGCCCCGATCCAGGCGCTCAACTGTGCGAGCCCGCGCGCGCCGGCGCTGACCTCGATCCCCTCGAGCGGCCGCCCGTGCTCGTCGATGGCAGCCGCAGCATGCGAGCGCGAGTGCGCGTCGATCCCGACGATGATCACCGACTCCTCCTTCCGCCTAGGATGCTTCGGGGCGTCTTGGACAGACCTACGTTCGGTTTCCACGCCGCTATCAGGTCACAAGGCGCCCCAGCCGGAGCTGCGGGGACTGGCCCCAACAGAGTCAGAGCCGCCAAGGCTCGACAGAAAGATGCCGGGTCACCCACAGCTCAGAGCGCGGCCAACACGACCGCGCAGGACGGAGAAGATCACGTGGGAAGATGCCGACCACGTCGGTGCGGCGGCCGATCTCGCGGTTGACCCGCTCGAGCGGGTTCGTGGAGCGGAGCTTCGGCCAGTGGTCGGCCGGGAAGGCGTAGAAGGCGAGCAGGTCCTCCTCGGCCTCCTCGAGCAGCGCCGCCACCTTCGGAAGCGGCTTGCCGCATCCTCCCGAGAGCGTCGCTGACAAGCTCGCGCGCGAGCTCGCTCGAGTCGGTGTTGAAGATCGGACGCAGCAGCGCGGCGACCATCCCCTGCTGATCCTTGCGGACGTGG
>JBOHRE010000199.1:0-1896 GCA_050732635.1 Longimicrobiales bacterium | reverse complement strand
GGCTAGGGCTGGGGCTGGGGCTGGGGTGCGCGACTCCGCCTTCGTCGCCGAACGCTCGGTCCGCCACGCCGCCGGTCCCCAGCCCCAGCCCTAGCCCCAGCCCCACGCCCTGGATCGATTCCACCCTCGCATCCCTTTCGCTGCGCGAAAAGGTCGGGCAGCTCTTCGGCGTCTGGGTGGCCGGCGACTACCTCGCGGTCGGCAGCGAGAGCTACGAGCGGCTGCACGGACAGATCGCGGAGCAGGGGATCGGCAGCATTGTCGTTTCCATCGGACCACCGTTCGAGGTGGCCGCGAAGCTCAACCTGCTCCAGTCGCTGGCTCGCGTGCCGCTGCTCATCACGGCGGACATGGAGCACGGGCCGGGGCAGCGCCTGAACGGCGCGGTGATCTACCCGTACGGCATACAGGTGGGCGGCGGCACCGAGTTCCCGCCGGTGATGGCGCTGGGGGCCGCCGGCGATCCGGAGCTGGCCTACGCGATGGGCCGCGTGACGGCGCGCGAGGCCCGCGCCACGGGCGTGCACATGATCTTCGCGCCCGTCGCCGACGTCAACAACAATCCCGACAACCCGATCATCAACACGCGCAGCTATGGCGAGGATCCCGAGCGTGTTGCCGAGATGGTCGTGGCGCACCTGCGCGGTATGCAGGAGCACGGCGTGCTCGCCACGGCGAAGCACTTTCCCGGTCACGGCGACACGGACCAGGACACGCACCTCGTGCCGCAGATGCTCCGCCACTCCCGCGCGCACGTGGACTCCGTTGAGCTGGTGCCGTTCCGGGCCGCCATTGACGCCCAGGTCGCGGGCGTGATGAGCGCGCACATCGCGTTCCCCGCCATCACGGGCGACACCGTGCCGGCCACGCTGAACGCCGCGCTGCTCACCGGGCTGCTGCAAGACGAGCTCGGCTTCAGTGGGCTCGTCATCACCGACGCCCTCGACATGGGCGCGATCGTCGAGCGCTATGGCCAGGTCGAGCCCGCGCTGATGGCGCTCCAGGGCGGCGCCGACATGCTGCTCATGCCGCCGAACCTGACGGGCGCCATCGACGCGGTCGTGAGCGCGGTCGAGCGTGGCGAGCTGAGTGAGGCGCGCATCGACCGCTCGGTTCGCAAGCTGCTGGCGCTCAAGCACGGCCTCGGGCTCGACCGTGGTGCACAGGTCGATCTCGCGCGCTTGCCGCACGTCGTCGGCACGCCGGAGCACCGCCAGGTCGCCGAGCAGGCCGCGCAGCGCTCGATCGTGCTGGTACGGAACGAGGCAGGGCTCGTTCCATTCTCGCCCGCGAGCGCGCCACGTCTGCTCAGCATCGTGTACGCCGACGACCCGGATCCGATCACCGGCCGCGCGCTGCGGCGGGCGCTGACAGCCCGTTGGCCAGTGGCGGCGGCCGCATCGAACGGCGCCGCGTCCCAGGCTGGGATCGAGACCGTATTCCTGAGTCGTGCGACGACCGCCATGCAGCTCGACTCGGTCTTCGGCCGCGCGGCCGACGCCGATCTCGTGCTGTTCAGTCCTTTCGTGCGTGTCCTGTCCAGCAAGGGCCACGTCGCGATCGCCGAGCCGGTCGCGGCTCTGGTCGAGCGGATCGCGGGCGCGCGACCGACCGTGGTGGCCGCGTTCGGGAATCCGTACGTCCTCCGTCAGTTCCCCGGCATCGGCGTGTACCTCCTGGGTTGGGGCACCGAGGAGGTCGCTCAGGTCGCTGCCGCGCGGGCACTGCTCGGCGAAGCGGAGATCACCGGACGGCTGCCGATCTCGATTCCGCCGTACCACGCTGTGGGCGATGGTCTGAGGGTCACGGCCGTGCGAGCCGAAGCGGTGCGCGAGCCGTGATCCGTGCCCTGCGGCCCGTCGGCGGGCTCGGCCTGACGCTCGCTCTCCTGCTGGG
>JBOHRE010000198.1:1518-2034 GCA_050732635.1 Longimicrobiales bacterium | reverse complement strand
ATCCTCGCGAGCCACACGGTGCACGATGAGCCGCCCGCCGTACGACTCGTCGCGCTCGAGCGGCGCCCCTTTCCAGCGCTCGCCGATGACATGCACCGTTTCGCCTGCCTCAGCGAGAAGCCGGGCGATGTTGTGGATATAGGTACCAATGCCGCCGGGTGGATAGGCGGCCGGCGGATATTCGCGGCTGATGATTAACTGCTTCATAACGTCAGTCCGCAGGGCTTGCCAGGAACCACCTGCGAGGCTGTGAGTTTGAGGCCGGTACCCTCCTGCCCATCCCGCCGCGTCGCCGTCGCGTGCACGACCCTCCGCCCTGTCTGCAGATAGTAAATAGTAGATCGTGACAGTCGATAAAGATAGGCGAGAGAACTGGCCTCATTGATGAACCGCACCGAGGGCGTGCCGGTGTCGCGTACTGGTGACTTGCGTACCTTGAGCCGGCCTCGTGCTCCGCGCCATGACCGCTGTGACCGCGCGGCCTGAAGGCCGCGCGCTACGTGGTCTCGATACCGT
>JBOHRE010000198.1:0-1508 GCA_050732635.1 Longimicrobiales bacterium | reverse complement strand
CTTGAATTCTTCACAGGCTCTTAGCCCCAATACTGTTCACTTAACGTTATCCGTGATAGCCTGTGTGCGGGCCGGGGCAGCCTCCTTACACAGGAGTCTTGCGGATGGCACGCACACTGGCCGAGTTGCCCAAGGGCGCGCGGATCACCGACTACATCAGTCTGGGGGTACTGGCTAAGGTGTTCCCCCGCGCGCGCATTGACGCCGCGCTCACCCAGACCCAGACCACGAGTCGTCGCCAACGCGACCTGCCGGCGCACGTCGTCGTGTACTACGTGATCGCCCTGACGCTGTATATGCAGGTCTCGTATCGCGAGGTCCTGCGGTGCTTGCTCGAAGGGCTCGCGTGGATGGCCGGCCCGACGCGGCCGCTGAAGGTCACGGGCAAATCAGGTATTTCGCAGGCGCGGACGCGCCTCGGGTGGCGTCCGCTGCGCGCGTTGCACGACGAGGTGGTGCGCCCCATCGCGGGGCGGCAGACCGCGGGGGCCTGGTATCGGCGCTGGCGCCTGATGAGTCTGGACGGCACGACGTTGGACGTGGCGGACACCGCCGCCAACGCGCAGGCGTTCGGCCGCCCCGGCGTCGGCCGGGGCAGGGCGGCCTATCCGCAACTGCGGTTCGTCTCGTTGGTCGAGAACGGGACCCATGTGCTCGGCGGCAGTGCGCTCGGCCGCTATCGGGACGGCGAGACGACGCTGGCCCGCACGGTGGTCGGCACGCTGCGGGCCGGCATGCTCTGTCTGGCGGACCGACAGTTTTTTGGCTCTCGGCTGTGGCAGCAGGCCCGGGCGACGGGCGCGGACCTGCTGTGGCGGGTCAAGACGAACCTGCGGCTGCCGTGTCAGCAGCGGCTCGCCGACGGCTCCTATCTCAGCGTCATCTATCCGTCGGCGCGGGATCGCCGGCACGACACCGCGGGTGTCACGGTGCGCGTCATCGAGTACACGCTCGCCGGCGTGGCGGACGCCGAGGATCGCTACCGGCTCGTGACGTCGATTCTCGATCCGGATCAGGCGCCGGCGCGCGAGCTGGCCGCGCTCTATCACGACCGCTGGGAGATTGAGACGGCGTTTGACGAAGTGAAGACGCACTTGCGTGGCGCGGCCATCGTGCTGCGCAGCAAGACGCCCGATCTGGTGCGGCAAGAGTTCTACGGGTTGCTCTTGGCGCACTTCGCCATCCGCGGCCTGATGCACGAAGCCGCCGTGAAGGTCGGGGTCGACCCGGATACGTTGTCCTTTGTCCATGCGGTACGGGTCGTGCGTCGTACCCGGCCGCGCGCCGTCGCGATTCCCCCCTCGGGACCGGGCCGCCTTCCATGAGGGCCTGCTGGCGGAACTGGCGGACCCGCGGGATCGGGTCGTGTCGAGTCGTGGGCGCCGCGTGCCCCGCGGGGTCAAGCGGAAGATGAGCAACTTTCCTCTCCGGCCTCGTCATCGTTTACGCACGCGCCTCGTGAACGTGCGGATTCGTATCAAGAAACGTTAAGTGAACAGTATTGGGGC
>JBOHRE010000197.1:0-2121 GCA_050732635.1 Longimicrobiales bacterium | reverse complement strand
CCCCCGGCGCGCGGCCGGTCGGCTGCGGCCCGGCCGGCGTGCATGCCAGCAGGGCCAGCGCGCCGAGCATGCCCATCCTGCTGACGATCTCGATCCGGTTCACTGCACGGCCTCCTCGAGCGCCTCCGCCGCAACCTCGATCGTGAGATCGATGTCGGCATCGGTGTGTGCCGTCGAGAGGAACGCAGCCTCGAAGGCAGAGGGTGGCAGCAGCACGCCGCGTTCCAGACAGGCGTGAAAGAAACGGCCGAAGAACGCCGTGTCGACCCGCTTCGCATCCGCGAACGAGCGCACGGGCCCGGCCGTGAAATGGACCCCCCACAGCGCGCCGGCCGCGCCGCCGCTCGCCGCGACACCGGCCGCACGCGCACCGGCGACGATGCCATCGACCAGGCGTTGCGCGCGCTGCTCGAGCTCACCATGTGGCGCCAGCTCGCGCAGGAAGAGCAGCTGCGCAGTGCCGGCGGCCATGCCCAGTGGATTGCCCGACAGCGTGCCGGCCTGATAGACCGGGCCAGCGGGCGCGATGCGCTCCAGCAAGTCACGCCGACCGCCGTAGGCGGCGACCGGCAGGCCGCCGCCGATCACCTTTCCCAGCGTCGTCAGGTCAGGCATCACGCCGAAGCGCTCCTGGGCGCCGCCAGCTGCGACCCGGAAACCGGTCATCACCTCATCGAAGATCAGCAGCGCTCCGCGCTGCTCGGTGATCTCGCGCAGCGCGTCGAGAAAGCCGTCGCACGGTGCGATGAAGCCGGCATTGCCCATCACCGGCTCGACGATCACCGCCGCAATCGCAGAGCCATGGTCGGCGAACGTCTCGCGCACCGCCTCGACGTCGTTGAACGGCAAGCTCAGCGTCAGCCGCGCCAGCGCCTCGGGCACACCGGGCGAATCCGGCAGGCCCAGTGTCGCGACACCGCTGCCAGCACGGACCAGGAAGCTGTCGGCGTGACCGTGGTAGCAGCCGTCGAACTTGATGATCAGGTCCCTGCCGGTCGCGGCCCGTGCCAGCCGGACCGCCGCCATCGTCGCTTCGGTCCCGCTGTTCACGAAGCGGACCATCTCGAGCGACGGCACCTGCTCGACCACCAGCTCCGCGAGCAAGACCTCCGCGGCCGTCGGCGCGCCGTAGCTCGTGCCGCGCTTGCTCGCGTCGTGCAGCGAGCGCACCACCGCGGGATGGGCGTGACCCAGGATCAGCGCACCCCAGCTCAGGATGTAATCGAGATAGCGATTGCCGTCAGCGTCCCAGACGTGCGCACCGCTGGCATGGTCGACGAAGAACGGCTCACCACCGACCGCGCCGAACGCGCGGACCGGCGAGTTCACGCCGCCGGGCAGGAGCCGTTTCGCTCTCTGGAACAGGTGAGAGCTGGTGGTGGTTTTCCGCACCCTAGCAGTCCGAGATCCGCCGCCTCACACGACCACCGCGATCACATCCTGCTCCTGCGCCTCGACGATACGGATGCGCGTGAACTCGCCGGGCCGCACGCCGCCAGCACCGCGCACCAGCACCGTGCCGTCCACCTCCAACGCCTGGCGCGGGGTGCGACCCTCGGCCGCTTCGCCCCGCTCATCGCCCAGCCAGCGGTCGATCAGCGCCATCGTTTCGCGGCCGACCCACGCCTCGTTCCGTTCCAGACCGATCGAGCGTTGCAGCTCCTCCACGCGCTCCACACGCTCGCGCACCAACGAGTCGGCCACCAGGTCCGTCATCGCTGCGGCGGCCGTGCCTTCCTCGACCGAGTATGCAAAGACGCCGACATGATCGAAGCCGATCTCTTCGAGCAGCGCCACCAGCCGCTCGAAGTCGTCCTCCGTCTCGCCCGGGAAGCCGATAATCACCGTCGTCCGCAGCGCCACGTCCGGCAGCGCCTCGCGCAGCCAGGCCACGCGCTCCCGGATCGTAGCGTT
Source organism: Longimicrobiales bacterium (assembly GCA_050732635.1). Taxonomy (GTDB): domain Bacteria; phylum Gemmatimonadota; class Gemmatimonadetes; order Longimicrobiales; family RSA9; genus JBOHRE01. Next base: position 207 of record JBOHRE010000197.1, on the reverse strand, counting down.
CCGCTCCGGGCGACGCATCCGCTGCAGCACCGCGTCCGACCCGTGCTGGATCGGCATGTCCAGGTACGGCACGACCCGGGACTCGGTCGCCATCAGCTCGACCAGCTCACGCGTGATTCCCGACGGGTACATGTAGAACAGGCGCAGCCAGGGAATCGCCGTCTCGGCGAGCAACGCCCGCAGCAGCAGCGGGAGGGCGCCGGTTCG
>JBOHRE010000196.1:0-2128 GCA_050732635.1 Longimicrobiales bacterium | reverse complement strand
GGGCGCAGGCGCGTGCGGCAGCGGCCGCAGATCAGGCGCTCGCGCGCTGCGGCTGCGATCGGCGCGTCGCAGCCGAGGCAGACGGGCGCGAAGATGAGGTGGCTCGCACCGCGTACGGCACCCGTCACGAGCGCGGCCAGCGACCATGGGCGACGCGCTGGCGGGACGATGGCCATGGCTGCGAATTCCGCCGCGCGGGCGGGGCATCGCCATGGTGGAACGCGACGACGCTCGGTGGCTCCGGTCTACTGGCGGTCGCGGATCGCGCGCACGAGCGCCGCCTTGTCCATCCTGCTACGTCCCTCGATGTTCAGCTCCTTGGCGCGGTTGTAGAGCTCATTCTTCGAGCGCGCCTCGAGCCCGCGCGTCGGGTTGCCGGTCCCCTGCGTCGTCTTGTTGGGTGTGCGGCCCTCCTCACGGCGCTGCTTGTTGACGGTGCGCGCCGCGATCTCCTTGGCGCGCTCGGTCGACCTGCCGCGGTCCCGCTCGGTCTGCCTGACGTGCTCGTACATGCGCTCGTCCTTGTTCGACCACCTGCTGGGCATGAGCTACCTCCATGGGTGCGGTGAACGGACCCGACTCGAAGGTGCAAGATCCGTCCCACGTAGGAGTTAGAGGCCAAGGCTGCGACGCATCGCGGCCACCGGCGCCGGCCGTGTCCACCAGCGCTCGAACGCCGCGGCCGCCTGCCGGATCAGCATCTCGGTCCCATCGGCGGCCCGCAGCCCAGCCTCCCGGGCGACCTGGACCCAGCGTGTGCCGCCGGGCCGATAGACCAGGTCGAGGACTGCGCCGATGCGCGTGCCTGCGGGATCGAGCGGCAGCGGGTCGTTGTCGTTCAGCCCGAGGCTCGTCGCGTTGACGGCGAGATCGAAGCCGGGCTCGGTGAGCGCCTTTGGCGACGTCGCCACCTCCACGACGCTGCGTCCGCCGACAGCCTGCCCGAGCTCGGCGACCATCCACTCGGCGCGCGAGCGCGTGCGATTGTGGACGACCACGTGCTCGGCGCCCTGCTCGAGCAACGCGCCGAGTACGGCGCGCGCGGCGCCGCCGGCACCGAGCAGAAGGACACGCGTGCCCTCCAGCCCACCGAGCAACGTCTCGGCCGCGGCCGTGAACCCCGCCACGTCGGTGTTGTCCCCAGCGAGGCGCCGATTCTCGAGCCAGAACGTGTTGCACGCGCCAGTGAGCTGCACGGCCGTCGTGCGATCATCGAGGATGCGCGCAGCGGCCGCCTTGTGTGGCAGGGTGACGTTGCCGCCGCCTCCGGCATGCGCGATGCCGCGCAGCAACGAGACGAGGTCGTCGGCCTCGCAGCGGAGCGCGACGTAGACGCCATCCAGACCGGCCGCGGCGATGGCCGCGTTCTGAATGATCGGCGAGAGCGAGTGTTCGACGGGATCGCCCAGCAGAGCAAGGACACGCGTCGAGGCGCGCACGCTGGTCATGACCGCGAGGGAGTCAGCGGCTCAGGGCGCCAGAATCGGCTCGAGCCGTCGCAGCACGCCGTCGACGGCCACGCGGAGCTGCTCGAAGGTGCGCTGATAGGCCGCTTCATCGGAGCCGAACGGGTCGGGAATGCCCTCGCCGTGCTGATCGTCCTCGAGGAACTCGGTCATCAGCGCGACCTTCTCCGCCCCGCCGAGTTCGGCAACCGCCCAGAGATGCGAGGGTCCCATGGTCAGGACGAGGTCGGCCCACCCGACTCGTTCGGGCGTGAGCGGCTCGGCGTGGTGCGCGCTCAGATCGAGGCCGTGCGCGGCCGCGACCCGGATCGCGTTCTCCGCAGCCGGCCCGCCAGCGCCCGTGACGGCGGTGCCCGCGGATCGCACCGCAACATGTGTCCAGCCGCGCTCGACCAGCGCCCGCTCGGCGATCGCGCGCGCCATCGGGCTCCGGCACGTATTACCCGTGCACACGAACAACAGATTGTAGGTGGTCGGCTCACTACCGAGCGCTGGCGTGTGCGTCATTCGATCTCCGGCACGACTCTGCATAACGCATCGCGAGGCACCGCCCCCTCGCGCACGACGCGCGGCCGTTGGGCCGCGAAGCTGACCAGTGTCGAGGGCGGCGATGGCGCCAGCCTGCCGCCATCCAGCACGAGCGCGTCCGCCGCGCCCAGCGC
>JBOHRE010000195.1:0-2199 GCA_050732635.1 Longimicrobiales bacterium | reverse complement strand
CAGCAGCCCCGCGCCGGCCACCTGCTCGGCGGCGATGCGCCGGCCGGCGTAGGCGAGGGCACCGCCGGCGAAGCCGTTGCGGAACGCCTCCCAGAACGAGCCGCCCCTCACGGCGCGGAGCAGCCCGGCTGTGAGGCCGCCGAGCGCGGCGTTGCCGCCCAGGAACGCGAGCTCACCGAGCCACGCGGATGGCGGCCCGGCTTGGTTCGCCGGGCCAGGGCGCACAGCCGGCTTCGCCTGTCCCGCCAGTCCCACCGGGCCCGCGGTACACACCAGCAACCCGAGCACGGCAGTGCGCGCCGCGCGCGAGCGGCAGCGCGACGTCGCCGTGCCGCGAGTCGGCGCCGAGGCGGCGTGGGGCGGACTGAGGCAGCACGCCTCGGCCTCAGTCGTCGCTGGCGCCCTCGGCCTCGATCTCGAGCGCGCGCCGGCTGCTGCTGTCGATGGGCTCGTATTCGATCTCGACGACGTGTCCGACCTGGACATCCGCGAAGCTGCCGTAGCCCTCGTACTCGGTGCTGGTATCGACGGTGTAGCGGAAGCCGTCGTTGGCGTCGAGGAAGTCGGCGCCGAGGGCCTGAACGGTGACGCGGACCTCGTTCTCATCCTCGTCGGTGATGCCGAACGCGTTGCACCCGGCGTAGCCGAAGCCGAGCAGCAGCACGGCGAGACCGGGGAGCGATTGGGCGAGAATGCGGCTCATGATGCGACCTCCGGCGCGAAAGGAATGGTGCGGCGGTCGCTCGACCGCGAACGCGGTCGGCGCACGGATCCAGGCGCCGCCTCCATCCACAGGAGCAGACGAGGCGGCGGTGGTGTGACAGCACGCTCCGGCAGAGGCACGCGGCGCCGCGAGCGCGCGGGCGTTGCCACGCTCGCCGCTTCCACGGATCTTGCCGTACGGCGCATCCGCAGTCGCCCCCCGAGCGGCGGGCCCGCTGCGCGACCGTCGCGCTCGACACCGGCCGCTCGGTCCTGGCCCGAAGACGGAAAGGCTGCTGTGGGATCCACCCTCGTCGGCGCATGCATGCTGGCACTGGTCATCCAGACCGCGCCGCAGGCGTGGGTCGCGGGGGTCGTGCGCGACGCCGCGACCGGCCTCCCGCTGTCCGGCGCGGCGGTCGTGCTGAGCGATCTCGATCGCGCGGCGCTCACGAGCCCCGACGGGCGCTACGCCCTGGCCGCGGTGCCGCCCGGGCCGCAGCACCTCACAGTGCGACAGATCGGCTACACGAGCCGGACGCTGCACCTGCTGGTGCCACCAGCGGGCCGGCTCGAGATCGACGTGTCACTCGAGCCGAGCCCGATCCTGCTCGAGGGCATTGTGATCGCGCCGCGGCGCCCGATCCGCGGCGTGGATCCGGCGGACAGCACGCGCTTCCCGGACCGTGGCACCACCCACGCGGCGCTGCAGAACCATCCCACGCTCGCCCAGCGCGATGCGCTGATGGCGTTGGGCGGCGGCGAGGTCGTGCTGGAGCCGGAGGCGCCGACCGGCGTTCACGTGCGCGGCGGCGCGGCGGATCACACCGGCTTCGTCCTCGATGGCGTGCCCGTGCTGAACCCGTATCACGCGGCGGGGGTGTTCGGCGCGTGGAACGCCGACGCGCTGGCGGTCGTGCAGTTGAACGGTGTGGCGCCGCCGCCGGAGCTGCCCGACGCGCTTTCCGGCGTGATCGTGGCGCGCACGCGCGAGCCCGGTCACCGCCTGCGAGTGCACAGTGCGCTCAGCACCGTGGAGGCGCGCGTGACGGTGGACGGTCCCGCCGGCGTGGCCGGGGCCGCGTACCTCCTGAGCTGGCGCGCCGGCCTGGCCGGCGCCTTGGCGCCGGGCGACGAGGCCTCGTACCTCGCCGGCGAGACCGCGGACTTCATGGCCAAGCTCCAGGTGCCGGTGCTCGGTGGCACGTTGCGGCTGCTGCTCTACGATGCGGAGAACGAGCTGACGTCCGCGGACACGGTACTCGAGGACGACGCGCCGCCGGACGCACTGGGGAGCCGCAACGCCTTCGACTGGGGCAGCCGTTCGCTCGGAGTCTCGTGGGACTGGAGCCGGCGCGGCGCGGTGGTTGGCGGCGGTGCGGCGGACTTGCCCGGTGCCGCTTCCGGCTCCGGTATGAACGTGAGCCTCGGCGCCTGGCGCGCCGCTGCCGACGCCAGCGCGTCGTGGCACGCGGCGAGCGCCGCGCACGTCGTGTC
>JBOHRE010000194.1:0-2289 GCA_050732635.1 Longimicrobiales bacterium | reverse complement strand
GGCCGGACCGGCGCGCGCTCAACCGTGTTCGGTGAGGCGCCGGAACTCGGATGGCGTGAGGCCCGTGGACTCGCGGAACTCGCGGCAGAGGTGCGCGTGGTCGGCGTAGCCGGCGGCGTGAGCCACTCGGGACAGTGACCGCGACGCTTCATCGATGGACGCCGCCGCGCGCCGCAGGCGCACACGCCGGCGGTACTCGCTGATCGTGCAGCCGTAATGGGCCTTGAACGCACGGGACACGGTGACCGGGTGGGCCCCGACCTCGTCCGCGAGTTCGCGAACCGTGGAGCGACCGACCGGCTCGTCCTGCAGCGACTCGACCACCCGGCCCAGCCACGGCGGCGGAACGCGGTCATTCGCCTCGCGGCACGGGATCGCCGACACCGCCTCCAGCACGAGGTCTTCCAGCTCGAGCGCGGATGTACCACTCAGCGACCGCAGCACGGCGAGGAACCCGGCGGCGGCGCACCGCCCGTGCAGCCACCGCCACTGACCGATATCGACGCCACCCTCCTCGAAGCGTCGTGCCCAGTCGGGCTCGAACGCGATCTGCAGCGTGCGCGCGCCGCGCGGCCCCATGTCATCGCTGTGCTCGACGCCGGCTGGCTTCACCACGATGCTCAACGCGGACGCGATCTCCTCGGTCGAGCCCGCGCGCTCGCGGATCACGCCTGCCACCACAAGCGTGATGCCACAGGCGTCGTGCGCGTGCCTGGGTTGGCGCAGGCCGGCAGGGTACCGGATCTCGCGCAGCCGGAACGGGCCCGCGGCCACGCCGGGCGCGAATCGCCCATGGTTCGCCGTCGGATCAGCCACAGAACGCACGTACGGGTGAGACGCGTCTAATGTTCCGAAGGTGTGTCGGCCAGTGATCCGACGATCCTTGCTGCGGCCGGCGTCCTGCTCTCGCTCGTTGCACTGTCCGCAGGTATGATCCCCGCGTGGTGCGCGGCCCGCAGGAACCGGACGCTGGCACTCGTAGGAGTAGGCCGCGCGCACACCCACAACTGGGCACGGTTGGATTGCAGCTCGGCATCATCGAAGGCTTCTACGGCAAGCCGTGGACGTGGGCGGAGCGCGAGGAGACGATCGCCTTCCTCGCGTCGCACGGCTACGGCTTCTACCTCTACGCGCCCAAGGCGGACCCGCACCTGCGGCGCCGCTGGCAGGAGGCGCACGCCGCCGACACGGCACTGAGCCTGACCCGGCTCGCGGCGCACTGCGCCGCGCACGGCGTGCGCTTCGGCATCGGGCTGAGCCCGTACGAGATCTGGCTCGACTTCGGCCGCGCCGCGCAGGAGGCGCTGGCGCGCAAGCTGGGGTTCTTCGATGAGCTGGGCGCGCGCGACGTCGCGCTGCTCTTCGACGACATGCGCGGCATGCCCGAGCTTGCGGAGCGCCAGGTCGAGGTGGTCGAGTGGGCGGCCGAGCGCAGCGCGGCGGGGCGCATCATCGTCTGCCCGACCTACTACTCGGACGATCCGGTGCTGGACCGCGTCTTCGGCGCGCGGCCCGAGCGCTATCTGGAGCGGCTGGGCGAGCTGCTGCGGCCCGAGTTCGAGATCTTCTGGACGGGCCCGGAGGTCTGCGCGCGCGAGCTGTCGCTGGGCCACCTGCGGCGCGTCACGCAGCAGCTGGGGCGCCGGCCGTTCCTGTGGGACAACTACCCGGTCAACGACGGCCAGCGCATGTCGCAGTACCTGCACCTGCGCGGCTTCACCGGCCGGCCCGCCGCGCTCGCGGAGCACCTGGCCGGCCATGCGATCAACCCGGCGCTGCAGCCGACGCTGACGCGCATTCCGGCGCTCACGCTGGTCGACAGCTACCGCCAGAACGAGCGCTACGAGTACCTCGCGGCCACGCACCGCGCGGCGGCCGCCGTGCTGGGGGCCGAGCTGGGCACCCGGCTGAGCGAGGACGTGCTCACGCTGCAGGACATCGGGCTGGACCACCTCGGCGACAGGGCCGCCACGCTGCGCGAGCGCTACGCGGGCGCCGACCACCCCGGCGCCCGCGAGATCATCGCCTGGCTGGACGGCGCGTACCGCATCACCGACGAGATCGTGCAGACGCAGTGAGCCGCGAGGTCGGCGACCGGTGCCCAGCGCCGCATCCCCGGCTCAGCCGGAGGTGACCAGCTCGACGGTGCGCGGGTGATCGAGCACGAGCTGGACGGGCACGAGCAGCCGGTCGCCGTGGCGGCGGGCGTCGAGGCGGGCGACGCTGCCGTCCACCTCGGCTGCGACGAGCGCGGCGGCGCGCACCGCCGGCTCGAGCACGAGCCGCAAC
>JBOHRE010000193.1:0-2290 GCA_050732635.1 Longimicrobiales bacterium | reverse complement strand
GCGGGCTGGCGTGCACGTGGCACGAGCGGGGGCGCACGTGCTGCGCCACACCGCCGCGACGGAAATGCTGCGGCACGGCGTCTCGCTCGATCACATCGGCTTGGTGCTCCGGCATCGCAGTCTCGACATGTCGGCGTACTACGCCAAGGTCGACCTCGCCACGCTCCGCCAGGTCGCGCAGCCATGGCCGGGGAGGCACGCATGATCGCGGCCATGGAAACCTATCTCGCCGTACGGCGCCTGGCCGGCTTCACGCTGAGTAACACCGAATGCCTGCTCCGCAGCTTCGCGGCGTTTGCGCGCGATCGTGGGGAGTCCATCGTCAGGACGACGACCGTCCTCGCGTGGGCGAGTCAGGGGCCGTCGCTCGCCCAGCGCCACCGGCGGTACGAAACCGTGCGGCAGTTTGCGATGCACGCCCAGCTCGACGATCCCCAGCATGAGGCGCCACCGGCCCACTACTTCGGCTACCGAACGACGCGTCGGCCCCCACGGCTCTATACGCCGACCGAGATCGATCAGCTCCTCGTGGTGGCTGCGCAGCTGACGCCACGAGACTCACTCCGGCCTCACACCTACGTGGCGTTGATTAGCCTGCTCGCCGCCACCGGTCTGCGCATCTCAGAGGCGCTGGCCTTGCAGGTCGCTGACCTCAGCGGCAGCGATCTCCTGATCCGGACGACCAAGTTTCAGAAGACCCGTCTGGTCCCGCTCCACGGGACCGCCGTCGCGGGCCTTGAGCAGTACCTGCGACATCCGGCGCGCCCTCCGTCCACCAGGTCGTGGGTCTTCGTCTCGGAGTGGGGCCACCGGCTCCTGTATCGGGACGTGCACGCGGTCTTTCGCCGACTCGTGTCGCTGGCCCAGCTCCGCGTGGTCGGCGGTCGCGCACCGACGCTTCACGGATTACGTCACACGTTTGCCGTCCGGGCCCTGGAGACGACCCCGACCGGTCGGTCACAGGTCGGGCAATCGATGCGCGCTCTGGCGACCTATCTCGGGCACGTCAGCATTGTGTCCACCTACTGGTATCTCGAAGCCACGCCGGAGTTGCTAATCGACGTGGCGACCGCGAGTGAGCGGTTCATGAGCGAGGGGCAGCCATGACCGCGCTCGCGCCGCACATCGAAGCGTTCCTCCGCGAGCACCTGATGCGACACCGCGGCGCCAGTCCGCACACGTGCGATTCGTACGCGTACAGCTTCCGCGCGCTGTTCACGTTTGCCGCGCAGCGACTGAAGACGGTCCCGAGTGCCCTCACCCTCGAGCAGCTCGACGCCACTCTGATCGGCGCGTTTCTCGAGCAGCTCGAGACGATGCGCCGTAACGGCGCGGCGACCCGCAACGTCCGGCTGGCGGCGATTCGGGCCTTCTTCCGGTTTCTGCAGCACCGCGAGCCGGCCGCCCTCGATCAGATTCGCCGCGTCTTGGCGATTCCGTTCAAGCGGCGCGATACCCGGCTCGTGCCCTACCTGACGCACGACGAGGTGCAGGCGGTCGTGAATGCGCCCAGTCCCACGACCCGTCACGGGATCCGCGACCGCGCGATGCTGCATCTGACCATCTGCGCTGGGCTCCGCGTCTCCGAGCTCACCGGTTTACGGCTCGAGGACGTGGCGGCGCAGGCCGCGACCATCCGGGTCCGCGGCAAAGGGCGACGCGAGCGGGCCTTGCCGCTCTGGAAGTCGACGGCCGCGGCGCTCCGGGCCTGGCTGGCCGTCCGTGGTCAGGTGCCGGCGTCGGAGGTGTTTGTGAATGCCCGCGGCCAGCCGTTGAGTCGTTGGGGCGTCGCGCACGTCCTCAAGTGTCACGGGAGGACGGCCTGCGGCACGTGTGCGTCGCTCGCGCGCAAGCGGCTGTCGCCGCATGTGCTGCGGCATACCTGCGCCATGATCGTGCTCCAAGCCACGCACGATATCCGGAAGGTCTCGCTCTGGCTCGGCCACAGCCACCTGACCACGACCGAGATGTACGTGCGGGCGGATCCCAGCGAGAAGCTGGAGGCGATCGAGGCGATCGTGCCCCCACACCTGCGGAAGGGGACATTTCGACCCACCGACGCGCTGCTCGCCTGGCTCAAAGCCCCACGGTAATGGAGAGTCGAACGGGCGTGATGCCTCGTGGCGCACGCCCGTCCATCGCTGGACTCCCCAGAACCGCGCGCTCTCCATAAGGCACGAGTTGAACGAGATGGCGCGATGGCCGCAGGCGGCACACCGATCGAGATGCCCGCCGAGGGCCGCAGTCCGGCAGTGCGCAATCGCGCGGAGCACACGGAGGTGCTGCGCGG
>JBOHRE010000192.1:0-2347 GCA_050732635.1 Longimicrobiales bacterium | reverse complement strand
CCTGTGACGCGGCCACCGCCGACGCGGTGCCAGAGGGCCGGGTCGGCGCCGGCACGGGTGCGCTGGTCGGCAAGATCGGCGGGCTGGCCGACGCCATGCCCGGCGGCGTCGGCACTGCCGCGGCGCGCGTCGACCACTGGACGGTCGCCGCGCTCGCCGTCGTCAATGCGCTGGGTGATGTGCGCCGCGACGACGCCACGATCATCGCCGGCGCGCGCGACTCCGCTGGCCGCTTCATCGACGCCACGCGGCGTCTCGCCGACATCGGCCATGCCGGCAGCTTCGCCGAGCTCGCGCGCCGCGCACCGCCGCCCGCCACCAGCACGACGCTCGTCGTCATCGCCACCGACGCGGCGCTGAACCAGACGTCGCTGCAGATGATCGCGCGGGCCGGCTCCACCGCCATGGCCCGCTGCATCACGCCCGTGCACACGCCGTTCGATGGCGACGTGGTCTTCGCCGTCTCGACGGCCGAGGAGCAGCAGCCCTGGGAGTCCGGCGCGCTGCTGGCGCTGGGCGAGGTCGCGACGCAGTGCGTCGTGCGCGCGATCCAGCGCGCCGTCAGTGATTCGCCCTGACCACCCCGGTATCGCCGGGCGCCGTATCGGTCGGAAGCCCGGACATCGTGTCCGCCGTTGGCTCCTCGGGCGTCGGCTGCGCACCTGTCGTGTCCGGCTCGGGCGCCGCCGGCTCGCCGAGCAGGCGCTCGTCGAGCTCGATGTCCTGCGCGGCCGCCTCGGCCTCGCGCTCCAGCTCACCGAGCGGGACCGTCTCGACCGGACCCGTGCCGCCCATCCACTGCTCGATCAGTGCGACGCGCCATGCCATCCGTCCCGGGCTGCGCGAGGGATTGATGCGCAGCGGGTGCGGCAGCGACGCCGCGAGCTGTGCGGCCTGGTGGCGGGTCAGCTCCGCGGCCGAGCGGCCGAAGTGGTGGCGCGCCGCCGCCTCCGCGCCGAAGATTCCCGGGCCCCATTCCGCGATGTTCAGGTAGACCTCGAGGATGCGGTCCTTGCTCAACAGCCGCTCTAGCCGCTTCGCCACGATCAGCTCCTCGAGCTTGCGCAGTACCGAGCGGTGCGTGGAGAAATACAGGTTCTTCGCCACCTGTTGCGTGATCGTGCTGCGGCCGCGGACCCTGTCGCGGTTGGCGCGGTAGTAGCCGAGCGAGCCGCGGAGCGCCCGCAGATCATCGAGGTCGAAGAAGGAGAAATCCTCGTCGCCGCCGTAGCGAAACTCCTCGCGCAGCGCCTGCCAGTCGACGCCGCTGTGCTCGTAGAAGCGGCCGTCCTCGGCGACGACGACGGCGCGGCGCAGTGCGGGCGAGATGCGCTCGAGCGGGACCCACGCCTGCTCGATCTCGAGCGCTTCCCCAGCCGCCGCAGCCTGCTCCAGTCGCTGCTGCATCATCGCCGTGCGCTGCGGCTCGCGCCAGCGCAGCGTGATGCCCCAGGGCAGCGCCAGGAAGTAGAACCAGGCCGCGCCGATCAGCGCGAGGATGACAGCGAGCAGCTTCACGGGCTTTGCCGTCGTAAGGGTCGTGGCAGGGGGGGCGGCATATACTCGGTTACCTGATGCGGGCCAGCGTTGATGGTTGATGGTTCGTGGTTGGTAGTTGGTAGTAGGTGCGCCGCACCGCCCACGCACCGTACGTTACAGGACCATGCCCGAAGCCGCCAACCATCGACCATCAACCATCAACCACCGCTCTTGAAGCTCCTCCTCTGGGACATCGACGGCACGATCCTGAGCACGAACGGTGCGGCGCGGCGCGCGTTCCACTTCGCGCTGCTGGACGTGTTCGGCATGACCGGCCCGATCGAGGCCCACGACTTCTCCGGCAAGACGGACCCGCAGATCGCGCGCGAGCTGCTACGGCTGGCCGGCTTCGGTGATGCCGCGATCGATGCGCGGCTGCCGTCGCTCTGGGCATCGTACCTGGGAGCGCTGGAGTCCGAGCTGGCCGCGCCGGACCAGCGCAGCTCGACCATGCCGGGCGTGCGCGAAGTGCTGGACGCGCTGGCCGGCGCGCAGCAGCAGGCGGTCGTCGCATTGCTGACCGGCAACATCGAGCCGGGCGCGGCGCTGAAGCTGCGCTCGGTCGCACTGGCCGACCGCTTCGCGTTCGGCGCGTACGGCTCCGACAGTGAGCGGCGCAGCGAGCTGCCGGCGCTGGCGGTCGAGCGGGCGCGGTCACATACGGGGCGCGAGTTCCGCGGCCGCGATGTCGTCGTGATCGGTGACACGCCGCACGACGTGACCTGCGGCCGCGCGCTCGGCGTGACCGCGGTCGGCGTCGCGACCGGCCGCCACGATGAGGCGGCGCTGCGCGCGGCCGGCGCACACG
>JBOHRE010000191.1:0-2384 GCA_050732635.1 Longimicrobiales bacterium | reverse complement strand
CGCCCCGGCAACTGCATGGGGCCCAGGTCGACCCGGAGCCGCGACGCCCTCCACGTTTTCCCCATCGATCCCGATGACCCGAACGATCCCTACGGGCGCCTAGGCGGTACCAGCCAAGCGACGGCCGTCGCCTCAGGCATGGCTGCATTAGCCATCGACTACGCTCGTCGCGTGCGCCTTGACCTCGGAGCGAATCCCGGAGCCGCGGTCGCAGCGATACTCAAGAAGTCGGCGATACGCCTTAACGCCGGCGATCGCGCGGATTTCGGTCACGGATTCCTGCTCTGGCCGAGCATCCAGGCACTGATTGAGGATTGTGCCCAGAATGCCGAAATGCGGGAGGCGGTATTTTCGGGACCGGGGATTCGACTCCTCCATTAAGCTAGCGCCCAGCGGTTGGCCAGGACATTCGGTAGGAGAGCCAGGTTCGCGCGCATGGCCAGGAATCGATCTCCGATCGTAGGCCTCGCGCGGCCGCTGCGTCGACAATGTGCTCCGGCCGTACCGCCGGCGACTCTGTTGCGCGGGCGCTGCGCATGTCGCAGATTGCCCTCGCGCTGCGATATTGGTCGCGAGTGCCGTCGATGCGGCGCGTGAGCGAGCCGCGCCCCGTAGTGGTTCGAACCTACAGGTTGGCGCCGCTGGGCGGTGATGGTCAGACGCCCTGCCGCATGAGTCGCGGATCCCGAGAGGGGATCTTTGCAACGGCCTGATCCTCGAGGCTGTCAGAGGATGTCGCTTCGTTCCAAGATCATCACCCTGTTCGTGACGCTGGCGTTCGCGCCGTTGATCGCGGTCGGGATCAGCGACTACGTGCAATCGATCCGGCTGGTGACGCGGCTGGTGGAGACGCACCTGTTGCTGACGGGTGAGCGGTCTGCGCGTGCGATCGAGGCGCGGCACGAGGAGGCGCAGTCGGCGTTACGGCGTGTCGCGCAAGATTAGGGATTGCCCGATAGATTGTTGAAATTGAGTGGCGGCTCCTCCGCCCGAATGCGAAGATTCGGGTGGAATCAAAACGGTACAACCGGAGGAGCCACCATGAGGAAGAATGACAAGAAGAGGCCCCGGCAGCAACGGGGGCAGGCGCCGAACCCAGGCGCGCAGTTGAAGCTGGCGCTGAGCGCATTCATCCGAGAGACGCTCTACGAGACGGTGCTGGTGGCCGGGCTGCAGCAGGTGAGTGAAGTACTGGAAGCCGAGCGCGCGGAGGTATGTGGGCCTCGCTATCGCCACGCGGAGGAGCGGTCGGCGTATCGAGCGGGCCATGGACCGAGCTCGCTTGTGCTGGCGGGGCGGCGGGTGAACGTGAAGCGGCCCCGGGCGCGCAGCACGGACGGCGAGGAGGTGGTGCTGCCGAGCTGGTCGGCGTGGTCGGCGCAGGATCCGCTCGAGCGGCGGGCGGTCGAGCAGATGCTGATCGGGGTATCGACGCGCAACTACGCGCGCTCGCTGGAGGCGCTGCCGGACGAGGTGGCAAGCACGGGAGTGGGCAAGAGCGCCGTGAGTGAGCGGTTCGTGCGCGGGACGGAGAAGCATCTGCGGACTGTGCAGGAGCGAGACCTGTCGGGCCTGGACCTGAAGGTGCTGTTCCTGGACGGGGTGCATTTCCGCAAGGACCACGTGGTGGTGGCGGCGGTGGGCGTGGACGTCACCGGAGCGAAGCACGTGCTGGGACTCTGGGAGGGAGCGAGCGAGAACGCCGCGACCTCGGTGGCGTTGCTCGAGAACCTGACCGAGCGCGGCCTGCGGACCGATCGCTCCATGCTGGTGGTGCTGGATGGCAGCAAGGCACTGGTCAAGGCGGTGCGGGCGGTGTTCGGCAAGCGGGCGCTGATCCAGCGGTGCCAGGTGCACAAGAAGCGCAATGTTTTGGACGCGCTACCCGAGGGCAAGCGTGCGTCGGTGAAGCGGGCGCTGAGCGAGGCCTTCGCGACGAAGGATCACGCGCGCGCGAAGCAGATGCTGCAGAACCTGGAGCGGACGCTGAAGAACGATCATCCGGGCGCGTCGGCTTCGCTGAGCGAGGGCACCGACGAACTGCTGACGGTCAAGCGGTTGGCGCTCGGGGATCGGGCGCTCGAGCAGATGCTATCGTCCACGAACGTGATCGAGAATCTGATTGGTCGCGCGCGTGACACGTCCCGTCGCGTCAAGCGCTGGCGTGGCGGCGCCATGATGCTGCGCTGGACCGCGGCGGGCGTACTGGAAGCGGAGCGCCAGTTCCGCCGCGTGAGGGGCTACAAGAGCATGAACATGCTGGTCGCCGCGCTTCGTGCGCACGACGCAGAGCTGGACCGCAACACCCCTAGTAGCGCCGTTGGTGCGGCGGCGTGAATCGTGAGATGCCGCCGCTCAATTTCAACAGCGAAGCGGGCATTGCC
>JBOHRE010000190.1:0-2522 GCA_050732635.1 Longimicrobiales bacterium | reverse complement strand
ATCGCGCACTGGTCTGTGCCGCCGCAGCCGCCGCAGGCGCCGCGGCGATCGCCTGGCTCAGCACCGCATCCACATCCGCCCGTGAGGCCGGGCGCGGAATCACCATGCCGCCCTGGCTACGCGATGGCACGCTCACGGCCACCAGCCGGCCCGCAGCGATCCCGATTAGCGCCGTGGCGCGCGCGTTCGTCTCCGTATCTCTCAGCGTTGCCTTGACCACCCACTGGCCGCTGCTCGGCAGCGCGCCGCTCACCGCCCACACGCCGGGCCGCGCCGTAGGCCGGACCGTGAGCGTGACGGATCGGTGCTGGCCAGCGACCACGCCTTCCGCCACCGCCTCCAGCGGAAACGCCATCGACCGTGCGTGGTGATACGTGTGCACCAGCAACAGCGCGTCCCGCGGCGCCGCGCGATCGTACGGATTCGCGGGGTACTCGACCGAGATCCACGGCGGCCCCGCGAGCGCCGGACCGGCCGACGCCAGGATGATCACGAACGTCGCCACCACCGAATTCGTCTTCCTGCCCATCGCTGCCTCCTCACCAGGGGCGGAACCGCGCGGCCCCGCCCAGGTGCGGAGCGTCACTGCTCGCGTGGAGCGCTCGCCCATTCAGAAGATCGAGGTGCGCCGGCGCCTCTCAGACAATGGGATGATGCGGCCGGCCGCAGGGTTTGAATCCGGCCCGGGGAGCGGACCCGCGGCGCGTCGTCGCGCGCGGTCGGCTCGCGCCCCGCACGCCGGGGCTGCGCGCTCGCCGGCATACTCGGAGAAGAGCGGGCCCCGGAGCGGCGTTCGGCCGGCCGGTGGACGTCGCCGATAAACGCCGTAGATGCTGCACCCTCAACGAGTTACGTCGCGCCTGGCATGTATCGTGCAACCCTGGAGGGCCACGTTGCGCAGGGAGTGCATCCTACGAAACGGAAGGAGTGGTCATGGCACAGGATCAGCGAAATCGGGAGCAGCAAAGGCCCGGCGGCAGGCAGAACGGTGAGCGGTCGACGCCGCAGGAGAGCGAGCGCATGGACCAGCAGCCGTTGCGCGAGCGCGAGGAGCGCGAGGCCGCCGATGTCGAGCGGGGCCGGAGCGGCAGCTCGCGAGAGGGGATCCAGCGCGAAGGCGAGCAGCCGGTGCGTCGCAGCGAGGAGGACCCGCTGGCCGGTGATCGCGGGATCGAGCGCGAGACGCCATAGGCAATGGACACGATGCGACGGGCCGGGCGCACGGGCGTGCGCGTGGTTGGGCAGCCGAAGCGTCGTACGCGGCGTCGCGTGCGTTCCGGCCCCCGTCGTGATGACGAGAATGCGCGCGGACCGCTTCGTGTGCCGCGCTCGGATGACTGGAAGCGGAAGGAGAACAGACGCAGATGATCGCTGAGCTCGCGAGCCGGGTCGGCTACACCAAGGCGCCGAAGGCGATGTTCGTGTTGAAGCACCCAGTGAAAGGTGCGGCCGCGATGCTTGCGGCGCGCAGCATGTCGCGGGGGACATCGCTCATGCTCGGTGCAACGGCGGTGGCGGTCCCGCTCGGGATCTGGTACTTGCGACACCGCTGATCGCACGCCCGCAGCGGCGTGCCGGTCAAGCAGTGGACGGGTCGTCGGCATTGCCGGCGGCCCGTTTTTGTTGACACTGCCGCGAGACCATTCAAGAATCAGCGGTCGCGAATCGTTTGATCCGGAGAAACCCGTGGACGGTATGAGCTGGGGCCCTCTGCTCGGAGTACTGCTGGTGCTGCTCGCGCTCGGCGCGGTCGTGGGCGTGCTGTTGCGGCGGCGCGGGTCGGATCTCGCCGGGTCAACCGAAGTCGCCGCTCCGCGCGGTCACGCACGAGGCGAGCGCGGCCCAGCCGTGGGCTCGTTCAGCGATCTGGTCGGCCGCCGGGAGCTGCTGAAGGGGATCGAACGCATGGGCTGGACCTCGCCGACCGCGGCGCAACTGCGGATCGCGCCGTTGATTCGCGCCGGCAAGGACGTGATCGCCGTGGCCACGAGCGGCACGGGCAAGACCGGCGCGTACCTGCTGCCGTTGCTCGATGTGCAGGCCGGTCGCGAGGGCCTCGGCATCCTGATCCTCTGCGCCCGGGCCAACGAGGTGCGCAAGGTCTCGCGTATCGCGCGCCGCGTGACCGACGAGACCCAACTCTGGATCGGCGAGGTGCACGACGAGGCGCCACTCGACGCCCAGGTGCGCGACCTGCGCGCCGGCTACGACGTGCTGATCGCGACTCCGGATCGGCTGTCGGAGCATCTGTCCCGCGGCAACGTCGCGCTGGGCGAGGTGAATACGGTCGTGTTGCACGACGCCGACCGACTCCTCGAGACCAGGCGGGACGCCACCGTCCGCATCCTCGACCAGACTCGCCAGCGCAGGCAGATCGTAGCCCTCATCGGCCGGGACTCCGAGGCCGTGCGCGACGAGCTTCGTCGCTTCTCGCGCAACGCGGAATGGGTGGACACCACGCCGACCGCCGCCAGGCGCGGCGCCGCACCCGCCGACCGCGCGGCGCGCGAGCGCGCGCAGCC
>JBOHRE010000189.1:0-2557 GCA_050732635.1 Longimicrobiales bacterium | reverse complement strand
GAGCGGACGCGGCCAGGGCGCCTCGCGCCGGGCGTCGAGCGCGACGGCAGCCGCTTCGAGCGGAGGCGTGTCGGCGCCGCTCGGCCGGCGGCCCAGTCGCTCGGTCACGCGGCGGCTGCGGATGTGCCAATTCGCCACGACCCGATCGGTCGGCAGTCCCTCGTGCAGCGGCGAGTCGGTGGCCCCGTAGTAATCCACGAGGTACTCGGCCGCGATCACGCCCAGCCGACGAAAATTGAGGTACGCATTACGCGACTCGAGCGGATCGAAGGTCCAGTCGATGCGGCGCACGCCGGTGGGCAGCAGGACATCCCGCTGGTAGCGCTTCAATCGTTCACCGATGCCGCGATCGCGCAGGCCGGGGCGGACGGCGAGCATGTCCGACCAGTGGACGAGCGTGCCGTCGCTGAGGCCGGTCAGGCCGAAGACCATGCCGACCATCCGGCCGGCGTCGTCGAACGCGCCGGCGATCACGCCGCCCATACGCGGTGTGCTGCGCAGCAGCGAGACGGGCACGATCTCGGAGCAATCCTCGCCCCACGTCTGCTTCTGCAAGCGAACGCATTGCTTGAAGTCGTCGAGTGACGTCAGAGCCCGGATGTGGATGGAATCGCTCATAGCGTGTCGAGCAGATCCTCGAGCAGCGCAATGCGGCGCGGCAAATCGTCCAGGCGCACGTGCTCGTCGAGCGCGTGCGCGCCACCGCCATCAGGCCCGAGCCCATCGAGCGTCGGCACACCCAGCGCGGCGACGAGGCTGCCATCGCTCGCGCCGCCGGCCGAGCCCTCGCCCAGCTCCCAGCCCTGGCGCGCCGCCTGCCGGCGGGCGGCTTCGTACAGCGCGATGACCGGCGCGGTCCGCTCGAGCGGCGGCCGGCTCTCGCTGCCCTGCACCTCGATTGCAGCGCCCGGGATCGTGGCCTCGAGTGCGCGCAGCGCCGCATCGACGCGCACACCCTCGCGCGACGTCGCATAGCGCACATCGAGCTCCAACTCCGCCTCCGCGGCGACGACATTGCTCACCGTGCCGCCGCGGACGAGACCGACGTTGATGGTAGTGCCGAGCTCCGGCGCGGCGAGCGCGGCGATGCGGAGCGTCTGATGCGCGAGCTCGACGATCGCGCTGACCCCATGCTGCGGGTCGAGGCCGGCGTGCGCGGCCCGGCCGCGCGCGCGGATCGTGTAGATGGCCACGCCTTTCCTGGCGGTCTTGGCGGCACCGCCGGGAAGCGACGGCTCGAGCACGAGCGCGGCGGCAGCGCCGCGGGCTGCGCTTTCGATGATGTTGCGAGATGTTGCCGAGCCGATTTCTTCGTCACAGCTCAGCAGCAGCGTCAGCAGCCGACGCGGCCTGCGGCCGGCCGCGGCCATGCGCAGCAGTGCCTCCAACAGAACGGCGATGCCGGCCTTCATGTCGAACGCACCCGGGCCTTCGATACGGCCGTCGCGGATCGCGAACGGCATCCGCGCGAGCGAGCCGAGCGGATGGACTGTATCGAAGTGGCCGAGGACGAGCAGATGCGGCAGGCCCGCCTCCCGGCCGGGCAGCGTGGCCAGCAGGTGCGCGCCGCGGCTCGGCGCGTCGATGCGCTGCACGGCTGCGCCGGTCCGCTCGAGGTCGCCGGCGATCAGCGCGGCCAGCGCACGGTTGGCCGCCGCGTCGCCACTCGGCGACTCGTGCTCGACGTAGCGGCGGAGTCGCTCGAGCACGGTCTCGAGATCCGACTCCGTCATGATGGTGCGGCACGCGTTGCCGCGGATTCGACCTGCCGGCGGTAGCTCTCGGCCAGCAGCTCGACCGGGTGCGCGACGGTCAGCGGCGACCGCGCCAGCAGCAGCCCCGCACCGATCTGCATGATGCAGCCCGGGTTGCCCGTGATCACGACGGCCGCAGCGGACTCCTGCGCGTCGGCCACCTTGTCGTCCAGGATGCGGCCGCCCAGGTCCGGGTGGGTCAGCCCATAGACGCCGGCACCGCCGCAGCACTCCTCGGCATGCGCCAGCCAATCGACCTCGAGGCCCGGCACGGCGCGCAGGACGTCGACGGGCTCGCTGCGGATGGCCTGGCCGTGATAGAGGTGACAGGGCGCATCGTAGGCGGCCCGCAACGCGAGCGGTGCACCAGGCCGCGCGCCGTGCGCCGCGAGGAACTCGAAGAGGTCGCGCACGCGCGCGGCCAGCTCGCCGGCTCGGGCCGCGTAATCCGCATCATCCTCGAGCAGGTGGCCGTACTCCTTCATCACGGCACCGCAGCCGGCTGCGTTCACGACGATCACCTCGGCGCCGGCGCGCTCGAATGCGTCCACGTTGCGTCGCGCGAGGCTGCGAGCCGTCTCGAGGTCGCCGCCGTGGGCGTGCAGCGCGCCGCAACAGCGCTGACCGGGCGCGGCGACCACCTCGCAGCCGTTCGCGACCAGCACCTGCGCGGTATCGGCATTGACGTGCCGAAATAGCGCGTGCTGAACACAGCCGTAAAGCATGGCGACGCGCAGACCGCGGGTCGCGCCGGCGGGCGCCGTGGCGGCGCGGGATCGTGAGCGCCCGGCCCAGGGCGCGGA
>JBOHRE010000188.1:0-2564 GCA_050732635.1 Longimicrobiales bacterium | reverse complement strand
CGCGCGGGGGCCGCGCTGGCGGCGGGCTGCGGGTTTCGCGCTGGTGGCGGGCACGCTGCTGGTCGCAGCCGTGTGTGCGGAGCCGCCGGTGACGGAGCCGGTGCCGCAGGCCACGCGTGCACCGCAGCCGGTCGATACGGCGCCGACGGCCGCGCCGGGGACGGACGTGTCGGCGGCGCCGACGTTCACGCCGTTCACGCAACGGCCGGAGCTGAGGAACCGGGTGCAGGTGGAGCAGGCGCTCGAGCAATACTACCCGCCGTTGCTGCGGGAGGCGGGGATCGGGGGGACGATCAATGTCTGGTTCTTCATCGACGAGCAGGGCCGCGTGGGACGCACACTGCTCGTCGACAGCGCGAGCGTGCCGCACGAGGCCCTGGCGCAGGCCGCGCTGCGCGTGGCGGAGACCATGCGCTTCAGCCCCGCGATGAACCGGGGCCGGCCGGCCCCGGTATGGGTCCAGCTACCGATCGTGTTCCGTTCGGGCACGGAGCAGCAGCCCTTGGAGTCGAGGCAGGGCGCTGAAACGCTGCCGCGCGCCGCCGAGCTGCCGGACTCCGTCGCACCATCCGGAATCGGCAAGGCGCTTCAGGAGGGAACGTTGGTCTACGTCGACGGCGTAAAGGTGATCGAGGGTGCCAGGATCGAGCGGCTTCGCGACACCGGCGAGATCGCGCGCATCGAGGTGATCAAGGGCGCTGCGGCAGCATCACTCTACGGCCCGGAGGCCGCCAAGGGGGTCATCTCGATCACGACGAAAGCGGCCGTGGCCGCAGGCAACGTGAAGCCGCTGCCCCTGGAGGGCAGGCGCAGAGTCGATGTGCGACCGACACCGCGGGAAACCGAGCCGCTCGCTTCCGGTCCGACCTTCACTCCGTTCACGGAACGGCCGGAGCTGACGAACCGCGCCGAGGTCGAGCAGGCGCTGGAGCAGCACTATCCGCCGTTGCTGAGCGACGCCGGGATCGGCGGCAGGGTGGCCGTGTGGTTTCACATCTCGGAGACCGGCGAGGTGCTGGGGACGGAGGTCGCGGAGTCATCGGGGCATGAGGCGCTGGATGCCGCTGCCCTGAGGGTGGCAAACGTGATGCGCTTCACGCCGGCGCTGAACCGAAATCGGCCGGTAGCGGTCTGGGTTCAGCTGCCGATCATGTTCCGCACCGCGAAGCGGCCGTAGAACGTCGGCGTCGACCTCGACGCCGACGTCAACGCGACACACAATACAATCGCTCCTCGACGGCGTCGCCCCGGTACCGGCGGGCGACGCCGTCCGCATCGGAGCGGTACCTGCGGTACGCGCGCCGGTAGCGGCGGAAGCTGGCGGCGCGGCCCCATACGCGCAGCGCGGTCACGATGGTGCGCTCCGGGATCAGGCCTTCCGAGTTGTAGCTCATCACGATGTGCCGGCAGTTCGCGTGCGCGAGCAGCGTTTCGAGCGCCTGCTCGCAGCGGCCGCGACGGCACCAGTCGCTGCGCTGGTCGCGATCGGGCAGCAGCCCCGTCTTGCCGCGCAACACGGGCGGCGCGTCGAACCAGCCCAGCGCGATCAGCTCGGGGATGTGGTAATAGCCGGTGTACTGGCGACTGTTGTAGGGCGGGTCGAGGTACAGCAGGTCGAACGTGCCGGCCTCGCGCACGACACGCAGCGCGTCCTCGCGTTTGGCGATGCAGCCGTTGCCCGCGACGATCATGGGCGGTGTCAGGTGTAATGGGCGGAGCGCATTCGGCTGCCAGCTCTTGATGCAAGCCGCGTAGACGCCGGCCGTGTTCGCCACGCGGTCGGCCGCCTCGAGCAGCGTCGCGAGCAGCAGAAAATAGGTGGTCTCATCGATACGCTGCTCGCGCCGCCAGACCTCGAGGCTGTGGCGGACGGCGTCGATCCGGGCGCCGTTGCGCGGCGTGAAGAACATGCGGCCGTGGCGCCGCCCTTCGTCGCCGTCGGGCGTGAAGTGCGTGTGCATGAAGCCCGGCCGCGGCGGCAGGCGGTTCAGGTGGGCGACGACGGCGCCGAGCGTGAGCGGCCGGGTGTCGAGCTGCGCGGCGAGCGCGTCGAGCCGCGGCTCGGCGCCGGCCTGCACATAGGCGCGTGCGAATGCGTACGCGTACGTCATCACATCCGCTGCAACGACGGCATGTCCCAGGCGCTTGAGTGCGCGTGCGACGCTGGCTGTGCCGGTGAACGGATCCAGCGCGCGGCCCGGGGCGATGCCGCGCCGGCGCAAGGTGTCCTCGATGAAGCCGAGCAGTCGCGTCTTGTTGCCGATGTATCGCACGTGCGCGAATATAGGCCGGTCGACGGGGACGCGTCCATCGTGTCGTTGGAGAGGGCAGGTCATGCCGAGCTACCGCCGCGGCGGCGAACGGGCGCAGCGAGCCGGCGTGCGGTGAGCGCGGGCGAGCGCGTTTACGGACTCGCGATGAGTGTGGCGCGCGCCGCCTCGCCCCTGGTCGCGCTGGGCGGCGGCAAGCTACGCCGCGGCATCGTCGCGCGCCGCGATGTGGTGGCGCGCTGGACGGCGTGGGCTGCCGCGCGGCGCGATCCGGCCCGCCCGCTGCTCTGGGTT
>JBOHRE010000187.1:0-2605 GCA_050732635.1 Longimicrobiales bacterium | reverse complement strand
CGGCGCTCTTTGACGAGCAAGCCGCCGACCTCGAGCGCTCCGCGATCGCCGCCCGACAGGCCGAACGACACGAGTCGCTTGGGCGGCTCGCCGAGCGGGCATCGATCGACGCCGCGCTGGAATGGAAACTGCGCACCTGGCGCGAGGACTACCCGGCGGGGGCTCTCGGCATCCTGGCCGAACGCGCGGAGACCGCCCGTGCCGGCTACCAGCGGGCAGATGCCGAGGCGAGCAGCGCGCAGGAGGCCGTGAATCGGCTGGTGCAGCGACGAACCGCCCTCCGCGCGCAGATTCCCGAGCTGCGGAACGCGGCCCGGGTCGCCGCGGAGCGAGCGCGGATCCTCGGCGAGCTGGCCACCTCGGTAGCTCGGATTCCACAGTGGACAGATGAAGCAGCCGCGGCCGAAGAGATCGTCACCAGGGCCAACGAGGAGGCGGCCGGCGCTGAGGCAACAGCCGCCCGCTGGCGCGAGGTAGCGGCAGAGGAACAGCGTCGCGCCGACGGCCACCACCGCACGGTGTCCAGCGCACGAGCCGAACTCGCCGAAGTTCCGGGCGGCGGTTCGGTCACCGCCCAGCAGCCGATCCCGGCCGAGCCGGTCGAGGTGCTGCGCAAGACGTTCGCGGCCGCGGCCGAGGCCTACACCAAGGTGGAGGTCGGCAACGACCTGCGAGCAGAACTCGATCACGCGGAACACGCCGAGGCCACCGCACGGGCGGCCCTCGAAGCTTTGGACCCGGATGTGCGGATGCTCGCCGGAAGATTCCTCGACACGCCGGACGGGTCCGATGCCGCGTCCCGCGAGGCCGCCGAGAGGCGGGCTGAACGCGCGCTGTCCGCAGTGGAGGCGGAGCGGGCCGAGGCGATTGGGGGACTGGCCACCCGCAGAGCGGAGTTCGAGTCGCTGTCTGCTGCCGCGTCCATACTCGACAACTTCGAACGCCCCAGCTCCATCGGGTACGGAATGGATCTCATCAGCCGCGCACGCGATGAGGCAGCTGCCGCGGCACGGGAAGCGGAGGAGCTGCTCGCCAGGCGTGCCGACGCTGAAGCCCGTCTGACCTGCGCCCAGTTGTCGTCGGCCGGATTCGGCATGCTCACCGAGTCGCTGGGCCACCTGCTCGGCACGGGCGCTGCGGCCGATGACGCCGCGCCCTTCGCAGGCGACATCGAATCGGCGCAGGCACGGCACGCCAAGCTGAACGCGGAGCTGGCCAGGGCCGAGCAAGCCGTGGGCGAGGCCGAGAAGCGGGTGCGGGTCACCACCGATGCCCTGGTGTCCTACGCAGCGGAGCGATTCGAGAAGCTCACCAGCACGGTGCGGCGACAGATCATCTCGGTGCGACGGGACCGGTTGCCGGAGCACGCCGAGCAGTGGACCGCTGCGCTGCGGCCGCGGTTGCGCAGCCTGACCGGTGATCTCGAGCAGATCGACCGGCACCGCTCGGGCATCGTGGCCCGGCTGCAGGGCATGGTCGAGGGGGCGTTGCGGGTGCTGCGGTCGGCGCAACGCTTGTCCCGGCTGCCCGACGGTCTCGGCGACTGGTCGGGCAGCGAGTTCTTGCGTATCCGGTTCGCCGACCCGGACGAGACACGGCTGGCCGAACAGCTGGGCGTCGTGGTCGACGAGGCGGCCGCGGGCAAGACCGGAGACGGCATGTCGCTGTTGTTGCGTGGGGTGCGGGCGGTGGTACCGAAGGGGTTCCGCATCGACATGCTCAAGCCGGATTCGGTGCTGCGTACCGAGCGGCAGCGGGTGTCGGAGATCCGCGATGTGTTCTCCGGCGGTCAGCAGCTCACCGCGGCGATCATCCTGTACTGCACGATGGCCGCGCTGCGGGCCAACGACAAGGGCCGGTTGCGGGACCGGCACTCCGGGGTGCTGTTCCTGGACAACCCCATCGGACGCGCGTCGGCAGGCTACCTGCTCGAACTGCAGCGCGCGGTGGCCTCGGCGCTCGGCGTGCAGTTGATCTACACAACCGGGTTGTTCGACGCGGGCGCGCTCAGCGAGTTCCCGCTGATCGTCAGGCTGCGCAACGACGCCGATCTGCGGGCCGGACGAAAGTACCTTTCGGTGGACGCCACCGTGCGCAACGCGCTCGACGAGCTTGGCGAGCCGGACGGGGTGGCCCGCATCTCGGCCACCCGGGTGTTCGAACGCGTCGGCGGGTAGAGCACAAACGCGGCAAGCCGGCTGACGGTGACCACCTATCGAGAGTCGGGGGTCGACACGGTGCGCACCGGGAAGTCGCGGCGAAGGAAGAAGAACCGCCGGACGTTCACCGCCGAGCAGGTCGTCTTCGCCGCGGGCACCTACAACACGCAGAAGCTGCTGCACCGCATGCGCGACGAGAAGGTGCTGCCTGCGCTCTCGCCGCGGCTGGGCAAGCTGACTCGCACCAACTCCGAGTCGATCCTCGGCGCGAAGGCCAAGCGCCCGACCACCGACTACCGCAGGGGAATCGCGATCACGTCGTCGTTCCATCCCAACGACGCACATCGAGCCGGTCCGCTACGGCAAGGGCAGCAACGCGATGGGTCTGCTGCAAACCGCGTTGACCGACGGCGGCAAGAGCTATCCGCGGTTCTTCAGCTGGCTCG
>JBOHRE010000186.1:0-2656 GCA_050732635.1 Longimicrobiales bacterium | reverse complement strand
GAGATGAACGGACGCGTTCACGCGGCGCCGACGACGCCACCTGCCGCGAGTGACGACTGCCCGCCTCGAGGAGATGCCGAGATCCCGCAGCTGAGCGCCGCAGCCACCCTGGGACGTGACTGGCGCATGACCTCTGACGGTCGGCAGTTCGTCGACGATCCAGCGGCGCATGCAGCAGTTCACTCCTCGTCGGACGGTCATACCTCGCAGCAGTCGTCGCCTTCCCAGGCCTCGCGGCCCCTCGCGCACGGAGGAAGTACGTCATCCCGATGGCCGCGACCGGGTCGGCCCACCACCAGCCGAACAGAGCGTTCAGCCCGATGCCGCCGAGGACGATGATCGACAGCCACCAACAGGCAGTGGTCTGGAACGCATCTGCCTCCAGCGAGCGGCTCCCGAGCGCGATCGCTGTAGACCGCTTCGCGCGTGCGAGCCACCACATCACCCCAATCGAGAGGCTGGTCACCGCGATCCCGACCGGGCTCGGGTCCGGGCGCTCCTGCTGGACCAGAGTCAGCACGGCCTTGATGATCACGAAAGCGGCGAGCAGGAACAGGGAGAGCGCGACGAGCTTCAGCGCGCGGCGTTCAAGCGCCTCGACCGCCTCGTGGTCGCTGATGCGCCCCTCCGCAAGGAGCCGCCAGATGAGCACCGACCCGGAGGCGCTCTCGACGAAGCTATCGATGCCGAAGCCGAGCAGCGCTACGCTGCCGGCCGCGAGCGCGGCGGCGATCGCGATGACGCCCTCGACCAGGTTCCACCCGACGGTCAGGTACTCGAGACGTAGCGCCCGTGCGAGCAGCTGCGGACGCGTAACGCGAGCGTGCTCATCCGTGCGCGACCTCGAGGCGGCGGCGGTCGGCGGTCTCGAGCTGGAAGGTCGAGTGCTGCATGTCGAAGTGGTCCGAGAGGCACGCCGATAGCGAGTCCAGCGCCGCGTCCGGCGCGGCCCCTTCACGCAACACGACGTGCGCGGACATGACGTTCACGCCGCTCGTGATCGACCAGACATGCAAGTCATGCACGTCGGTGACTCCCGGGGCGTCGAGGATGTGCTGCCGGACGTGCGAGATCTCCACGTCCCGGGGGGTCGCCTCAAGCAGAACGTCGACCGCGTCGCGCAGGAGGTACCAGGTCCGCGGCACGATGAGCAGTCCGATGAGCGCCGCCGCGATCGCGTCGGCCGCGCGCAGTCCGGTCAGCGCGATCACGACACCGGCGACGAGGACCGCCACCGAGCCAAGCGCATCTCCAAGGACCTCGAGGTACGCGCCGCGCAGGTTCAGGCTGTGCTGCTGCGCCGTGTGGAGCAGGATCGCTGAGACCAGGTTCGCCACAAGGCCGATCGCGGCGACCGCGATCATCGGACCGGTGAGGATCTCCGGCTCGGCTCCGAGGCGCTGCCACGCGTGGTACAGCACGAAGGCCGCGACGCCGAACAGGAGTACTGCGTTAGCGACCGCGGCGAGGATCTCCAGGCGCTGGTAGCCGTAGCTGCGACGCTCCGTCACGGGGCGGGCGCCGAACCAGACGGCGATCAGCGCGAGCGTGACGCCGGCCACGTCGGTCAGCACATGGCCCGCGTCCGCGAGGAGCGCGAGGCTGTTCGTGAGCAGGCCGGCAACGACCTCGACCCCGAGCACGCTCGTGCTGATGCCGAGCACGAGCATTAGCCGCGGCGCGTACGCTTGGAGGCTCGTCCTCGCCGTCAGACCGCCAACCTTGAGCGCTCCCGCGGCTCGCGCGCGTACCGGAGCGCGTCACGGATGAGCCGGCGGACGTGCCGATCGCGCAGGCGGTAGTACACGATCCGGCCCGACCTGCGGCGCTCGACGGCACGCCGCTCACGCAAGAGACGCAGTTGGTGGCTGAGCGCGGACTGGCTCAGGCCGAGCAGCCAGGCGAGGTCGCACACGCACAGCTCGTCGGCAAGGCTCAGCGCGTGGAGGATCCGGGCGCGCGTGGGATCGGCAAGGAGATCGAAGGTCGCGACCACGTCCTCGGCCTCACGCCCTCCAATCACGCGTCCGATGAGTGGGCCGACGTGCTGCGGGTGGAGGCACTCGACCTCACATTGTTCGAACGTCGGCTTCCACATATGACCCATTGCTCATATATCTTACCGGAGCACGTCGAGGCGGTCCTGGATCGGGAACGCGCCCGGCGGTTCCGCGTCAGGCCAAACGACGAGGAGATCGCCGCCGTGCTCGCCTACATCAAGACCATGTGGACGCCGGAGCAACGCGAGTCACAGGAGAGCGCCACGCGGCAGCAGTGCTGACGGGCTAGAAGAGCGGTCCGTCGATGGGGAGGGGGCAGACGTGCACGCTCGCGCTGACCGGCGCGCCCGCGAGCTCCCACGCCGTCGCGGGCACGATGTTGGCGCGCGTCGCCTGCGCGAACGCCAGGATGAGGAGCGCTGCAAGCGCAAGGACCGTGAGCCACATCGCGCGTGCGGGCAGCGTGGGCATGAGCGCGACGCTCGAGGTGCCTTCGAGCTGCGCGATGCGCGCTGACGCGCACGACCACGCGCCGATGGCGAGGTGCTGAGTGCGGAGCGGCACCGCGCTCCCGAGCCGCTCGAGCGCCGCGGCGAGCGGTGCTACCCGGCGCTGCGCCGAGATCACCGCCAGGTCGGCGTCGAGCTCCTTGGCGA
>JBOHRE010000185.1:0-2745 GCA_050732635.1 Longimicrobiales bacterium | reverse complement strand
GCACCGCCCTGCGCGCGGAGCGCGGCCAGTGCGGCGTCGCCCCAGACCAGCGCGTCCTCGTGCTCGGCCAGCGCCTCACGCAGCACCCGCCGCGTCGGGTGATCGACCAGCGGGTTCGTCACGGCCAGGTGCTCGCGGTACGCGGCGATCAGCGCGCGGCGGGCCACGTCGTACAACCCGACGAGCAGCTCGACGGTGTCCTCCGCCCGCAGCGCTTCCTCGAAGAACGCGTCCAGCTGCGGGTCCGGAGCGCGGTCCATGCGCGGCGCCGGGCGGCGCATCTCGCCAACGCGTCGCTGGATCGCGGCGGCGTGCTCGGTGTCCAGCCACTGATGCAGCGCCAGCGCGCACTTGACCTCCCACTCGGGTGTCGCCGTGAGGTGCGCGGTGCCGATCCAGGCGAGCCGCTGCTCGACCCAGTGGTAGCGGAGCAGGCGGCGCACGCCCTCGTCGACCGAGTAGCCGATGCGTGCGGCGTCGGCGTGCGAGCCGAGACCGGCCAGCGGCGGGATGGTGGGCGGCGGCCCCGTTCCGGGCGGCATCATCCGACGGGCACCGAGGTGCGCAGGATCGGATAGGTGCGCGCATCGTCGAGCGCGCCCTCGAGCAGGTCCCAGCTCAGGAAGCCGTCATCGGAGCGCGGCTCGAGGAGCTGGAAGATGAGCCGGCCCAGCGGCTGGTCCGTCGGCACGACCGCGGTGCCCGACGGGACGGTCCGCGCCAGCGCCTCGTAGCTGCCGAACAGCGTGTGCTCGTGCCGGCCCTGGAAGGGTCGCTCGGCCACCACGATCGAATCGATGCGGAACTGCTCGACGCTCAGCGCGGTCTCGCGCGCCAGCCGCACCATGCGTACGCCGTGCGCCTCCAGTCTTTCGATGATCGGCTCCAGCTCGGGCGGCACCAGATACGCCTGGGGCACGACGTCGACCTCCGACGCGCGGAACGTGCCGTACTCGGGCATACGCTGCGTGCGCCGCACGTCGAGCCGACGCAGGTAGGGCTCACCGGTGAACGGATTCGTCTCGCGGGCGACGTCGCCGAGCAGGATCTCGACCGGCGCGGCCGCGCGCTCGGGCACGGCGCGCAGCGCGAGCGTCTGGCCACCGATCGCGCGGGAGTCCGCCAGCTCCGTGGTATGCCGGATCTCCGACGCATGCGCGTGGGCGAACTCGAGGATCTCCTCGACGAAGCGCAGTGTGGCCAGGATCCGCTCCCGAAACGGCGCGTACGCGTATGCCTCGCTCAGGATCGCGAAGCGGTTGCGCAGGCCGACGTAGTTGTTGTTGAAGCGCGGCCGGTGGTCGAAGGTGTACCAGCCTGGCTCTGCCTCATCGGCTTCCGGCACGTTGCCGTAGTAGTAGACGTCCCAGTCGTACTTCTCCTGAATCACGCGCGTGACCTCGGGCAGCCAGCGCTCACGCAGCAGCGTCGTGATCGCCGGGTGCGTGTTCGGGTGCAGCGGCGGCGAGTAGGTGAGGTGGTAGGCGTGCAGCGTGCCGTTCGTCGTGTGGAGGTCGATGACGACGTGCGGGTCGTAGCGCCGGAACAGGAGCGCCAGCGAGCGCGCCTCCGGCGAGTCGAGCTTGACGTGATCGCGGTTCAGGTCCAGCCCCTGCGCATTGGCGCGCTGGCCCGTGCCGCCGAACGGGCCGAACTGGTACGGCCGGTTGGTCAACGCCACCCGCTCGTTGCCGTCCGCGTTGTAGATCGGCGCGATCAGCAGGACCAGCGAATCCGCCCAGTCCTCGTGCTGACCGGCGGCGAGTGCGCGCAGCATGACCTGCATCGCCTCCTTGCCCTCGACCTCGCCCGCATGGATGTTCGCCTGCACGAACACCCGCGTGCCGCCGGCGGCGCGCACCGCCTCGGGCGTGGCGTCGGCGACGTCGCCCCAGACCGCCAGCGGCAGCGCGCGCCCCTCCGTGGTGTAGCCGAAGGTGCTCAGGTGCAGCCGCGGCGTGGTGGTTTCCAGCGCGCGTAGAAAGCCCAGCACCTCGTCGTAGCGACTGGTCTCGAAGTAGTTGCTGCGCTCCGCCCGCGTCAGCAGCGTGTCGAGCCGGACGCGCTGGGCGGTCGCCGTAGCGGGCAGCAGCAACAGCAGCGCGATCAGACAGCAGCGCACGATCCTGGGCGACGTCACGCGCATTCCCGGGTCTGGTTCCGTTGGGCCGCGGCGTGGACGCCGCACCGAAAGAGTAACGGCCGCCGGACGCGTGCGGCAACGCCGGAACGCGGGTTGCACGGCCGTACGCGGACCCCCGAGACCACAGAGGAGCCGAGCATGGAGCACAGCCAGCAGCTCACGATCGAGGTGCGCGACAACGGACCCTACCGCGTCGAGGGGCCGGTTCGCCTCATCGATGCCGACGGCAACGAGCACGACCTGACCGGCAAGAGTCGCTTCTCGCTGTGCCGCTGCGGCGGCTCGACCACCAAGCCGTTCTGCGACGGCACGCACTCGAAGCTGGGCTTCCAGGCGGCCGAGCGTGCCGTGGCCGAGCAGGCGGGTGGCCGCTGAGCGAGCCGCTCGACCTGTCCTGCGACCCGCGCAGCGACAGCGATGCGTCGGAGGCGACGCCGTTCACTCTCAGCGGGCGCCGCGCGCGCGTGACCGGCGACCTGGCCGCCGGGGTGGCCGAGGCGTCATGCGCGGGACGCACCGTCGCCGCCGCCTTCAGGCTCGCCGGCTCGCTCGGCGAATCGGCGCTCGCCACGGCCGCCACCCTCACACCGCTGGGTCTCGAC
>JBOHRE010000184.1:0-2774 GCA_050732635.1 Longimicrobiales bacterium | reverse complement strand
GGCGTGGTCAGCGGTGCGGCCGCCGACCAGCGCGTGGCGAAGGGCTGGTTGCCGGTCCGCCGGAACGCAGCCAGCGCCCACGCCTGGAACAGCACGCCACCGCGGCTCTGCGGGTTCGCCGTGCGGTCCCAGCCGATCAGCACAGCGGCGGCACGCCTCGCGGCCGGGCCGCCGTGCGCGCGCGCCGCGGCCACCAGCTCGGGTAGCACGCGGTCGGCGAGCTCCATGTAGGTCGAGTGCTTGCGTGCGATCAGCCCCTCGAGCGAGAGCGTACCGGCCTGACGCAGCATGCGGATCGAGCGCTGCGGCCGCAGCGGCAGGATGTCGGGCGCGAAGTAGGCAGGAAACGCGTCGCGATCCAGCGCGCGCGGGTACGTCGCGAGCCACGGCGGGTCGTTCGCGTTCTGCACCCAGCCGGCCGGCGGATTGACGACGCGCGGCATGTCGTCGAACGGGTGCACCTCCGTCCACACCAGTGCCGCGCTGTCGCCGGGCAGGAACCAGGCCCAGAACGCCGCGTCACCGCCCGGCCGAACCGGCGTGGCGGCGCCGTAATAGTATGCAATGTCGCCAGCGGCGTCCGCGTAGGTGATGTTCTGGCCGACGATCGCGTGCCGGCGCAGTGCCTGCTCGAAGGCGCGGCGATCGCGGGCGCGGCCCATGTCCCACCACTGCGGAAATGCGTCGCTGAGCCGCGCCTCACCGACGTCCTCGAGGCGCCGCGCCGCCAGCGCGCGGCCATCGGCCACGCCGAGCACCGGCCCGTGCACCGAGCGCAGCCGGACCAGCGGCTCGCGCTCGACGGCGCCGGCGCGCCGCACACCGATCAGGACGGTGTCCACCGCCAGCTCCCGCTCGGCTCCAGCGAACGCATAGCTGCTGGGACCCGACATCTGCAGCTCGTAGAAGTCCTCGGTGTCCTGCGTGTTGACCGTGTGCGTCCAGCCGAGCCGGTCGTTGAATCCGATCGCGATCACCGGCATCCCGACCAGCGTCGCGCCGTAGATGTCGATGCTCGGTGAGGTGAGTTGCGCCTCCATCCACGTCATGATGCCGCCCCACGGCAGGTGCGGGTTGGCCAGCAGCAGCGCGCGGCCGCTGGCCGACTTCGCCGGCGCGATCGCCCACGCATTCGACCCGGCGCCCGGCGCAGCCGCGGCCTCTGCCGCCAGCGCCGATTCCTGACCGGGCGACGTCGCCGCCTGCCGCGCCCACTGCTCCACCACGCTCGGCGCGCGCGAGAAGCCGAGCCCGATCACCCCGGCGTGGGCCAGGATGTCGACGCCGCGGATCGGCAACACGCGACGCACCTCCTGCGCGATCCGGTCCGGATGCGCATCGGCGTAGGCGTTGATCCCGGCGGCGAACGCATCGATGTAGCTGCGGAACGTCGGGTCGTAGGACGCGTACGCGCGCTCGGCGGCGTCCGGGATGCGCAATGTCCAGAGCAGCCGGTCGCTGCCGAGCTCGTCCTCACCCCAGTACTCGGCGGCCCGGGCGCGCGAGACGCCGAGCAGCCGCAGCAGCAGATTGCCGTGGTTCCGTGCCTGCGCCCAGCCGAACGCGAAAAACAGCGCCGCGTCATCCGTCGCGCGGATGTGCGGGATGCCATACGTGTCCCACAGGATTTCCGCACGCGGCGTCTGCTGCGCGCGCGCGGACGCCGCGTCGCGCGCCGCACCGAGCGCGAGCAGCGCCAGCGTGACCGCGACGACGCGCGAGGCGGTCGGTGCCACCATCAATGAGCGCTCCGGCTGAGGAACGGCCGATTGGCCGCGCTGCACAGGTAGTGCACGATCCGCACGCACGCCAGTGCGGATCGGGCGACGGCGTGCAACACCGTCACCCGATCGGCAATGTCGCCCACATCACGCGGCCCTCGACTGCACGACTGCCAGCGGCACATCCACGGCCGGCACCGTGAAGAAGAACGCTGCGCCTGCGTCGGGCGCGCTCTCGGCCCAGATTCGGCCGCCGTGCGCCTCGATGATACCCTTCACGATCGCCAGCCCGAGACCAGCGCCGTTCCGGCCCTCGCGCTCGTGCTGCCAGTAGCGCTCGAAGACACGCGGCAGCTCCGCCGCCGGGATGCCGCAGCCGGTGTCCTTCACGGCGAAGCAGACGTCATCGCCAGTGCGCTGCACCTCGATCTGCACGGTGCCACCCTCGGGCGTGTGCTTGAATGCATTCTGCACCAGGTTCTCGAGCGCCTGCACGATCCGGTCGCGATCGACCAGCGCCTGCGGCACGTCGCCCAGCATCAGCGCGCGCAGCGTGATCTGCCTCGTGTTCGCCGCGTACTCGAGCGCGCCGACCACCTCGCTCAGCAGCGACGCCACGTCTTCCGGCTGCGGCTCGATCGGGAACTCGCCGCTCTTCAGCCGCGCGGCGTCCAGCAGGTCGCCCACCATCCGATCCATGTACTGCGACACGCGCTGGATCGTCTCCAGGTGCTGCCGGCGCTGCGCGTCGCTCAGCGCTGTGGTCAGCAGCAGCTCGCTGGCCATGATGATGGTGCTCACCGGGTTGCGCAGGTCGTGACTCACCACGGCGATCGCCTCATCACGCTGGCGCGCCGCTGTCAGCGCCGCACTGCGCTCGCATGCATTGAGGATCGCCAGCCCGGCCCGCTGCGCATACGCCTGCGCCAGCTCGACGTCGAATGCGCTGTAGCCCTGCTCGCCGGTCCGGATCGCGGTCAGTACGCCGACCACGCGGCCCCGCGCCAGCAGCGGCACCACCAGCGCAGCGCGCGCCCCGACGGCGGCCAGCGC
>JBOHRE010000183.1:0-2917 GCA_050732635.1 Longimicrobiales bacterium | reverse complement strand
CCGCTGCGCGGCGACGTCGCGCCGCGCGAACGCGCGCTGCTGACCGCCGGCGTCGTCGTCGCGTCGCTCGCCGCCTGGGTCTGGCTCGTGCGCGAGGCCGCGACCATGAGCGGCATGGCGCACATGGCGATGCCCGATCTGCGCGTCTGGTCGCTGGCCGAGCTCGGCGCACTGGTGGTGATGTGGGCCGTGATGATGACGGCGATGATGCTACCATCGGCCACGCCTACCATCCTGTTGTTCGCGTCCGTGCAACGTGCGCGGCGCGCGCGGCGCAATGTCGCGGTGCCTGCCGCGATCTTCGTTGGCGGCTACCTGCTGGTCTGGACCGGCTATGCTTCGCTCGCAGCCCTGGCGCAGTGGACGCTGCACGCCGCCGCGATGCTGTCGCCGGCCATGGCCGCGACGAGTCCCGTGCTGGGTGGCGTGATCCTGCTCGCTGCGGGACTCTACCAGTGGTCGCCCGTCAAGCAGGTCTGCCTGTCGCGCTGCCACTCGCCGTTCGGCTTCGTTGCGCGCGAGTGGCGCGAGGGCGCGCGCGGCGCGCTCGTCATGGGCATGCGTCATGGCAGCTTCTGTGTCGGTTGCTGCGCGCTGCTCATGACGCTGCTGTTCGTGGCCGGCGTCATGAACCTGCTCTGGGTCGCCGCGCTTGCCGTGCTCGTGCTCGCCGAGAAAACCCTGCCCGGCGGCCGTTGGATCGCGCGCGGCGCCGGCCTGCTGCTCACGGGGGCCGGCATCTGGCTGCTGGCCGGCGCCGGGCCGTGAGCGCGACGGGCCATGACGCCAGCACCCACGGGCGCGGCGGCATGAGCGCGCCCGCCCCGACGCCCGTAGCCGCCGACGCCTCGGCGGATGCCGCCCGCGACCTGCTGATCGAGCTGCTGCAATTGCATGGTGCCGGGGAGGTCGCCGCGCGCTTCTGGGACGGCAGCACCTGGCCCGTAGGCGACGCCGGCGCCGCCCGCTGCACGCTCGTGCTGAAGCAGGCCGGCGCGGTCCGCGCGATCCTCACCTCGCGCGATGACGGCGCTGTCGGCGAGGCGTACGCGGCCGACCTGTTCGACATCGAGGGCGACATCGACGCCGCCCTTGCCTTCGGTGAACGTCTACTGGCGCGCGAGTGGAGCGCCGGCGAGTGGCTGGGTCTCGCCTGGCGCGCACGGCGCCTGCCACGCGCGGCGAGTGACGGTGCGGCCGCGCCGCGTCCGCGGCTGCGCGGGCGTCGCCACACGCTCGAGCGCGATCGCGCTGCCGTGCGCCATCATTACGACGTCGCCAACCAGTTCTACGCGCTCTGGCTCGATCGCCGCATGGTCTACACCTGCGCGTACTTCGCGGCGGCGGACGAGGACCTCGACAGCGCGCAGCTCCGCAAGCTCGATTACGTGTGCCGCAAGCTGCGGCTCGAACCCGGCGAGCGGCTGCTCGACATCGGCTGCGGCTGGGGCAGTCTGCTGCTGCACGCCGCGGCCGAGTACGGCGTCGACGCGCACGGCATCACGCTGAGCGAGGCGCAGGCGTCGCTGGCCCGCGAACGCATCCGCGAGGCAGGGCTCGATGCGCGCTGCACGGTCGAGATCCGCGACTACCGCGAGCTCGAGGGCGTCGAGGCCTACGACAAGATCGCCAGCATCGGCATGTTCGAGCATGTCGGCGAGCGGCGCATGGGCGAGTTCTTCCGCCGCGCCTGGGCCGCGCTGCGTCCCGGCGGCGTGTTCCTGAACCACGCGATCGCCGGCAACCCGCGCACGGCCGGACGCGATTCGGTCTTCTCGCGGCGCCACGTCTTTCCCGATCACGACATCATTCCGCTGGCCACGACGCTGCGTGGCGCCGAGGCTGCCGGCTTCGAGGTGCGCGATGTCGAGAGCCTGCGCGAGCATTACGCGCTCACGCTGCGCCACTGGGTCCGCCGCCTCGAGGCGCAGCACGACGAGGCCGCGCGCGCGGCCGGCGAGTCGACCTACCGCGCCTGGCGCCTGGTACTCGCCGGAGCCGCACGCCGCTTCGACAGCCGCGAGCTGAGCGTCTACCAGACACTCCTCGCCAAGCCGCGACCCGGCGGCGCCGCCGGCCTGCCCCTCACCCGCGAAGACTGGTACCACGCCGGCTGAGCACGGCGCGGGCTGAGAACCGCGCCGCCTGAGGACCGCGCCGCCGCTGGCCGCTGACCCACCGACCTTGTCCGGCGCGGCGCCGGTCACCTGCCCCCGACCGATTGGGTAAGGATCGGCGGGGACATGGTGGCCCGCTCGACGGTTCACAGCGCTGGTCGACGCCCGGGGTAGCGGGTAGCGGGTACGCTTCTTGACCCGGTCCGCCCCGTGTGTTGGCAGTTCACCACGACCGAGGGGAGGGGAGCCATGAACGTGCTGCTCTGGATCGGTATCATCCTGGTCATCCTTTGGCTGCTCGGCTTCACCACGTTCCAGGCCGCGGGTGGGCTGATCCACATCCTGCTGGTGGTCGCGATCATCGTGCTGATTCTGTGGTTCATCCGCGGCCGGGCCGCACCACCGTCGGTCTGAGCCGCACCGGGGTCCACAGCCGAGGTCCGCGCGGAGTGATCCACCCGAGGGCGCGGGCCGCACGCAGTACGACAGCAGAGGGCCGTGGCGGACGCAGATGCACGTCGATCGCCGCGGCCCTGTACATCCTGGACCCAACCCTCGAGGCTCGCCGTGGGTGATATTGCCGGCGGCGACGCTCGGCGCGTAACGTCGCGCTGCGACCCTCACCAGGAGCAGCGCATGCCGAGCCGCAGCCGGGCGCCGAGCGCGGAGGAGATCTCGACACGCCGCCGGTCCGCCGCCGTCATCACCTTCGGCCTGAGCGCGTCGTTGAGCGCGTTGCTCGCGCTTGCGCCAGCCCGAGCCCAGGCGCAAGCCGACACGCGGGCGGGGGCGGGGACGCG
>JBOHRE010000182.1:0-2945 GCA_050732635.1 Longimicrobiales bacterium | reverse complement strand
CACCGCGCACCGGCTGCGGCACACCGCGGCGACGGAGATGCTGAGGGCCGGCGCCACGCTGCCCGAGGTCGGCCAGGTGCTGCGCCACCGCAGCCTGCTCACGACCGCGATCTACGCCAAGGTCGATCGGGACGCGCTGCGGACGATCGCCCGCCCCTGGATCGGCGGTGCGGCATGAGCCCGCTGCGCGACGCGCTCGTCGACTACCTGACGGTCCGGCGCGCGCTCGGCCACAAGCTCGAACGCGCGGAGAAGCTGCTCGCCCAGTTCCTCGACTACCTCGACGAGCGCGGGCTGGAGCGGGTCACGGTCGAGCGGGCGCTCGACTGGGCGAGACTGCCCGCCGGCGATGTGCGCTGGTGGGCGCAGCGGCTGTCGGTCGTCCGCGGCTTCGCCTGCTACCTGCACAACCTCGACCCGGCCCACCAAGTGCCGCCGGCCGACCTGCTCCCTTGCCGGTCGCGCCGAGCGACCCCCTACCTGTACTCCGACGAAGAGATCAGTGCGCTGATCAGCGCGGCCGCCAGTCTGCGCTTCCCGGTCCGCGTTGCCACCTATCAGACGCTGATCGGGTTGCTCGCCGTCACTGGGATGCGGGTCGGGGAGGCGATCCGCCTCGACCGCTCCGATCTCGACCTCGACCAGGGCGTGCTCACCGTGCGCAACAGCAAGTTCGGCAAGTCGCGTGAGTTGCCGCTGCACGCCTCGACCGTGCAGGCGCTCGAGGCCTACCTCCGCCGCCGCGGCCGGCTACGCGCGGCGGCGAGCACGGAGGCGGTGTTCGTCTCAAGCGTCGGCAGCCGGCTGCTCTACTGCAACGTCGGCTGCACGTTCCTGCGGATCGTCGAGCGCGCCGGCCTTCGGCCCCGCTCGGCCTCCTGCCGCCCCCGCCTGCACGACCTGCGCCACAGCTTCGCCGTGCGCACCGTGCTCGACTGGTACCGCGCAGGCGTCGAGGTACAGGCGCGGCTACCGCTGCTTTCCACCTACCTCGGACACGTCGACCCGGAAGCGACCTACTGGTACCTCTCGGCCGCACCCGAGCTGCTCACCCTCGCCGGCCAGCGCCTCGAGCGCGCGCTCGGAGGCCGCCCATGAGCACGCTCGCCCCGACCCTGCAGTCGTTTTTCAGCGACCGGCTCCTGCGGCAACGCCACGCCAGCCCGCACACCGTCGCCGCCTACCGGGACACGTTCCGGCTGCTGCTTGCCTACGCCGAGCGAAAGCTCGGCAGGCAGCCGTGCCAGCTCGCGATCGCCGACCTCGACGCGCCGCTGATCGCCGGCTTCCTCGACCACCTCGAGCACGAGCGCGGCAACAGCGTCCGCACTCGCAATGCGCGCCTGGCCGCGATCCACTCGCTGTTCCGCTTCGCAGCCCTGCGTCACCCCGAGCACGCCGCGCTGATCCAACGCGTGCTCGCGATCCCGCCGAAACGGTTCGGGCGGACGCTAATCACCCACCTCACCCCGCCCGAGATCGACGCCCTGCTCAAAAGCCCCGACCGCACCACCTGGACCGGCAGACGCGACCACGCCCTCCTACTCGTCGCGATCCAGACCGGCCTCCGCGCCTCCGAGCTCACCGGGCTCACCTGCAGCGACGTCCACCTCGAAAGCGGCGCCCACCTCAGCTGCCGCGGCAAAGGACGCAAAGAGCGCATCACCCCGCTCACCGCCACCACCGTCGCCGCGCTCCGCACCTGGCTTGCCGAGCGAGCCGGCCAACCGGCCGACCCGCTCTTTCCCACCCGCCGCGGCCGACAACTCAGCCGCGACGCGCTCGAACGACGGCTCAGCAAACACACGCGCATCGCCGTACGCGGCTGTCCGTCCCTGCACGACAAGAAGATCACACCGCACGTGCTCCGTCACACCGCCGCGATGCAACTGCTGCACGCCGGCGTCGACACCACCGTCATCGCACTCTGGCTCGGCCACGAGCGCGTCGACACCACCCAGATCTACCTGCACGCCGACCTCTCGATCAAAGAGCGCGCGCTCGCACGGACAACGCCGCCCCACACCCCTCCCGGCCGCTACCGGCCACCCGACACGCTCCTCGCCTTCCTCGAGAGCCTCTGATTATGCCGACCTCGCCAGCGCGAGCCCCGCCCCCGACAACGGCTTCCACGACCAAGTCGGCATAACCCGGAGGTCGGCGTAATGCCGTTTATGCCGACGTCGGCATAAGCGGCACAAGGAGCGCAACGTGCTCGACCACCTGCCCGAGCGCGAGCGGCCGGCGGTGAAGCTCAGGCTGCGCCGGGCGTGGGTACTCGACGAGCACGCTCGCGCGCTCGACCAGCTCCGGCTGCTCGCCTCAGAGCTCGACCGCAGCTATCCCGGCGCCGCCGACTCGCTCCGCGAAGGAATGGAAGAAACGCTCACACTGACGCGGCTCGGGGTCCCCGGCTCGCTGAAGCGCACGCTCGAGTCGACCAACCCCCTGCGAGTCGATGCTCGAGATCGTCCGCCGCACCCAGCGCAACGTGAAGCGCTGGTCGTCGGGCGAGATGGCGCTGCGCTGGACCGCCGCCGGCATGCTCGAGGCGGAGAAGCAGTTTCGGAAGATCATCGGCTACCGCGACCTGGCCACCCTCGTCGTCGCGATCGAACGCGACCTCGACCGCCGACGCGCACCTCACACCACGACCAAGGAGGCCGCTATCGTCCTCAGCGCCTGACCATCACACCGGGACCGCCGTCGCGAAATTCCACGAAGAGCGGGACATCCTCGCGGGCTGCGCGCAAGCTCGGAGATCTCATGCTGGCCGAACACCTCGACACGCGGAGCAACATCGGCGGGTGTCAGAGCAACTAGCCCGGATCTTTCAGTAGCGGCGCGTACCGTGCCCGTGGGCGGCCGGGTGATGTCCGCCTGGACAGGGACGATCTGGGGTGTCGAAGCCCGACGTCCCCGCCCAGGAGGATCACCATGCCGGT
>JBOHRE010000181.1:0-2963 GCA_050732635.1 Longimicrobiales bacterium | reverse complement strand
GGCCGCTGCGACCTGGCTCGCGGCGCGGCGCCGCTGGCGCTCGCTCGCCGCGCTCGCAGCCGTGCTGCTGCCCCTGTGGGCGCTCTGGTCGCTGCGCGTTCGACGCGTCGGCGGCGGCGACTACATGGAGCAGTTCCTGTCCATCGATCCGTACAATCCGGCTCGCGGTCGGATTGGGCTGTCCGAGCTGGTCTCACGCATGGGCGAGAACCTGGCCAGGTACGTCGAGGTGCACCTACCCATCCTGCTGATCGGCCGGACCGCCACGATCGCCACGATCCTCGCCCTGGTCGTGGTCGTGCTCGCGCTCATTGGTTGGGCGATACGCCTGCGACGCCCCGGGATCGCGGAGCTGTTCCTGCCCCTGTACATCGGACTGCTCATGGTCTGGCCGGCGGTCTGGTCGGGCGAGCGCTTCCTGGTTCCGGCGCTGCCTGTCGTTCTCGCGTTCGCGGGCGCCGCGCTGCTCGAGCTGACGCGGCGTGTCGCACCCCGACGCACCGCACTGGTCGGCGCGGCCGCCGCCGCGCTCGTGCTGATACTCGCGCTGCCTCAGCTGCGCAGCGCCATCCGCGCTGGATTCAACTGCACGACACGCCATGTCGCCGGCGAATACCATCCCTGCCTGCCGCCGGCCTATCGCGGCTTCTTCGAGCTGGCGGAGTGGTCGGCGGGAGTGCTTCCACCCGACGCGGCCGTGATCTCGCGCAAGCCGACACTCTTCTACTGGCTCAGTGGCCGGCGCAGCACGATCTACCCGACGTCCACACGGACGCAGGACTTCTTCGAGCACGCGCGGGAGACCGGATCGCGCTACCTGGTCTTCGATCGGCTCGACGGGCTGTCCCTGCGTTACGTGCTGCCGGTGCTCGCTGCCCACGCCGACGCCTTCTGCCTGGTGCACGCGACACCGCAGCAGGACGCGGCTCTGTTCGAGCTGGCTGCCGATGCCGCCGAGAGCGAGCCGCGTGAGCCGCCGCTCAGCGGCGAGCTCGGCTTCCGCAGCTGCCCCCCAGCGCCGCGCCGGGTACCCTGAACGGCACTGCACTTGCCTGACGGGCGGCGTGCTCCTCACGCGGAGGCGGAGCGGTGACCACGATTGATTGGGCGATCGTAGCCGCGTACATGATCGCGACGCTGGTGCTGGGGATTTACCTCAGTCGCAAGGCGTCGGGCAGCATGGTCGACTTCTTCGTGAGTGGTCGACAGCTGCCGTGGTGGCTCGCGGGCACCTCAATGGCTGCGACGACCTTCTCGATCGACACGCCGCTCTATGTGGCCGGCGTGGTCGGGAACCGCGGCATCGCGGGCAATTGGGAGTGGTGGAGCTTCATCTTCGCCCACGTCATCATGATCTACATCTTCGCGCGGCTGTGGCGGCGCGCGGAGGTCGTGACCGACAATGAGCTGACCGAGCTGCGCTACGGCGGTGCACCGGCCGCCACGCTGCGCATGGTGAAGGGCTTTCTGTTCGCGGTGGTCGTTGGTTCGATCGGCATCGGCTACGCCATGCTCGCCATGGTGAAAGTCGTCGACGCGCTCGGCC
The DNA here is from genome assembly GCA_050732635.1 of Longimicrobiales bacterium. Lineage (GTDB taxonomy): Bacteria > Gemmatimonadota > Gemmatimonadetes > Longimicrobiales > RSA9 > JBOHRE01. Next base: position 1,417 of record JBOHRE010000181.1, on the reverse strand, counting down.
TGTTCCCTAGCCTCGGGCTCGAGCTCGGCGATCAGGGCAAGATGTGGAGCGTGATCGCCGTTAGCCTGTTCGTGCTGCTGTACGCCGGCCTGGCGGGACTCTGGGGCGTCGTCGCCACGGACTTCTTCCAGTTCTTCCTCGCGTTGCTGGGCGCGATCATCGTCGCCTGGGTTGCGGTCGCGCACGAGGGCGGCATGGTTAACGTCGTCGAACGGGCGCAGGGCTTCACCGAGTTCGACATCCTGTCCTTCACGCCGCTGACCTTCGGCGAAGGTGGATTCCTGGGGCTGGTCGGCTGGTCGAATCTCGCCGGCATCAGCGGCACCACGTTCCTGGCCTACATGACGCTGCAGTGGTGGGCGTTTCGCCGCTCGGACGGCGGCGGCGAGTTCATCCAGCGCCTATCCGCGGCAAGTGATGAAGCCGAGGCCGAGAAGTCTGCCTGGTTCTTCAATATCCTGAACTACGTGGTCCGCACCTGGCCGTGGGTGATCGTGGCCGTGGTGGCCGTCGTCGTGTTCCCGGACCTCGAGGACCGTGAGCTCGGCTATCCGCTGTTGATGCTCGAGTTCCTGCCCGTCGGCTTGCTGGGACTGGTGGTCGCCTCGTTGATTGCGGCCTTCATGAGCACGGTCTCGACGCTGATCAACTGGGCGGCGTCGTACATCACGAATGACCTTTACGCGCGCTTCGTGCATCCGGAAGCGACCAACAAGGAGCTGGTGTTCGCCGGCCGCATCGCGTCGGTCGTGGTCACGGCGCTCGGCGCCACGGCCGCCTTCTTCTCGGAGAGCGTCGGCACCATCTTCCGGCTCGTGATCGCGATGGGCACCGGGCCCGGGCTCGTGCTGATCCTGCGCTGGTACTGGTGGCGCATCAACGCCTGGGCGGAGCTGGCCGCCATGGTCGCCGGCCTGGTCATCGGCTTCGGCACGTCCGTCGTGCCGTTCATGCAGATCGCCGACTTCGGCGTGCGCCTCATGGTCACCGCGGGCATCAGCCTCGCCATCTGGTTACCGGTCATGCTGCTGACGAAGCCCGAATCGGATGAGAAGCTCGATGCCTTTTACCGCAGGGTCCGGCCGGGCGGTCCTGGCTGGCGCAAGGTGCGCGCGCGGGTCCGCCTCGAACCGGCTCAGGATCTGGCGAAGGACATCCAGCGCACGATCGCCGGTCTGCTCATCATCTTCGGGCTGATGTTCGCCGTCGGCGCGCTGCTCTTCATGCGCTGGGGCACGCTGGTCGGCGCCACCATCGCCGCGGTGATCGGCTACGTCTGGCTGCGTCACCTCGGTACCGCCGCGATCGCGCCGCCGCAACCGGAGCCGCCCACCCACCCCAGCCCGGCGCGGCCATGAGCAGGCGACACCTGGGCTCGGCCATGCCGGCGGCCGCGGCCGCCAAGCTCCTGCTGGGC
>JBOHRE010000180.1:0-2985 GCA_050732635.1 Longimicrobiales bacterium | reverse complement strand
GATCTGCACCACCTCGATGCCGCCGATCGCGCGCGGCTCGGCCACGCCGGCGGGCCGCGTACCGGTCGGCACGCGGAGCACGGTCAGGTACAGGACCACCAACAGCAGTGTGTGGGCGCCGATCGAGACCGCAAAGCCGATCGCGCCGATGCGGCGGCCGTCGCGCTGACGCGGGGCGGGCACGGCATGGCCGACGGGGTCGTGCGCGCGGGGCGTCCCTGCGCGGAGTGGGGTCTCTACGGACATCGTCCCCTAGTACCCCCTTCAGCGGGGCTGTTCCGGGCTACAGCAGCCGCGTCAGGCGCTCCGCTGCGGCGCGCAGCCGGTCGGCGGGTTGGGTCAGCGCAATGCGAAAGAAGCCGGCGCCGCCGCGGCCCAGCGCGGAGCCGGGCATGATGACGACGCCCTCGTCGAGCAGCGCGCGCCGTGCGAAGTCTTCGTCGTCGATACCACCAGGCACCGGCACCCACAGGTACATGGTCGCGCGCGGCGACGTCGCATCGAATCCGCCAGCGCACAGCGCACTCACAATGGCGTCGCGCCGGCGCTGGAACTCGGCGACGTTCTCCGGCACCCAGTCGTCATGGCTCTCCAGCGCCGCCTGTGCCGCTGCCTGCACGGCGAGGAACTGGCCGGTGTCGACGAAGGCCTTGATACGCGCCAGCGCTTTGATCAGCTCCGCTTCGCCTGCGGCCCAGCCGATGCGCCAGCCAGTCATGTTGTAGGTCTTCGACAGCGAGTGAAACTCGATGGCCACGCCCCGCGCGCCCTCGACCTCGAAGATGCTCGGCGGCCGGTAACCGTCGAACGCGATCTCGCTGTAGGCGTTGTCATAGACGAGCAGAATGCTCCGCTCGCGGCAGAATGCAACGCAATCGCGCAGATAGTCGAGCGACGCGATCGCGGCCGTCGGGTTGTTCGGGTAGTTCAGGTACAGCACGCGAGCTCGATCGACGATCTCCCTCGGCACGCTGTCGAGCGGGATCAGGAACTCGTTCTCCGGCGTCAGCGGCACGACGTACGCTTCGCCGCCCGCGAGCAGCGTTCCGCCGACGTACGGCGCATAGCCCGGATCCGGGACGATCGTCACGTCGCCCGGTCCGACGCAGCAGAAGGCGACGTGCGCGATGCCTTCCTTGGACCCGACCAACGGCAGGATCTCGCGGTACGGGTCGAGCTCGATGCCGAAGCGGCGCTTCATCCAGGCGCTCACGGTTTCGCGAAACGTCGGCAGCCCCAGCTGGAACGCATAACGGCTGTACGCCGGTTTGGTCGCCGCTTCAATGAGCGCCTGCACGGCGGCCGGCGGCGGCGCGAGATCGGCATCGCCGGCGCCCAGGTCGATGACATCGACGCCGCCGGCTACCAGCCGTCGCTTGATCTCCGGCACATCGGCCAGCGGATATCCCGGAAACGAGTCGAAGCGTGGCGCCAGCCGCGTCATGCGCCGCCCTGCTCGACACGGTTCCGGACGCGGCCGTGACCGACGACTTCGATCTCGACCTCGTCGCCGGCACGCAGTGGACCGACGCCCTCCGGCGTGCCCGTCGCCAGCACGTCGCCCGCCTCGAGCGTCATGATACGGCTGACGTAGGCGACGAGTGCCGGAACGCCGAACACCATCTCGGTCGCTCGCCCGCGTTGACGCGTCTCACCGTTCACGCGACAGACGACCTCGAGATCCTGCCACTGAACCCGCGCCGCGTCGACCGGCGCGCCGATCGGACAGAACGTGTCGTACCCCTTCGCGCGCGTCCACTGCCCATCGATCTTCTGCAGATCCCGGGCGGTCACATCGTTGAGTGGCACGAACGCCGACACGACGCTCAACGCATCGGCCTCGGGGATGTGCCGCGCACGCCGACCGATTACGACGCCGATCTCGGCCTCGTGCTCGACGCGCGACGATTCGGGCGGCAACACGATCGTCGCCCCATCGGGGATCACGGCGGAAGGCGGCTTGAGGAAGAGCAGCGGCCGTTCGGGGACCTCGTTGCCGAGCTCGCGCGCATGGGCCACGTAGTTGCGCCCCACGCAGACGATCTTTCCGGGCTTCATCCGGTCGAAGCTAGGCCACCGGCACGCTCTCGGCCAGCGGCGGCGAAGCGGACGGCGTGTCCCGGCTGCCGCCACCGCCATAGAAGTCGCGCAGCGCGTCGCGCAGCCCGCTCCACGGCCCGACCCGCAGCGGCGTCGCCGGCAGCGAGCCGAGCAGGTAGCGCCCGTAACCGCGTTGGAGCACGCGGCGATCCAGCAGTACGGCGGCACCGCGATCGGTGCGCGTGCGGATGAGTCGGCCGAATCCCTGCTTCAGCCGCAGCGCCGCGTGGGGCAGCAGATAATCCCGGAAGCCCGAGCCGCCGTGCTGCTCGATCAGCTCGGTCCGAGCGGCAGTGAGCGGCTCGGTCGGCACCCGGAACGGCAGCTTCGGGATGAGCAGCGCGCGCAGCGGCTCACCGGGCACATCCACGCCTTCCCAGAAGGATGCGACGCCGAGCAGGAACGCGTTGCCGGCGCCCGTGAATCGTTCCAGCAGCGCGGCCCGCGAGCCCTCGCCCTGCACCATCAGCGGCCACCGTGTGTCGACCCGGCGGCGGCGCAGCTCGGTCGCCACCGCACGCAGCGCCCGATACGACGTGAACAGCACGAAAACGCCGCCATCGCTCAGCTCGGCCAGCTCGACCGCAACGCGGGAGGTCGCGTCGTCGAAGGTCGGGCCGCGCTCGTCCGGCAGCGGCAGATCATCCGGAATGGCGACCATCGTCTGTGTCTCGAAGCAGAACGGCGAGTCGTAGACCGACTCGACCGCTGGCGCGCCCGACGCCAGGCCCAGACGGGCACGAACGAAGTCGAAGCCGTCCCGCGTCGCCAGCGTCGCCGAGGTGAGCACGGTCGTGTCGACGCGCTCGAAGAGCGCGTCGCGCAGCGCCCCGCCGAGCTCGACGGGCGCGGCGCGCACGGCCACGCTCGCCTCGCGGCCAGCGC
>JBOHRE010000179.1:0-3033 GCA_050732635.1 Longimicrobiales bacterium | reverse complement strand
CAGCGGATCGGTGTCGTGGGCGCGCGGCCTGTCGAGCGTCGCGAGTCGGCCCACGTCAGGTGTCTCGCCCTCGCGCAGCCGCGCCACGAGCTGCTGCGTCTGCTCCAGCGGCTCGACCTCCAGCTCCTCGATGACCAGCCGACGGTAGGTCTCGAAGTGCTGCAGCGCGGCCGTGCGCTCGCCGCTGGCGGCGAGGAACTCGATGACCCGGTGGTGCGCCTCGTCCTCGAGCGGCTCGATGCTCGCCCACGCGCGTGCGCCGGCGAGCGCGCCGGCGACATCGCCGGCCGCGGCGCGCGCCTCGATCGACGCACGGCGCACGCGCCGGTGCAGTCGTGCGAAGCGGGCACGCTGCTGGTCGACCCACTGCTCGAAGTCGCGGTTGCCCGGAATCTGGAAGCCGTCGAGGAACGGGCCGGCGTAGACGACGAGCGCGGCTTCGGCCAGGTCGTCGTGGACGAGGCGCTCGAACTCGTGCGCGTCGACCTCGACCGCGCTGGCATCGAGCCGGTCCCCGGTCACATCCAGGAACTCCGCGCCGAGCGCGCGGCGCAGCTCGTAGATGGCCTGGCTGAGCGCGTGTCGCGCGCGTTCCGGATCGCGATCCGCCCAGAAGATCGAGATCACGGCGTCGCGCGTGACCACGCGCTCGACGGCGAGATAGGCGAGCAGGGCGGACCGCAGCTTCTGCGCGGCGAAGGCGTGGTGCTCGACGCCGTCGCGGGAGATCCGCAGACCACCCAGCGTCTGCAGTCGAACGCTCACGGGAACCCCACGGACCGAGTCCGACGCGGGATGCGCCGACCGGGCAACGAACCGAATCTAGAGTGTCGCTGCGCCTGCGAAAACGCAAGCGCGGAGCGGCGTAGAGGCTCAGTCGGCCAGGGCGTTCAGCCGCGCCTCCAGCTGTGCGGCCTCCACGCCGGCTCCGATACGCTGCGCGAGGTCGTGCGCCTGGCGGAAGCAGCGGCGTGCGACCTCGGGATCCTTGCGGCGCTGGTGGATGTCACCGAGCAGGCGCAGGCACTCGACCTGGCGCCAGGCATTCTCGATGGCGAGGAAATGGCCGAGCGCGGCGCTCGCGCGCTCGACCGCTATGCCGAGCTCGCCCTGTGCCGTCAGGATCTCCGCCTGATTCAGCATAGCCGTGGCCAGCAGCTCCATGTCATCGATCCGGCGCACCGCTGCGATTGCTTCCTCGAAGCTGCGTGAGGCGCCAGCCACGTCACCCGCGTCGAACTCGGCGCGCGCGATGTTGATGCGTGCAATCGCCTCGCCACGCTGGTAGCCGGAGCGCCGGAACGCGTCCAGGGAAGCCTCGAATTCGCGCGACGCGGTGTCGAAGTCACCGGCGCTGGCGGCGAGCACACCCAGGTTCTGCCGCGCGATGCCGTGAACGCGCTCGTTCGAGGTGATCTCGAGCATGCGTTGATACAGCACGCGCGCGGCATCGTGGTCGCCCCGTGTCTGGTGGACGGCGGCCTCCGCGTTGAGCGCCTCCGCGATCAGGTCGGGCGCGTCGGCGAGCTCTGCCTCCGACTGGCTACGCCGCGCGATGTCGACGGCCAGCTCGAACTCGCAGCGCGTGCGGTGCGCGTCCGCGAGGTGACGCAGCGCTTCGGCGCGCAGCGCGGGCGATGTCGCCCGGGCACAGGCTGCCTCCAGGGCCTCGAGCGCTTTGTCGAGGGCGCCACCGCGAGCATAGCGGATCCCGGCCTCGAGCGGCTCGCGGCCGGGATCCTGGTCGACTGTCTCTGTCATAGGCCCAAGGTATGTTGAACAACTGGCGCAGCCATTCTGCTCGACTCGTGCCAGGCGCTGAACGCCGCCTTGGTCCGCCGGACGGGATGCGCTAGCTTTCCGTTCCCGCGCCGGCTCCGGCCGGGCGCCATACTCCCCGCAGGTCGACCGAACGTCTTGTCGCCGTCCAACCTGTCCGCGCTGCACCGCGCCGTCATCCGCGAAGCGGAGCGTGAGCCGCGTGTCCGCAAGCTGCTGGTCTGCCGCGCACGGGGCGAGGGGCGGGAGTTGCTGCGCGGCATCGCGGTGCACGGCCACGGCTGGATCGGCTTCGAAGCGACGACGCCGCGTCCGCTCGCGCTCGAGCTGGTCGGCGACCTGCTCGCCGAGCGTGATCTGACGCCGCTCGATGCGTTCGCCGAACAGGCGCTCATCGATGATGCGCTGGACGACGCGCTCGCGCGCGGGCGCACGACCTTCACCGCACTCGCCGACGGGCTCGGGTTCCGGGATGCCGTGGCGGACACGATCGCGGCGCTGCGCAGCGCTGCGATCACGCCGGCGCGGTTGCAGCAGGCCGCGTTCACCGATCAGGCCAAGCGCGAGCTGCTGGTCGCGGTGCTCGAGCGCTACCTCGAGCGCCTCGAGCGCACGCGCCGGATCGACAGCGCGGGCATCTTCGAGCTGGCTGCCGCAGCGCTACAGGACGGCGCGGTCAGGCCGCCTCGAGCACGTCTCTACCTGATGCCGGAGCTATCGCGACGCGGCCTGCGCGGGCGTTTTCTGCGGCGGCTCGAGGCACACGGCGCGGCCGTGCTCGAGAGCGACCCGGTCCTCGGCCTCGAGGCCCCGGCCGCGCTGACCTGGGCGGCGGGCGTTGCAGAAGCGCCGCTGTCCTGGCTGAACGCGTCCCAGCCGGGCGACGCGCCCGCCGCCGGTGCTGCCCTGAGGCTGGACGTCTTCGCCGCCGCCAGCCCGACCGACGAGCTGCGCGAGGTGCTGCGCCGGATCATGGCTGCGGGCTGGCACTGGGACGAGGTCGAGATCGTGGCCGCGGATCCCGCCATCTACGGCGGTGCGCTGCACGCGCTCTCCGAGCGGCTCGGTGCGATCGATGGTGCCGGACACTGGCGGCCCATCCCCTGCAGCTTCGGTGTGGGCCTGCCCGTCGAGCGGACCCGGCCGGGTCGCGCGCTCGCGGCGTATCTGCGCTGGCTGGAGAGCGGCTTTCCCGCGACCGTGCTGCGCGAGCTGCTCGATGCGGGCGACATCACGGCCGGCGAGGGCGCGCCC
>JBOHRE010000178.1:0-3082 GCA_050732635.1 Longimicrobiales bacterium | reverse complement strand
AGAGGCTCGGCGGCCTGACTGATCGGCAGCGCGCTGAACTCATCAACTGCATCACCCACCTTACGAGGAGCAACCTCAACCAATGACCGCGGGCGCGAGCTGGGGATCGTGGGCAGGGAGGCGGCGCAGTCAAGTCGTCTGACGTGGTGTAACGCCCTCGCTCGTCGGACGGGGAGGATGTCCCGCGCGCCGTGGAATTTCGTGACGGCGGTCCCGGTGTGATGGTCAGGCGGTGAGGACGATAGCGGCCTCCTTGATGGTGTGAGGTGCCCGTCGGCTGTCGTGGTCGCGTTCGATCGCGATGACGAGGGTGGCGAGGTCGCGGTAGCCGATGATCTTCCGAAACTGCCGTTCGGCTTCGAGCATGCCGGCGGCGGTCCAGCGGAGCGCCATCTCGCCCGAGGACCAGCGCTTGACGTTGCGCTGGGTGCGGCGGACGATCTCGAGCATCGACTCGCAGGGGTTCGTCGACTCGAGCGTTCGCTTGAGCGAGCCGGTGACGCCGAGCCGGGTGAGCGTGAGCGTCTCTTCCATGCCTTCGCGCAGCGAGCCGGCCGCACCGGGGTAGCTGTGGTCGAGCTCGCGGGCGAGTTGGCGGAGCTGGTCGAGCGCGCGGGTGTGATCGTCGAGCGCCCAGGCCCGCCGCAGCCGCTGCTTCACCAGTGGCCGGTCGCGCTCGGGCAGGTGGTCGAGCACGTTGCGCTCCTTGTGGCGGTTATGCCGACGTCGGCATAACCGCCATTACGCCGACTTCCGGGTTATGCCGACTTCATCGTGGAGGCCGTTGTTGGAGGCGGTGATCGCGCTGGCGAGGTCGGCATAATCAGAGCGCCTCGAGGAAGGCGAGCATCCTGTCGGGGGGCCGGTAGCGGCCGGGGGTGGTGTTGGCCGGTGTGGTTTTGGCGAGCGCGCGCTCTTTGAGCGCGAGGTCGGCGTGGAGGTAGATCTGGGTGGTCTGGACGCTCTCGTGGCCGAGCCAGAGCGCGATGACGGCGGTGTCGACCCCGGCGTGCAGGAGCCGCATGGCGGTGGTGTGGCGCAGCACGTGCAGCGTGATTTTCTTCTCGGCGAGTGACGGGCACGCGTGGGCGGCGATCGGCAGGTACTTGGCGAGGCGATGCTCAATGGCGTCGCGGCTGAGCTGCCGGCCGCGGCTGGTCGGAGACAGCGGGCTGGTTGGGTCGCCGGCGCGTTCTTTCAGCCAGGTTTTGAGGGTGGCGACGGTGCCGCTGGTGAGCGGGGTGACGCGGTCTTTGCGTCCCTTGCCGTGGCAGCTGAGGTGGGCGCCGGTGCCGAGGTGCAGATCGGCGCGGGTGAGCCGGATCAGCTCGGAGGCTCGCAGTCCGGTTTGGATCGCGAGCAGTAGGAGGGCGTGGTCGCGGCGGCCGACCCAGGTCGTTTGGTCGGGGGTGGCGAGCAGCGCGTCGATCTCTGGCTCGGCGAGGTAGGTGATCAGCGCGCGGTCTGAGCGCTTGGGTGGCATGGCGAGCACGCGTTGGATCACGGCTGCGTGCTCGGGGTGGCGTAGCGCGGCGAAGCGACAGGGAGTGGATCGCCGCGAGCCGGGCGTTGCGGGTGCGGACGCTGTTTCCTCGCTCGCGTTCGAGGTGGTCGAGGAAGGCGGCGATCAGGGGCGCGTCGAGATCGTCGAGGTCGAGTTGGGATGGCTGCTTGCCGGTGCGCTGCTGAGCGAAGATCAGCAGCAGCCGCAGCGCGTCGCGGTAGGCGGCGATCGTGTGCGGGCTGGCGTGGCGTTGGCGGAGAAGCCGCTCGGTGAAGAACGCTTGCAGGGTCGGGGCGAGCGCGCTCATGGCCGTCCCCCGAGGTGACGCTCGAGTCGCTGGCCGGCGAGCGCGAGCAGCTCGGGCGCGGCGGACAGGTACCAGTAGGTGGAGTCGGGGTGGACGTGGCCGAGGTAGGTCGCCAGCAGCGACAGCCGCGGCTGCACGTCGCCGTCGTGTTGGTAGCCGTCGAGCAGGGTGCGGATCGCGAATGTGTGTCTGAGGTCGTGGATCCGGGGCCGGCAGCACGCCGAGCGGGGCTGAAGGCCGGCGCGGCGTCTGAGCTGCCGGAAGGTCGAGTGGACGTTGCAGTAGAGCAGGCGGGTGCCGGCCGGGGAGATGAAGAGCGCGGGCGCGCTCGGCGACGGCTGGAGCCGATCGCGTCGGCGCAGGTAGCCGCGCAGCGCTCGCGCGCTGCTCGGGTGCAGCGGGACCTCGCGCGACTTGCCGAACTTGCTGTCGCGCACGACGAGCAGCTCGTGCTCGAAGTCGAGGTCGCGCGGTCGAGGCGGATCGCCTCTCCAACCCGCATCCCAGTGACCGCGAGTAGGCCGATCAGCGTCCGGTAAGTCGCGACCCGGAGCGGGAAGCGCAAGGTGCCGGCGGCCGCGAGCAGCTCGGCGATCTCTTCGTCGGAGTACAGGTAGGGGGTCGCGCGGCGCGACCGGCCGGGGAGCAGGTCGGCCGGCGGCACCTGGTGGGCCGGGTCGAGGCTGTGCAGGTAGGCGGCGAAGCCGCGCACCATCGACAGCCGGAACGCCCACCAGCGACCGCTGCCGCCGGCGGGGAGCGTCGCCCACGCGAGCGCCTGCTCGACGGTGACGGTCTCCGCGCCGATCTGCTCGAGGTAGTCGAGGAACTGGGGCAGCAGCTTGCCGGCACGCTCGAGTGGGCGCGACGGTCTGAGTTGGCCCCACTACGACGGCCTGATTTGGCCCCACCCTCGTCCGACGGCGAGCCGACCGTCCGAGCTTCAACGAGCTCGGAGGGGAGGTCGCAGAGAGGATGGGATCGAGGGTGGCGTTGTTCGAGCAGATCCGTAGGGATCGTGAGCGGGAGGGGTTGTCGATCCGGGAGCTGGCGCGCCGGCACGGTGTGCATCGGCGGGCGGTGCGGCAGGCGCTGGGGGCTGCGTTGCCGCCGACGCGGAAGCGGCCGCAAGGGCGGCCGGCGCCGAAGCTGGGGCCGTACCGGCCGCTGATCGACGAGTGGCTGCTGGCCGATCGGGAGGCGCCGCGCAAGCAGCGGCACACGGCGAAGCGGGTCTGGGAGCGGCTCGTCTCGGAGCACGGCGCCGAGGT
>JBOHRE010000177.1:0-3269 GCA_050732635.1 Longimicrobiales bacterium | reverse complement strand
GCGCAGACGCGCGGGGCGCCGTCACGAGCGCCGTCGGCACTGCCGCGATCGCGCCCAGCACGCAGAGGCACGCGGCCTTGCGAAATCGACTCATGGATCTGCCCGTCGATGACCAGCGTGATACTGGTGAGACCATGGCTGCGCCGAATCTGGCGCGCCGCGCCAGCGCCAACAAGCCGCGCAGACCGGCTGCGCCGCCGCCCTCCCGGACCGATCCTGCGTGCCGGACCCCTATGCGTTTTGGTACAGGTTGTACATGGCGCCGCCGGCGGACCGGGATACGCGCCTTGATTCCGGCCGCGCCGCACGCGCGCCAACGACCCGCCGACCGATCCGGACGCCGAGCTGCGACTATGCGGCCGCGCCTGGACCCCCTCGTGCCTAACGCCGCCGCTCCCGCACTGCCGAACCGTCTGGGCCCCTTTCGCCGGGTCAGGAGGCGCCGGCGTCTTTGCCACCCGCGAGGAGCGACGGCGCCCTCTGTGGCCTTCCTGACCTCTCGTGACTATCTTGTAGTCATGACACAGCGCGTGGGGATCGCCGAGTTGAAGAGCAGACTGAGCGCGTACCTGCGCGCGGTCCGCCGCGGGCACACGCTGACCGTGCTGGATCGGGACACGCCGGTCGCGCGGATCGTGCCCTACGCGCCCGGGGTGTCGCGGCTGGTCGTACGGCGGCCACTGGCGACGACGGCGCGTTTCGGTGACGTCGCACTGCCGCCGCCGCTGCGACTGGATCGCGACGTGGTGAAGCTGCTACTGGAGGAACGCGGCGAGCGGTGACCGCTTACGTCGACTCCTCCGTACTGCTGCGGATGGTGCTGGGGCAGCGCGGCGTGCTGAGGGACTGGCGGCGCATCGAGACGGCGGTGGCGAGCTCACTGGTCGAGGTGGAGTGCCTGCGCACGCTGGACCGGCTGCGGCTTCACGAGCGCATTCCCGATGACGAGATCGCACGGCGGCGCGAGGCAGTGTTCCGGTTGTTGGAGCGGATGAACCTGGTCGAGCCGAGCCGGCCGGTGTTGACGCGAGCAGCGCAGCCGCTGCCGACCTCGCTGGGCACGCTGGACGCCATTCATCTTGCTACGGCGTCGCTGTGGCGCGAGGAAAGCGGTGACGATCTGCTGATGGCGACGCACGATCAAGCGCTGGCGGTTGCCTCGCGGGCCGTAGGGCTGCGCGTGGTCGGGGTTTGAACTCGATCGGTCCCCGCGTGCATCGCTTGACCTGCCTCTGCCCGCTGTCCACTTTCACACCCTCCCTTACCGCAACCAGTATGAAGGTCCCGATGCCTGCTGCGATCGCTCCTCCCGCGTGCGTTGGCGATGGCGTTTCCGCCGCCTCGCGTTCCCGTGCTTCCGCCGCGGCTCGCTGCGTGCGTCTGCTGCTGGCGACGGCCCTCGTCGCGCCGTTCCTCGCCGGCGCGGGCCTCGTCGCCCAGCAGACGCCGGCTGCGACATCATCGACGGCGCCGGCCGCCTCGGCAGCGCGCGAGATCCTGCTCGAGTCCGCGGTCACGACCGAGCACGCGGTCACGATCAAGGGCCAGCGCGTGCCCTACCGCGCGACTGCGGGCACGGAGCCGGTCTGGGACAGCGATGGCGAGCCGGTCGCGTCGATGTTCTACGTCTACTACGAGCGCAGCGACGTACGCGACCGCACGACGCGGCCGCTCGTGTTCTCGTTCAACGGCGGTCCGGGGTCCGCCTCGGTGTGGATGCACATCGGCTATACGGGACCACGCTTCCTGAACATCGATCCGGAAGGGTTCCCGACGCAGCCGTACGGCGTGCAGCAGAACAACCACTCGATCCTGGACGTGGCCGACATCGTGTATGTCGACCCCGTCAACACCGGCTTCTCACGCATCTTCGGCGACGCGGACCGCAGCCAGTTCTTCGGCGTGAACGAGGACGTCCAGTATCTGTCACGCTGGATCGACGCGTTCGTCTCGCGTGTCGGGCGCTGGGAATCGCCCAAGTTCCTGATCGGCGAGAGCTACGGCACCACGCGCGTCTCCGGGCTCGCGCTGCAGCTGCAGAACGCGCATTGGATGTATCTGAACGGCGTGATCCTGGTCTCGCCGACGGGCCTCGGCATCGATCGCGACGGACCGGTCGGCGACGCGCTGACGCTGCCCTACTACGCGGCCACGGCGTGGTACCACAACGCGCTCTCGCCCGAGCTGCAGTCCCGCGACCTGGACGCGCTGCTGCCGGAGGTCGAGCAGTTCACGGTCGATGAGCTGATCCCGGCGCTGGTGCGCGGCGGCTTCGTCGATGAGGCGCGCCGCCGCGACGTCGCCACGAGCGTCGCGCGCTACTCGGGCATCGCCGAGCGCGAAGTGCTGAACCACAACCTCGCGGTACCGACGTCGTTTTTCTGGAAGGAGCTGCTGCGCGACCGCGGGCTGACCATCGGCCGGCTCGACTCGCGCTACCGCGGCGTCGACCGCGCCGACGCCGGCGAGCGCTACGACTACGACCCCGCGCTCACCTCCTGGAACCACGCCTTCGCGCCCGCCATCAACCATTACCTGCGCGACGTGCTCGGCTACGAGACCGACCTGCAGTACTGGCTGTTCGGGCCCGTGCACCCGTGGAACCGCGACAACGACAGGACCGGCGAGAACCTGCGCCAGGCCATGGCCCAGAACCCGTTCCTGCACGTGATGGTGCAGTCCGGCTACTTCGACGGCGGGACCGACTACTTCTCCGCAAAGTACACGCTCTGGAACCTGGACCCGAGCGGGCGGCTGCGCGAGCGCATGCGCTTCGAGGGCTACCGCAGCGGCCACATGATGTACCTGCGGCGCGACGACCTCGCGACCTCGAACGAGCACATCCGCGAGTTCATCGCCCGCGCGCTCGACACGGCGAGGCAGCCGGCGAGGTACTGACGCGGTACAGGCTCAGCGCCGACTCGCCATAGCGGTGCACGCGCGGATTACCGGGCAGCGCGTGCTCGCTCGCGTGCTCGATCACCAGCACGAGGCTGAACGGCCGCTCCAGCCACCGGCGCACGAGTCGATCGGACTGGCGCGAGGCGTACGGCGGATCCGCCAGCGCGATGTCGTAGGCGCGCTCTGGCAGGCGCTCGACGAACGCCAGCGCATCGCGCTTGAAGATGCGCGTGCGCTCGCGCACGCGCAGCGCCGCGACGTTCGCCTTCAGCGCGTGCAGCGCGGCCGGCCCGTTCTCGACGAAGTCGGCCGAGCCCGCGCCCCGCGACAGCGCCTCCAGCCCCAGCGCGCCCGTGCCGGCGTAGAGC
>JBOHRE010000176.1:0-3273 GCA_050732635.1 Longimicrobiales bacterium | reverse complement strand
CCCTGGCGCAGCTTGGCCGGTGCGAAGGTCTGCCACGACCAGCCGCCGACGATGAGCGCGCCCAGGACGCCGGCCACGGGTAGCCAGAGCAGTGCCACCAGGCCGGAAAGCATGAGGAAGATGAACGCGTCGCCCGGCGTGACGCCGGTCCAGCCGCGCAGATAACCGAAGACCATCAGCCCTCCCCACGCGACGGCGGCGACGCCCAGATAGGCCCAGAACATCAGCACCCTCCTCGTGCGCGTGAAGGAACAGATCCGAAGGGTAATCGCATCCGCGTCGCGGGGAAAGTCGCGAATCTCGCCATTGCCCCCGGCGGGGTCGCGTTCTTACCGTTCGGTTCATGGTGTACTACGCGTCCGTACCGCTGCGCCGGCAGATCCCGACCGTCCTCGTTCGGCTGAACACCGACGAGGGCGACGTCGTCTTCCGCGCGCGCTGGGACGGTTCCGCCCTGCAACTGCAGCGACGGATCCTGTTCCGGTTGCGCAGCGGCCGGCCGCTCTGGTTCGAGGACGAGCGCGGGCGTGACCTCTGCTTCAAGCCCGAGTTGGTCTGGGGTGCGATGGTCGACGGACGCTGAACCCGTCAGCGTTGCCACGCTCAACTCGCCTGTCCCTTCCGTAGCGCGTTCCTCGCGTAATCCGTAATCGCCCAGACGCTGGCCAGGGCCACCGCGCTCGCCAGCCAGGCGCTCCACTCGGGCTGCACGAAGAGGACCAGCAGCGCGACGAGCTGCAGCAGCGTGACCCGCTTGCCGGGCTTGCGCGCGCGGAACCGCAGCCGGCTGCGCCGCAGCAGCGCGACCACGAACGCAGCGCTGGTGAACAGGTCGCGCACCAGGAAGAGCAGCAGCTCCCAGGCCTGGATGCGTGCCTCTACCCAGAATGCCGCGAGGACCGCGAGCACCAGCACTCGGTCGGCGGCAGGATCGAGGATCTCGCCCACGCGGGTGCCCTGCCGCCAGCGTCGCGCGATCCAGCCGTCGAGCCAGTCGCTGGCCGCGCCGACCGCGAGAATCAGCATCCGCGGCATAGCCGATTGGACGAACAGGAACACGCCCGCGAGGCCGATGCGCGCGACCGAGATGACGTTCGGCAGTGTCAGCCAGCGCTGTTCGGACACGGCGCAGCGAACGCGTCCGGCTCAGCGCACGCGGAACGGCGCCCATGCCCGCGTCTCATCCATACGAAGGCGAGTACACCGCCGCCGGCGGCAGACTCGATGTCGATGCGGAACTGCTCGGCCGCCGGATCCACGCGCTCGACCCGCAGCGGCACGCGTGCGAGATCGTGGGCCGGATCGTGATCGAGGCCGCCCTGCCCGGTCTCGCGATTGATGATCAGCGTCCAGCCGTCCGGCGCCGGGATCGTGAACAGCGTGTAGGTGCCCGGCGGCACGCGCGCCTCACCGATCTCCAGCTCGCGATCGGTCGCGAAGTGCGTGGCCTGGTTCGCGCCGGTTCGCCAGACCTCGTTCCAGGGCACGATGCCACCGAAGACCGTGCGGCCCCGCTTGGATGGCGCGCTGTAGTCGACCCACAGGTTGGCGCCCTCGACCTGGGCTCGATACGCGCGGTAGGGTGAGAGCATGCCGAGGCCGCGCCCGCTTTCGTCGCGCGCGGCGAATTCGTCGATCAGCGGGTCCAGCTCGATCCAGCGCAGCCGCTCCACTGTCGCCTCGCTGGGCGTGTGCAGGTGCAGAAGCCGGCCGCTGGCATCGCTGTGGACGGTCATCAGCCCGCCGAACTGGTCGTTCAGCACCACGGTATCGCGCCCGCTGCGGCGGACCGTGGTTTCCACGATACCGCCGCCGGCGAGCAGCGGCACGGTGTGCTCAGCGGCGGCTGCGCCGACCGCACGCATGATCGCCAGCTCATAGGGCGCGTAGAACGGCCCCGCCAGCGGAATCGCACCTGCCGGCGCGGCGACCTGCCGGCTTCGCGTCGTACCCGACTGCGCCGTGGTGATGCTGGTGCTGTCGGCCGCGAAGATGATGGTGGTCAGATTCAACGGCTGGGTATCACCGGCGCGGCTCGCGCTGTAATCGGCGCGGGCGACGTCGCCATTCGCCGCGAAATCCAGCGTCAGCCGGTGCAGCCGCGTGCTCGGCGCGCGCGTGACCGCTTCGGCGACCAGACGATCGCTGGTGCGGACGTACCGCTCGATGGCGGTGGTATCGGTGCCCAGTCGAACGATGAATGCGGCGCTGTCGACGTCTTGCGCCGTAGCCGCGGATGCCGCGCCGCTGCACAGCAGGAGGACGGTCAGCAGGTGCTTCATGAGCTCGAACGCTCCGTTGTGGGACGCAGCAAGCTGCGGCGCCGCGGCGCGTCCGAGCAAGCCGACCGGGGAAGTGTGGGGCGGACGCAGCCGTTCAGGCGCGGTCCTTCAAGCCGCCTGCGTGATCGGCGCAGGCGGCGCAGCAGTAGAACTGGCCGTTCCGCTCCATGCCGTGTCCGATGATCCGGCAGTCGCAATGCGCGCAGCGCGGCGCCATGGCGTGGATCGCGCATTCGAAGGAGTCGAACGTGTGTCGCTCTCCTGCGCGCATCACCTCGAAGCTCTTGTCGTACTCGTTGCCGCAGACCTCACAGACGCCCATCGGTCTCAATCCTCCAAGGTGAATCCGACTTTGATCGTGACCTGCCAGTGCGCGATCTTGCCGTCCTCGATCTGGCCGCGGGTGTCGGTCACCTGCAGCCAGCGCAGGTTGTGGACCGTGTCGGCAGCGCGTTCGATCGCCCGCTCTATGGCGTCCTGAACGCCGCGCGGCGAAGAGCCGGTCAGCTCGATGGTCTTGTAGACGTGGTCGGCCATCTCAGGGATTGCCCTCGTCGCCGGCCGGCACCTCGATATTGACGTCTGCCTCGATCCGCTCGGTGTCGCCGCGCTCGCCCAGTGCGCCGCTGAACCACAGGATCGCGCCAACCAGCAGGATCACGATGATGATCAGGATCGCGTAGATCCCGCCGTTGCCGCCGTTCCGATGCTCCGCCTCGGCCATAGAGTTCGCTCCGCGAAAGGGGCGCCGCCGCGCCGCAGAGCCGCGGCAGCGACGTCGCGCCGACGGCGTTCGGGCGCGCAAGAACGGCGCCAACGGTTGACGAATGCATTACCTTGCCCACGTCGTGGCGCACGTCCGCGCGCGCGACACGTCCCGCAAGACCGATTCATGTCGGCCAGCCGATTCGACCTGGGCACGATCATGCTGCTGCTGCTCGGTGCGGCGCTGCGCCCGCCGGGCGCCGCCGCGCAGGACACGCGGGCCGAC
>JBOHRE010000175.1:0-3302 GCA_050732635.1 Longimicrobiales bacterium | reverse complement strand
GCGGGAACCCCACCGACCCGCGCATGGTACAGCGCTTGCGACCCTGACCGGCAGCGACGAAGCTGGAACGGTCCCGGGCCATGCCCCCACATCGGTCAGGTGGGCGTGGGGCTCGCCACCGGTCGAAACCCGAACGAGAACGGGCCCCCATGCATTCCCGCACGGAGCGGTGCTCGCGCGCACGTGTGAGCACATCATTGGCGTTGGTCACGCTGGTCCTTCCCTTCCTGGGCGCGCTCGTTCCGAGTGAGCTGGCGGCTCAGTACTTCGGCAGAAACAAGGTTCAGTACGAGGACTTCGATTTCCGTGTGATGCGCACGGAGCACTTCGACGTCTACTACTACCCGGAGGAGCAGGCGGCGGTGGAGGACGCGGCGCGGATGGCGGAGCGCTGGTACGCGAGGCTGGCGGTCGGATTCCAGCACGCGTTCCAGGAGCGAAAGCCGATCGTGTTCTACGCGAACCATCCGGACTTCCAGCAGACGAACACGACGGGCGGGTTCCTGAGCGAGTCGACGGGTGGTCTGACGGAGTCGCTCAAGGACCGGCAGGTGATGCCGCTGGGCTCGTACTATCAGGCGAGCGACCACGTCATCGGCCACGAGATGGTCCACGGCTTCCAATACGACATCGCGAAGTCGCGGGGCGGGCCGGGGCTGGCGTCGCTGAATCGCGTGCCGGGGTGGATGGTGGAAGGCATGGCGGAGTGGTTCTCGATCGGCCGCATCGACACGAACACGGCGATGTGGATGCGCGGCGCGCTGATCGAGGAGGAGTTTCCGTCGATCGAGGACCTGTTCGAGGGCACGCGCTTCTTTCCCTACCGCTACGGTCAGGCGCTGTGGGCGTATATCGCAGGCCGTTACGGCGACCGCGCGGTGCCGGCGTTGTACGGCTATTCGACGCGGCAGGGTTGGGAGCCGGCGGTGCGACGCGTGCTCGGCACGACCTCGGACTCGTTGTCGGAGGATTGGCGGCGCGCGAACGAGGAGGCGTACGCCGAAGTCATAGCCTCGCGGATCAGACCGTCCGACCTGGGCAGGGTCGTCATCGCCGAGGAGATCGATGGCGGCAACCAGAACCTGGCGCCGGTGCTGAGCCCGGACGGCCGCTATGTCGCATTCCTGTCGGAACGGGACCTGTTCTCGATCGATTTGTTCCTGGCGGATGCGAGCACCGGCCGCGTGATCCGCACACTGACGAGCTCGGCGACGTCGCCGCACTTCGACGCGCTCAGCTTCATGAACTCCGCGGGCACGTTTTCGCCCGACGGCTCGCGCTTCGCGACGGTGGTCATCGACGAGGGTGACAACCGGATCGTGGTGCTGAACACAGCGAACGGCGACATCGAGCGGCGGCTGCCGACGCCCGGCATCGGCGCGATCTCGGATCCGGCCTGGTCGCCCGATGGCCGCTTCATCGCCTTCTCGGGCAGCGTCGGCGGCATCACGGACCTCTACCTGCTCGACGTCGAGGCCACTGAGCTGATCCAGCTGACCAGTGACAAGCAGACGCAGCTGCAGCCGGCCTGGTCGCCGGATGGGCGCCGACTCGCCTACGTGACCGAGGCACCGGCGGAGACGGACTTCGAGCGCCTGGTCTTCGGCAACATGGTGCTCGCGCTGCTGGACGTCGAAACCCGGCGGACCGAGATCCTGCCGCTGTTCGAGGGCACGAAGCACATCAGCCCGCAGTTCGCGCCGGATGGGCGCAACCTCTACTTCGTGGCCGATGTCGATGGCATCCCGGACATCTTCCGCACCGACCTCGGCAGCCGCGAGATCTTCCGGGTCACGAGTGTGGCGACGGGCGTGAGCGGGCTCACCGCGATGTCGCCGACCCTGTCCCTCGCAGCACGCACCGGCCGCGTGGCGTTCTCCGTCTTCTACCACAACTTCAAGTTCAACATCCAGACGCTGGAGCCGGCGGAAGCACAGGGCACGCCGGTGCAGCGGCCGACGACGCTCGCGTGGGGCGCGCTGCCGCCGCTGCGCGCCGTCGGCGAAGGCATGGTGGCCGAGTACCTGACCGATCCGTTCACCGGACTCACGGCCGGTACGGCGGCGTACCAGCGCGAGGACTACTCGCCGAGCCTGCGGCTCGATGCGGTCGGTCCGCCGACGCTGGGCGTCGCCACCGGCACGTTCGGCACCGGCCTGGCCGGCGGTATCTCGGCGTTCTTCAGCGACATGCTGGGCGACCACCAGATGGCCGTCGCCGTGCAGGCGAACGGCACGGTCAAGGACATCGGTGGCATCGCGCAGTACCAGTACCGCGAGCGCCGCTGGAACCTGGGTGGGGGCGCCGGGCACATCCCGTATCTGGCGATCTACCCGTTCGTCGAGCCGACGACGGATGGCAATTTCATCCTGTCGCATAATCTGGTGCGACTGTACGTCGATCAGCTCGGCGGCATGGCGCACTACCCGTTCTCGCAGACGAGACGCTTCGAGGTCCAGGGAGGCTTCACGCGTTACGCGTACAACGTCGAGGAGCAGCGCTTCCTTCTGAACCCCGCCGGTCAGCTGATCGACCAGGATCGCAGGGAGGCGCCCGATTGCGACGACATTGACAACCCCTTCCCGCCGTTCAACTGCGCGCCCGAGCCGCTGTACCTGGCCGAGAGCTCGGTAGCGTATGTCGGCGACAACGCGGTCTTCGGCTTCACCTCGCCCATCAACGGTGGACGCTTCCGGTTCGAGGCATCGCCGACACTCGGCTCGCTGAACTTCCAGACGATGCTCGGCGACTACCGCCGCTACCTGTTCCGCAACCCGGTGACGCTGGCATTCCGCGGCTACCACATCGGCCGCTATGGCGGCGACGCCGAGGACGACCGGCTGCGGCCGCTGTTCCTCGGCTACGAGTGGCTGATCCGCGGCTACAGCTGGGAGTCGTTCCGGGCTGAGGACTGTACGCCGAGCACGGGCACGAGCTGCACCGAGCTCAACAACCTGTTCGGCTCGCGCATCGCGCTGGCCAACGCCGAGGTCAGGGTGCCGTTCCTCGGCGTCGAGGAGTTCGGCCTGATCACGTTCCCGTACGTACCGACCGAGCTGAGCGCCTTCGTCGATGCCGGGCTGGCCTGGGGGCAGGACGAGCAACCGCTGCTCGAGTTCCGGCGCGACCTGGTCGAGCGCGTCCCGGTCGTGAGCGCCGGCCTGAGCGCCCGGATGAACGTGCTCGGCTTTATGATCCTCGAGGCGTATTACGCCTTCCCGTTCCAGCGGCCCGCGCGCGGCTGGCACTGGGGCTTCAACATCGCCCCCGGTTGGTAAACCGGGAGGCAGCCACGCCCACGC
>JBOHRE010000174.1:0-3453 GCA_050732635.1 Longimicrobiales bacterium | reverse complement strand
GACGCCGGCGGGCGCGATCCTGCACGACTCTTCGCCTCGCTGTCGGCCGAGGCTCCATTCGCTGGGGCGCTGCTGATGGACGCACAGGGGCTGGTCATGGCCGGCTCGTTCGAGGATGGGCAGGGCCGCGAGGCGACGCTCGGCGCGCGCCTCGCCGAGGCGATGGAGGACGCCGAGCGCGCGGCGCTGCACCTCGGCATCGGCCGGTGGCGTGGCCTGATGCTCGAGAGCGGTGACGCAGTGCTGCATGTCTCGATGCTCGGCGCCGATGCGCTGGTCGTGCTCGCCGCGCGGCCGGACGCACCCGCCGGCTTCGTGCTCCACGCGGCGCGGCGAGCCGCGGATCTCGCGACCCGTTTTCTCGAGGGCGGCTGATGGACGAATTCGCAGCGGCGCTCGAGCGCCTGAGCCAGGTCCCTGGTGTGCGCGGCGCGATGGTTGTCGACGCCGAAGCCGGTGTGCCCGTTGCTGCGGAGCTGGAGAGCGGACTCGACGGCACGGCGGTCGCGGCACTGACGGCATCGCTGTTCCGGCGCGCCTCCCGTGCGGTCAGTACGGCCGAGTTCGGCAAGGTCCACACGCTTCAGCTCGAGGGCGAGAACGGCCACGTCGTTGCCTGCGGTAACGTCGACCTCGCCGTGGTCGTGATTACGGAGGCGCAGGCGCAGCTCGGGCGCGTGCGCCTCGAGGCGCAGAAGGCGGCAGAGGCGCTGCCATGAGAGAGGCGGATCTGAACGCCGTGGTCGAGGCGCTACGCGAGCCGATCCGCGAGTATGTGCGAGAAAGCCGCGTACGGATCGCGCTCCTGATCAGCAGCAGTGGCCAGGTGGTGGCGCAGCATGGCTTCGGCCGCAGCTATGAACTGATCAACATCGCAGCGCTGGCCGCCGCGGCGAACTCTGCGGCGCAAGCGCTCGCGCAGATGAGCGAGGCAGGGCGGTGGCGCTACATGCATCAGGCGGGTGGCGCGAAGCAGCTGTTTCTCGCGCCCATGCATGTGGTCAACGGCGAGCTGATCCTGGTCGCGATCTTCGATGAGCAGTCGTCGGTCGGGCTGGCGGAGTACTTCTTCCAACGCCTCTCCGAGCAGCTCCGCGGCCTGCCGGTGTTTGCCAGCACGAGACCGACGTCGGATCCGATCGAGTTCGAGCGCGACCTCGAGGCCGGCGTGGAACGGGTCTTCGGCAAACATGAGCAGCACGAGGACTGATGCCGCTGGTCAACTATGCCAGCCGGGAGATCACCTGCAAGATCGTTTACTGGGGCCCGGCCCGCTCGGGCAAGACGACGAATCTGCAGTTCCTGCACGCCGCTGTACCGGCCGATCGTAGAGGTGAGCTGGTCTCGCTCAGGACCGAAACGGACGGCACGCTGTTCTTCGATTTCCTGCCGCTCGACCTCGGATCGATCTCCGGGTTCCGCATGCGCTTTCAGCTCTACACCGTCCCGGGGCAGGTGTACTACAATTCGACGCGGCAGCTCGTGCTGCGGGGCGCCGACGGAGTGGTCGTCGTTGCTGACGCGCAGCGGTCGCAGCTCGAGCAGGACCTGGAAAGTATGCGCAACCTGCATGAGAATCTCATCGAACAGGGTACGGATATGCGCCAGATGCCGACCGTACTACAGTACAACAAGCAGGACCTGGCGGACGTGCTGACGGCAGCCGAGCTCGATCACGTGCTGAATTACCGCGATCTGCCCTCGTTCGGCGCCTCGGCCGTGCGTGGCGAAGGCGTCGTCGCGACGCTCCGTGGGATCACTGAAGCGGTGCTACGGAGCCTATCACAGCGTCTGCAGCCACAGCGCACGTAGCCAATGGCGTTGGACCTGGATCCTCGCTTCACCTTCGAGACGTTCATCGTCGGCAGCGCGAACCGGCTCGCGACGGCAGCGGCGCGGCGCGTCGCCGAGTCGCCGGGAACGACGTACAACCCGCTGTTCATCTACAGTGCATCCGGTTTGGGAAAGACGCATCTGGTCACGGCCCTGGGGCACCATGCGGAGCGGTTACACCCGGAGATGAGCATCATCTACGACACGCTCGAGCGGTTCATGGAAGAGGTCATGACCGGCATCGAGGCCGGTGACCGCGACGCCTTCCGCGGCAGGGTTCAGGGGCGTGGGATCCTGATTCTCGACGATGTCCAGTTCTTGGCGGGCCGACACCGGACGCAGGAGGAGCTGCTGCGCACCTGGGATGCGACGTCCGGCTACGGCGGCCAGATCGTGCTCGCGAGCGACCGGCCGCCGCACGAGATCGATGCGATCGACGAGCGACTGCTGTCGCGTTTCTCCGGCGGCCTGCTGGTCGACATCGGCGCCCCGGATTACGAAACCCGCCTGGCGATCCTGCGACGAAAGGCCGAGGCGCAGGGTCAAACGTTGGCGAGCGATGTGGCTGAGGCTCTGGCGCGGCTGGCCTTCAGCAACGTGCGAGAGCTGCAAGGCGCCCTGAATCGTGTACTGGCGTTGCAGGAGCTCGAGGGCCGTCCCGTGCGATCGACCGAAGTGGCGCGCGCGATCGGACGTGAGTCGCAAGCGACGCCCGGCCGCGGCGGAGACGAGTTCGGTGCGTTCCTCGCCGACATCAGCGAGACGCTCGAGCAGGTCGTGATCCACTCGCCGGCCGACCACCAGGTAGCGGATGCGATCCTGCGCTGGGAGTCGGAAGGGTTTCGCACGCGGCGACTGGAGTCCGTGCTCGCCGAGTCGCCGCCACTCGATGAGACCGAAGAGTTGGTGCGTGCGTTCGAGGCCGATGTGGAGCGGTTGCGTGAGATGACGCTGGAGATGTCGGCCATGGAGCCGGACGCGCCCGAGCTGCGCCGCACCGAGCTGCTCCGGGATCCCGACCGGGTGGCGGATGCCGAAGCGCTGCTCGCCGAGGTCCGTGAGCGCAACCTGCCGCTGCCGGGGCCGGGGGAGGGCCCGCCTCTCGAGCGACTCGGCCTGCCTCAGCACCTGCTCGCGGTGCGTGCGGCCCAGGCCGTGTCGCAGAATCCGGGGCAGCGCTACAACCCATTGTTCGTGCACGGTCCCAGCGAGGCGCCCAAACGAGAATTCCTCGCCTCGCTCGCGCGCCGCGTGCAGGAGCTGCATCCGGACCTGGTGCTCGCCTGCCTGGATGCACGGCGGTTTGCTGCCGATTTTGTACACGCGCTCGAGCACAACCGCGTCGACAGTTGGCGTCGCCGCTATCAGCGCTGCCGGGTGCTCGTCATGGATGGCGTCGACCACCTGGCCGACACGGAGCGCGCGCAGTCGGAGCTGTTCCTGCTGTTCGATGCGCTGCAGCGCTCGGGGGCACAGCTGGTCTTCGCCGCTGATACGCCGCCACACGAGCTGCCACGGATCGAGGAGCGGCTGCGTACGCGCTTCGCGAGCGGACTGGTCGTGGATTTGCCCGGCGCGGTGAACGGCGCCGTCGCAACGGCGGCCGAGCCGAGCCAGCGC
>JBOHRE010000173.1:0-3552 GCA_050732635.1 Longimicrobiales bacterium | reverse complement strand
CCCGCGCGCTTTATCTTCAGAGCCGCCGCCCGCCTGCCGGGCCGGCGGCTTCGCGTTCCACCCGGAGGTTGACTTGCGACGTCGCCACTGCGCCCCCGCCTCGATTCGCTGGACCGCTCCGCGCACAGCCGCCGCCACGCTACTGCTGATCCTGTCGCCGCTCCTGCTCGCTGGTTGTGCGCGGGCCGGCGCCAGCGGTGACGCCGAGCCCGCCGACCTGGTGCTGCTCAACGGACGCATCGTCACGGTCGATCCGGAACGGCCCGAGGCCGAGGCCCTCGCCGTTGCCGACGACCGCATCATGGCCGTCGGCTCGCGTGCCGAGATCGAGCCGCACATCGGTAGTGAGACGCGCGTCATCGACCTGCGCGGTCGGCTGACGATCCCGGGCTTCATCGAGGGGCACGGCCACTTCATGGGACTGGGCGAGGCGAAGCTGAATCTGGACCTGACGCGCGCGGCCAACTGGCAGGACATCGTCGACCTGGTCGCCGCGGCGGCGCGGGAGG
The DNA here is from genome assembly GCA_050732635.1 of Longimicrobiales bacterium. Lineage (GTDB taxonomy): Bacteria > Gemmatimonadota > Gemmatimonadetes > Longimicrobiales > RSA9 > JBOHRE01. The sequence continues at coordinate 3,043 of JBOHRE010000173.1, read as the reverse complement.
CGCAGCCCGGTGAGTGGATCATCGGCCGCGGCTGGCATCAGGAGAAGTGGTCGAGCATGCCAGAGCCCACCGTCGACGGTGTGCCCACGCACCACACCCTGAGTGCGGTCTCACCGCAGAACCCGGTTCTGCTGACGCACGCGAGCGGCCATGCCAGCCTCGCCAATGCGACGGCGCTGGAGCTGGCCGGCGTCACGCGCGCGACGCCCGATCCCGATGGCGGCACGATCGTGCGCGATGCCGAGGGCAATGCCACGGGGCTGCTGCGTGAGACCGCGAGCGGCGTGGTCGGCCGCGCCCGCTCGCAGGACCTCGCCCGCCGCTCGCCGGAAGAAGTCGAGCAGCGCGCCCGCCGCGTCATCGAGCTGGCCGGACAGGAGGCGCTGTCCAAGGGGGTCACCAGCTTCCACGACGCCGGCGTCTCCTTCACCACCGTCGACCTGTACGAGCGGTTGGCCGAGGAGGGCGCGCTGCCGGTGCGACTCTATGTCATGATCCGTGAGGGCTCCGACGAGATGGCGCGGAACCTTGCGGCCTACCGCACCGTCGGCGCGGGCAACGAGTTCCTGACCGTACGCGCCATCAAGAAGTCCATCGACGGCGCACTCGGCTCGCATGGCGCGTGGCTGCTCGAGCCCTACACCGACATGCCCTCGACTGCGGGCCTGAACACGACGCCGCTGGATGAGATGGAGCGCACGGCACGTCTCGCCATCGAGCACGATTACCAGCTCAATGTGCACGCGATCGGCGACCGCGCGAACCGCGAGGTGCTCGACCTCTATGAGCGCACCTTCGATGCAAACCCGGAGAAACGTGACCTGCGCTGGCGCATCGAGCACGCTCAGCACCTGCACCCGACCGACATCCCGCGCTTCGGCGAGCTCGGTGTGATCGCCGCGATGCAGGGCGTGCACGCGACGTCCGACGCGCCCTGGGTGCCGCGCCGGCTCGGCGAGCAGCGCGCCCGCGAGGGCGCCTATGTCTGGGAATCACTGCGCCGCGCCGGTGCACGCATTGCCAACGGCACCGACGTGCCGGTCGAGGACATCGATCCCATCGCCAGCTACTACGCATCCATCTCTCGCCGCACCAGCGACGGTTCCGTGTTCTACTCCGAGCAGCGCATGAGCCGCCAGTACGCGCTCGAGTCCTACACCATCAACAATGCCTACGCGGCGTTCGAGGAGGACCTGAAGGGATCGCTCAGTGTCGGCAAGCTTGCCGACATCGTCGTGCTCTCGGCGGACATCCTCACCGTGCCCGAGGAGGAGGTGCCGAACGCGCGCGTGGTCTACACCATTCTCGGCGGCCAGGTCGTCTATACCAACGAGGCGCTGGCGGGCGCGTTTCACCGCGGAGCACGCCAAGACCGCTGAGGGCTCCGCGCTTGCCGCCGACGAGCCGGCGAGCGCAACCATTGTTTTGGTGTTGTTTCTCGGCGGACTTCGGTTCTCCGCGGTTCCATCCCGCGGGTTGTAAGGCCGTGGGGCTGCGTGCACTGGGAGCGCGGACGCCCCAACGAAAAGTGGCCGGGTCGGGGTTAACCCGACCACGGCCACTCGCCACGAACACCCCGGCATTGGGCTTGGGGACCCGGTTGGAGGGAGACCCGGGGCGTTCGCTGTAGCGATACGCACGTTGCGGGCCAAATCCACGCGCCCCGTCGGCGGCCGTGGCGGGTCGTGTCGGGTGCCGCCCGACGTCGTGCATTCGCCGGAGCACGGGCGACACACTGTCGGGACAAAGCCTCACCAGCGCCCGTGAATCGGCGAGCGCCGGCGCCGATGCATCAGCGGCGGACGCGGGCGCGGTGGGCGGGTTGCCTGCGCGTCGCGCTCCTACCATTCTTCGCTTCCCGCTCATTCTCTCGGGATCATGCCAAGGCCGGAGTCGACCCCCCTCATGCAGCAGTGGCGCGAGGCCAAATCGCGCCATCCCGACGCACTCGTGTTCTTCAGGGTCGGCGATTTCTATGAGCTGTTCTGCGAGGACGCCGAGGAAGGCGCGCGGCTGCTGGGCCTCACACTGACATCGCGCAACAATGGTGGCGCAGCGGATGTCCCGCTCGCGGGAGTGCCGGCGAAGGCGCGCGACGAGTACGTGCGCCGACTCGTGCAGCTCGGCCGCCGCGTCGCGATCTGCGAGCAGGTCGAGGATCCGGCGGAGGCGAAGGGAATCGTTCGGCGCGAGGTGGTCGAGACGATCACGCCGGGTGCGGTGCTGGCCGACACTCTGCTGAGCGAACGTCGCAACAACTTTCTGGTAGCGGTCGCGTTCGCGGCTACACGTCCGATCGCGCTGGCGGCCGCCGACATCTCGACGGGTGAGCTGCTGGCGACGCTGCTCGGCGATGCGGCCGCGCTCGACGCCGCGCTGGGGCGCCTCGAGCCCGCCGAGCTGCTCGTGCCGGCCGGCTCTGGCTGGGCGGCCGAGCGCGGCGTCGCCCCGGGTGCCGGCGCGCCGCGTGAGGCGCTGAATGGCACGCTGCTGACCGCACGACCGGACTGGCTCTTCGACGCCGAGGTGGCGGCCGACGAGCTGCGCCGCCGCTTCGGCGTGCAGAACCTGGACGGCTTCGGCTTCCAGCCGGATGACGGGCCGCTCATTGCCGCGCTCGGCGCGCTGGTCGCCTACGTCGCCGAGGTGCAGCCACAGTCGGCCGAGCTGCTGCGAGCGCCGCGGCTCGAGCGGCCGGGCGAGGCTATGGCGCTCGACGAGATGACGCGGCGCAACCTCGAGCTGACCGAGTCGCTGCGCGGTGCAGCACAGCGCGGCGGTACGCTGCTCGACGTGGTCGATGAAACGACCACGGCCATGGGCGCCAGGTTGCTCCGCCGTTGGCTGCTCGCGCCGCTGATCGTGCCGGAGCGGATCTGGCGCCGCCAGGAAGCCGTGGCGTTGCTGCTCGATGACTCCGCGCTGCGCCGCAAGCTGCGCGAGCAGCTCGGCGCGATCCGCGACCTCGAGCGGCTGGCGCAGCGCAGCGGCACCGGTCGCGCCACGCCCCGCGAGCTCGCCTCGCTCGCGGCCTCGCTGGCGC
>JBOHRE010000172.1:0-3769 GCA_050732635.1 Longimicrobiales bacterium | reverse complement strand
CTTCCGCTCGTCATTGCGCTCGGCGTGCCGCGCGCTGCGAGGGCCACCCCGCCGGCCGTTGCCACGCTCGGCGCCGCCGCGCCCGGGGCGGGCGACGACCGACTCGCCGGTCAGCTCCTCGACCTCGGCGACGGGCTCCGGACTCGCGGTCCGCAAACGCGTCAGGCCGAGCAGCTCACGCGCGGCCAGCCATGTGCTCGTGCGCGTCGGGCGACGGCGTGACGCCGAGCGCCGGGTGACCTCGACCTCCTCGAGGCGCCGCGCGTGCGGCAGCGCGAGACGCAGCAGCTGTGCGCCGACCGTCGCGCCGCTGCCGTGCAGCAGCCCCTGTGCGGCCGTGACGTCGAGCATCTTGCGCAGCGAGATGACGCGATACGCGCGCAGCGTGGCGAGCGGGTCGGTGATCTCGGCCGGCCAGCGGTGCGCGCGGCGCGCCAGGTGGCGCAGCGCGAGCTGAGTGCGGGGCGCCGGTCCGCTGTGGCGCGCCGGCGCGGTGTTGACCAGATCGGCGCCGCCCTCGATCCGCTTCACCAGATCGACGATGTCGGCCGGGTCATCCGTGAAATCGGCCTGCAGCGTGACCACGCAGTCGCGCTTCGGGTACGGCGCGCGAGCGGCCGCCTCGCGCAGCAGCCGCTCGATCGAGCGCGCATAGCCCTGCCGGCTCACGTGCCGCAGCACGGTCAGCGGCATGACGCGCAGGTACGGTTCGAGCACGCCATCGGTGTCGTCCGTCGACCCATCGTCAAGCACGAGCACGTGGTAGTCCCGCCGGAAGTCGCCCATGACTTGACGGATCTTCCAGAGAAGGACGCCGATCGTCTGCTGCTCGTTGTAAGACGGGATACAGATATAGATCAAAGGACGCTGACGCTGACGTTCGGGTTGACGTTTACGGCTACGTTTGCTGGTTGCCTTCGTATTGACGTGGGCGTGCGACGACCGGCTTTGGACAGGGCGCACCCCTGGCGCACCCTACTACCTCTCAGGGCGGGGGCGGTTCCTCTCGCGGCCTGGTCTTCCACCGCTTGTGGAGCCAGAAGTACTGCTCCGGCGTCCGCCGGACCTCGGCCTCCAGCCAGGCGGTGAAGCCGGCCGTGAGCCGCTCGACCTGCTGCTCCGGGTCCCGCTCCGCCGGCCGGGGCAGGCGCTCGACCAGCGTCTCGTAACGTGACCCGACGCGGATCGCGCGCAGCGCAAACATGGGCGCGCCCGCCCGCAGCGCAAGGAGCGCGGCGCCGCGGTGCGTCGAGGCCGGGTGCCCGAAGTACGGCACGAAGATGCCAGACCGGCCGGCGTTCTGATCGATCACGAAGACGACCGCGCGGCCCGCACGCAGCGAGCGCAGCGCCCGCCGCGGGGCCTTGTGGCGCTCGATCACATGGCCGCCAAACCGCTCCCGGGTCTCGCTGATCGCACGGTCGAAGAGCGGGTTGCGCTGAGGCTGCACCACGGCGTCGACGGCCATGCCGCGGCTGGTCAGCGCCTGCGGTGCGAGCTCCCAGTTGCCGAAATGGCCCATGGCCAGAACGGCGCCGCGGCCCTCGGCGATCGCGGCCTCCAGCGTCTCCAATCCGCGGGTCGGCGTCAGCTCCCGGACAGCGGCCGCGCTCAGACCTGGTAGCCGCGCGATCATGACCGCCTCGCGCGCGATGTGCGCGTACGTCGCCTCCGCGGTCTGGCGGATCCATGGCTCATCGCGGTCGGGGAACGCGCGTCGCAGGTTCGCGTGCACGACATCGCGGCGCACGCCGATCCTGCCGTAGACCGCGCGGCCGAGCCGCTCTGCCGCTCGCTCGGCGCGCCCCGGTCCCAGCGCGAGGCAGGCGGCCGTGACCGCGCGGAACGCCGCGTACTCGACGCGGTCGCGCAATCGTGGCGGCCGCGTCGCTCGGCTGCTCATGCGCGGGTCCGCGCCCGTGGCTGCATGCGCAGGGCGGGCGCGCCTCAGACCACCAGCTTGACGGCCAGGAGCAGGAACATCGCTCCCAGCCCGAGGATCGTCTGGTACTCCCCGTTCGCGACGTAGCGCTCGAAGCGAAACGCGCGGCTCGCCTCGCCGGCCGCGGGCGCGGCAGGGCTCGCGGCGCCAGCCGCGGTGGCGGTCGCGCGTCCAGCGGGCGAGGTCTCGCCCATCACGTCCGACCAGCGCGCCAGCCGCGGGAAGAAGCGCGGCACGGCCGCAGCGTAGCGGCGGAAGTCGTCGCCGAAGGTGCGCTCGAGACGCGACTCCTCGGAGCCCATGGCACGGACGTAGATCAGGCCGAAGAACAGCAGAAACACGAGCAGGAACGACAGCCGACCTGATGCGACGACGAAGCCGAGACCGATCAGGAACGTGCCGAGATACAGCGGGTTGCGCGTGAAGGCGTAGGGTCCGTGGGTCGTCAGCACCTGGTTCTTGTGGATCGCGCCCGCGGCCCACGCGCGGATCAGCGCGCCCAGCAGCGCCAGCACCGCGCCGATCAGGATCAACCGCACGGTCGGCTGCGCGAGCAGCAGGTAGACCGGCACGGCCAGCCAGGCCGCCTTAAGGCGGATCTTCGTGAGCATGGACCTCCGGCGCGGCCGCGCTGACCGGTGCCTTGCGACCGGCCTTTCGCCGTCGCGGCGGCGCTGGCTATTTTCGCGATCGTCCCACGTGCGTCGCTGTTCGCGCACGGGCGCCACAACGCCGGGAAGATATGCGTCTGTCGGTGATCATCACAACGTACAATCAGCCCGAGTGGCTGGAGAAGACGCTGTGGGGATTCGCCGCGCAGCGCGACCGCGACTTCGAGCTCGTGATCGCCGACGACGGCTCGGGCGCCGACACGCGCGCCGTCATCGATGCCGCGCGGCCCCGCTTCGGCGCGCCGATTCGGCACGTCTGGCACGCCGATCAGGGGTTCCGCAAATGCGAGATCCTGAACAAGGCGATCCTGACCGCGGCCGGCGATTACCTCGTTTTCACCGACGGCGACTGCGTCCCGCGTCTCGACTTCATTGCGGTCCACCGCGGGCTTGCCGAGCCCCGCCGCTTCCTGTCCGGCGGCTACGTCAAGCTCACCATGGACGTCAGCCGCGCCATCGGCCGGACCGACATCGAGTCGGGACGGGCGACGTCGCCCCGCTGGCTGCACCAGCATGGCCAACCACTCTCGCGCCGCATGCTGCGCCTGGCGACCGGGCCGCGCACCGCCTGGCTGCTGGATCAGATCACGCCGACGCGGCCGACTTTCAACGGCCACAACGCGTCCGTGTCGAAGGCGCTCGCCATCGAGGTCAACGGCTTCGACGAGCGCATGGGCTGGGGCCGGCTGGATGGCGAGTTCGGTGAGCGGCTCGAGCGGCTCGGCGTGCGCGGTAAGCAAGTCCGCCACCGCGCTTCCGTGCTGCACCTCGACCACCCTCGGACCTACAAGCGGCCGGAGGTCATCGCCGCGAACCGGCGCATCAGGCGCGAGAATCAGGCGGCCGGCCAGCTACGCGCGCCCGTGGGTCTGGACCGGCACCTGGGGACCGCACGTGCCTGACAGCACGGCCGGCCCGCACGCGCCGCGCCTGCTCCTCGTCAATACGGTCGCGCTCAATGTCGGCGACGCCGCCATCCTGCTCGGCGAGATCGCGGCGCTGCGCGACGCGTTCGGCGCAGCTGTCGAGATCGAGGTCGCCGACGATGCGCCCGATGCCGCGGCCGCGCTCTACCCGCAGCTCGCGTTCGTGCCCGGGCTGCACCACGCGACCCGCACGGCCGCGCCCGAGAGGCTGGCCGGGCTCGCGCGCAGCC
>JBOHRE010000171.1:0-3797 GCA_050732635.1 Longimicrobiales bacterium | reverse complement strand
CGCACGACCACTTCGGGCAATTGGACCCGAAGCGCAAGCAGCCAGGCGGCAGCCAGGCACGCCGCGCCGATGAAAAAGGGCGAGCGGATGCCCAGGCCCTGGAACGCGAGCCCGGCCCAGAGCGGTCCAACGACCCGGCCGAGGCCGCCGACGATCTGCGATCCACCGAGGATCGAGCCCTGCGAGGCCTCGTCTGTCGCCCGCGAGACCAGACTGGCCAGCGACGGGAACAGCGTGCCGGCACCGGCAGCGTGCAGGGTCATGATGAGGATGGCCCAGAACGCCGTCGGCATGCCGGGCGTGAACGTCATTGCGGCGAACAACAGGACCACTCCGAGTCGCACGACGCGAGGCTCGCCGAATGCGCGCACGAGCGTGCCGAGCAGTGCGCCCCGGACGACCACGGTGACCAGGCCGGCGAGCGTGAACAGGTAGCCCATCTCCCTGGCCCCGATGTCGAAGGCACGCTCCATATACAGAGCGAGCACCGCGGTCATCGCCGTGAAGGAGCTAATCGCCAGAAAGTAGACGCCGAGGAGCAGCGAGAGCGGGAATCGCGTGAAGGCGCGCAGCCATTCGCGCAGATCCAACGGCTCGGGGCGCGTGCCGTCGGCTCGCCCCTTGGGCCAGGATTCCGGCAGGAACAGGATGGCGAGCAACCCGTTTGCGGCGCACAGGCCGGCGGCAACGAAGCCGGGCACACCGTAGCCGAACTCCGCGAAGAAGCCGCCGATCACCGGACCGACCATCACGCCGAGTCCGGACGCGGCGCCGATATGGCCCATGCCCGCGGCGCGCTCGTCACCGCTGGTGCTGTCGGCGATATAGGCCTGCGCAACGGATATGGTGCCGCCTGCCGCGCCGGCCGCGACGCGTGACAGCAGGATGATCCAGAACGACGTGGCCAGACCGAAGATGAGGTATGACACTGCGGAGGCGAACAGCCCGGCGACGAGCAGCGGCCGCCGACCCTGGCGATCGGACACGCGGCCCCAGAGGGGCGCCGCGATCACCTGCATGCCCGAAAACGACGCGAACAGGATCGTGACTTCGAGCGGCGAAGCGCCCAGCGATTCCGCGTAGAACGGAAGCAGCGGGAGCACGATACCGAAGCCGATCATGTCGACGAAGACGGCGGCGAACAGGACGAACAGGGGTCGCTTCTTCAACCTCGCCCGTCTTCGACGATAGAAGTGGAGGGAACCCGCATCAGCGCGTGCAGGATGCGCCGGTGGCCGGCCGGCGGCAACCTCCGGGGGGCGCCCGGAGAGCGGCCACCTGGGGCGCCCCGAGAGCGGCCACCCGGGCCGCCCCTTCCCCCTCCGCGTCCCGGCGTCTACCTTGCCACGTTGTCACATGCCCAGGGCCCCCATGGACGAGCGACGCCAGCTCCGTTCCGGCGGTCTGCGGGAGCGGTATGCCGTGCTGCTCGACATCGGGCGCATCCTCACGGGTACGCTACGCACCGACGACCTCTACCAGGCCGTCTACGAGCAGGCGAGCCGCGTCCTTCCGACCGCGAGTTGTTACATCGCGCTCTACGACCGCCCGGCGGACGCTGCTCGCATCGTGTTCTACGTCGAGGGCGGGCGCGAGGTCCCCGTACACATCGCCTATCGCGGCTCGCTCAGCACCGTCATTCGCGATGCCGTACCGACGACCCAGAGCACGACCGATCCTGCCTATGTGCTGCTGCGGCTGCGCGCTCCCACCGACGCGCCGGAATCCGCGATCGCTGCCCCGATCCTCAGCGACGGCCAGGTCCTCGGCGTCCTCGGCGTGCAGACGCCCGGCGCCGACGCCTACTCCGATCAGGACTTGGAACTGCTGCAGACGGTGGCTGCACTGGCGGGCATCGCGCTCGGCTCAGCCGAGTACATCAAGGACACGGAACGACGCCGCCACGAGGCGGAGCGGCTCGAAGCCATCGGCCGGGCGCTGGCCGCTTCGCTCGAGCTGGACGACGTCCTCCGACGCGCGACCGACGCGACCCTCGAGCTGATCGAAGCGGACGGCGCCGCGATCCTGCTCAATCATGGCGATCGGTTGCGCATCGCCGCGCTGGGTGGCAATGCGCCCGGCCCGCTCGATGAGTCCGTCGAGCTGGCCGGCTCGCTGCGCACGCGACTGTTCGAGCAGCGCGAATCCCTGGTGCTCGAGAACCTCGGCACCAACCGGGTATTCCCTGCCGTGCTTGTCGATCCGCTCGAGGCCGCGTCCGCCATCGCCGCTCCGCTGATCGCCGGTGAGCAGGTCATCGGCGTGCTGGTCGTCGGGCAAGCACACCCCGCCGCCTTCGACAGCGAGGACCTGCGGTTGCTCGAACGGCTGTCGTTCCACGTCGCGATCGCGGTCGAGAACGCCCGGCTACACGAGCAGATCCGCGCCCTCTCCCTCACCGACCCGCTCACCGGCCTGTCGAACCGCCGCCACCTGGAGCTGGTTCTGGAGAAGGAGTTCGCCGCCGCCACGCGTGGACGCAAGCTCGCCATCGTGCTTTTCGACCTCGACCACTTCAAGCGGTACAACGACAGCGTCGGCCATCAGGCCGGTGATGATGCGCTGCGCGCCTTTGCCCACGTGCTCGCCACGGAAACGCGCGCCTTCGATCTCGCCGCCCGGTACGGCGGCGACGAATTTCTGTGCATCCTCTCGGACTCGCCGCCCGACGGCGCGCTGGCGTACGTGACCCGCGTCGGCCGCGCCGTCGACCGCCACCCGATCCTCGGCGCGATCGGCGTCACCGCCGGCTGCGCCACGTACGGCGACGCCATGCTCACGCCGGCCGACCTCGTCCATGCCGCCGACCGCGACCTGTACCGCAAGAAGGCGCAGCGGGCCGCGCGCTGACAGCGGCCGATCGGGCAGGAGAGCGACCGCAGGAGAGCGACCGCAGGAGAGAACCGCTCGGTCAACCCCGACCACCAACCACGAACCACCAACCACCCACCACGTCACTTGTACCGGTAGATCACGCGGCCGCGGGTCAGGTCATAGGGCGACAGCTCGACAGTGACGCGGTCGCCTTCCAGCACCCGGATGTAGTTCTTGCGCATCTTGCCCGAGAGGTAGGCGAGGACCTCATGCCCGTTCTCCAGCTCCACGCGGAACGTCGCATTGGGGAGCACCTCGGTGACCGTGCCCTCGATCTCGATGGCTTCCTTCGACACGAGCCCTCCAGCCACGAACCCGGACGCCCGCGCGAGCCGGCGCCCGCGTAAGGACCAAGGTAAGGCGCTCCCCCTGCGCAGCGGAAGCCGCCAAACCTGCGGACCGCGTAGCGGTCGGCGCAACGCCACGGCGGCCGTTCCAGCCATGGCCTTCCCCACTGAATCGGCCATCTTGGACCCATGACAGACGCTGCGCCAGTACCCTTTCGCTGCGAGGTGATTGATGCGTGCCCCCGAATCGATGCACTGGCCCTTCGGCGCGGCGCGCAGCCGTCGCCTTCTCACCGGCTGGCGCGCCGTGCGCGTGCGGTCGGCTGCGGTAACGCGCGTCAGCCCGTGGCGACGTCCCATCGAGGAATTCCCCGGCGCCACAGCGCTCGAGGACCTGGATACGCTCCCCGGCGACGCGCTGCCCCGCCTGCTCGCGCGCGCCCTCGTCCTGCGCGCCGCCTCCTGCGCAGCCCGTGACACTGCCGCCAGCCTGGCTGCCCATTCGGTGGCTTACCTGTGGCTGCTGCCGCCCCGGGACGCGGAGCGTCGGGCACTGGCAGCCGCGCTGCAGGCCATGGCTGTGCGCCCGGTCGCCTGGCTGGTCGTCGCGCGCGCGCTGCGCGAGGCGTGCAACGA
>JBOHRE010000170.1:0-3819 GCA_050732635.1 Longimicrobiales bacterium | reverse complement strand
CGGCCCGCCTCTCACCACGGGGCAGGTGTGAAAGGTTCCCGGCCCGAACCTGTCCCCGGATGTCTCGGGGCGTGTCCGCCTGTTGGCGACACACGGATCAATGCGGCCTCGCGATGACGAGCACGTACAGCCCGAAGCCGACGATGACGGCCGCGAACACGACGACCCATACGGCGCTGCTGGTAAGCGACCGCGCTGCGGCCAGCAACACCGGAGTCTGGCCCTTGTGGGCGCTGTAGTCCGACCACCCGCGCGCCGCTCGCTCAAACCGCCGACCGGCGATCCAGCCGATAGCCAACGGCACCAGCGCGACCAACCCGATAGCCGTAGTGCTCACCGCGCATCGCTCCTCAGTGGCTGCCACGGCGGCAACGGCTCAGTGTCGCGGCCCCGCATGGATGGCGGTATCTGGGTCAGTCGGTCGGCCCGTGTGTGGGTCGGCGACGGCAATTCGGTGGGTGGCGGGGTGAGCACCTCCGGGGAGGAGACTGGTGCCCCCACCGCGTCAGAGCGCGGCGCGCTCGGTAGTCCGAGGCGCATGTGGGGGAGTGGGCACAGCCACCCGACGAACCCGCCGTACGCGTCGATGTGGGTCCAACCCACTTCGGTCCCCATGACCAGTCCCGCGCAGTGGGCGCACTGGTGCGGCTGTGCCGCGATGGCGGCGGGCGGCATTTTCGGTTCGGCCATCATCAGCCGACCGCCGTAACTACCCGGCGGGCGAGATCGACGGTGTTGTGCTGCCAAACGGGTCGTACCGTGCCGTGCACCGTGACTCGGATCGTGACGTACGCGGCGCGCAGTACCGCCTGCTGGTTCGTCACGTCGCACTGCTCCCAGCGCCGCAGGTCGTCTACGTCGATTGGCGGGCGTTCGCCGTAACCGAGCGGCGTGTCACCGGAGCCGGCCTTCACATGTGCGGTGTCCGGAAACAGGGTCGTCATACCCCGCACCAGTGCGCCCAGCCGCATGTCCTGCTCCACCGGCTGCGCCGTCAGGTCTGGTTGGAGGCAGCGCGGGCCGCACGAGTACAACCGCACGCCATCCTGTCCGATGGCAGGTAGCATCGGCCGCTCGCACCGATCGCAGGTCAACAGTCCGCGCAGGAGCCAAGAACCCTTGTTCACGGCGAGATCACCACGCGGAAGTGCTTGGCCGGCGCGGTGTGCACAATGGGCACCTCAAGGTCTCGCCGCATTCGCGGCACCACCGCAACGAGCGTCGGAACGTCGTCCACGCCAACACGAAGCCCAGCAGCGAGCCAGTTACCGAAGCCAATACCAGTGACCACACGTCCGTCCTCCCGTGCACGGCCGTGCGTGACGGGGCGCGCCTCGGAAGGTCGATCGCCGCGCTCGGCCGGATCTGTTCACCGACCGGAATGGCACACGAGCGCACGCGCGTTCGCAGCCATCCCTGATCGGTACGGCGGGCGACTCTCGCCTGCCTGTCACGCGCTGCCGACTAGCGGTTCACCGTGGGACTTGCACAGAAGGTAGGCGCGCTATAACGCAGGATGTTTCCTGCCAGGCAACCGAGTCAGACAATGCCGACGTGGCGTGCCAGCCGGATCATTTCAGGCCCGCCGGCCGTGGCGTGGGCACGCGAAAGCATGTGACCTACGGTGTCTCGGACGAGCGGGTCCAGGCGCAGTTTGCCTGGTACGAGGCGTTCGGCGGTCAGTAGCGCCCGGACCGCGTCCGCCTCGCGTCCGCGCTGCTGGCCGAGTCCGATCCCGAGGTCCCGGTAGAACATGACGCGGCGCGCGGTTGACGGCAGGGCATCCAGGTTGACTCCCCGTGCGATGGCCTCGACACGGCCGCCCTCGCCGGCCTCGACGGCGGCTTTCATCCGCCATAGGGCGAGGTTGGTCGGCCCGAACCACAGGCGCATGTAACGCCCGTCGCCTGTGCGTTCCGCGAGCGCCGCCGCCTCACTGAGGTAGTTGGAGGGATCGCTTGGCAGCACCGCGTGCATAGCGGATATGTGAAGCATTCCGAGGAGCTCCAGCGTCTCGCCGCTCGCGTGCCGGCCGAGATCATCGATGGTGCGTTCCGCGAGAACCTGTGCGAGCCGGCGTCCGTCTGCGGCGGCGAGTATCAGGCTGCGCGTCCAGACGGCGAAGCCGATCAGGTCTGGGTTCTCGGTCATCGTGGCGGCATCGTGCTCCCGCTCGGCCATCCAGCCCGCGAGATCGCTGTATCCCAGCACACGGGCTGTCCACGCTGCCGCGTCGAGCGCGTAGACGAGCAGCCCCAGGGAGCGCAGTTTCTCGTCACCGTTGGCGACGTGCTCGTGAAGCTCAGAGATCACGAGGGCCAGGTCGCGGCTCGCGCTGGCGTAATCGCAGCCTTGCCAGGCGTCGGCAGCCGCCTCGATCTCAGGAGCGATAGCGTCGAGCGGGCGTGGGCTCACACCGCTGCCGTACTCCAAGGACGAGCTGTTGAACGCAGATCGGATTGCGGCGAGCGAGGCGTGCGCCCGTTGCATCTCCGGGGTATCTGGCCGGTACGGCTGTCCCGTAAGGTCGCCGTACGTTACGCCGAGGGCGCGTGCGATCGCCTCCACCGTGGTACGCCGGTCGATACGGGCATCGCCAGTCTCGATCTTGCTGATGTAGCCCTTGCTGAGACCGGCGCGGTCGGCAAGCACCTGCTGGGAAAGCTTGCGCTCCAGCCGCCACCACTTGACGCGCTGCCCGATTCTCACGTCGTCGTCTTCCGCGTCAGCACGCATCCCGCACCCCTCGCAACTCGGGTCGTTCGCACTATTTGACCGTACGCCGCTGTCCGCGCCGGGGGCTAGCCACGCGAGATTGCCGCCGTCTGGCCGGCCGCTTCCTGTCGCAGAATCCTGTGCAGAATCGACACGCGGGCGTTGCGGATCTCGTGGCCGTCGTTTCGGAGTTGGGCCGCAAGCCGGTCGCGGGTGACACGTTCCCCGGCGCTGAGGATTGCGTCTCGTGCGTGACGCGCGGCTGGCAGCAGCGCGGCGGGATCGTCCCCGTCCCGGGCGTCCGTCCGGCGGGGACGGGGCTGGCTGCCCATCTGACGCGAACGTGGGACGGTACCCCGAGCAACCGTCCCGCTCGCCTCCATGTCGGGGACGGCGGCGGACGGGGACGACTCGCGGGCTTCCAGGAGACCGGACAGCAGCTTGATCGCCACCAGCAGGGCAAACGCCGGCCACCCTGCCACCACACGCCCGAGCAAATCGCTACCGCCTACCGCGACGTTGGCGGCGACGCTTGCTGCGGTCCCAGCCGCGAGCGCTGTCCAGGGGAGCCATCCGGAGCGGCGGCCGGCGCGACGATCGGCAAGTAACACCAGCGACGCCACGATCTCGATTCCGTCGACTGAGAGGGGGAAGGCATGTGCCCGCCAGCCAGTCTCGCCGTGCTGCGCCGCGAGTAGTTGCATGTGGGAGTAGCTGATGGCGCCTGCGATTGCGGCGAGGGCTATCACGGTCGCGCAGGCCGTCAGGCGGATCAGGGCGTCGGGCCGGGGTACCCGACCAGGTTGTGCCATCTTTCGTACCATGACTACCCTGCGGCTGCACGCCAAGCCCTGCGTCGTACTCGACCCGGAGGGCTTCTACACCGGCCTGCTGACCTGGCTGCACGGCCTGGTCGACCCCGGCTTCCTCCGCCCCGACGCCCTGGAGCTGCTGCGCGTGGCCGACACCATCGACGCCGCCTTCACCGAGATCGAATCCGGCCTCGCCTGACGCCGGCGGCCCCGCCTCCGCCGGCGCATCGCCCCCTTCCCTCGCAAGATCGCGGTTTCGGGAACGGATGTTGCGCTTGGCAGACGGATCCGT
>JBOHRE010000169.1:0-3928 GCA_050732635.1 Longimicrobiales bacterium | reverse complement strand
CGGCCGCCACCCCAGCCCCAGCCCCAGCCCCAGCCCCCGGCACCAGCCGATCGGTGACCGCGGCGGGGCCGACCTGCTCGACGGACTCCGGCGGCGGCGCACCGACGCTCTCGGTCCCGCTCACCTCGCTCGGGCCGCTGAGCACGAGCTTGCGCGGCGGCAGGCGCCGCTGCGGCGGCGGCTGGACCGCGACACTGACGCGGTAGACGGCCGAGGCGACCGACTTGCGGATGTCGTGCATGAGGTCCACGAACATTTCGTAGGCCTCCTGCTTGTATTCGACGAGCGGGTCCTTCTGGCCCCAGCCGCGGAAGCCGATCGACGCCTTGAGGTGATCGAGGTCGTAGAGGTGGTCGCGCCACTTCTCGTCGATCACGCTGAGCAGGACCCAGGAGAGCACGCGGTCGCGCAGCTCGCCGAACGTCTGGATCTTGCTCTTGAAGGCTTCGCGTGCGCGCTCGAGCACGGCCTTCTCGACATCGTCCGGCGTGTCGAAGGGGTGCTCCGGCGTGCTCTCCTTGGGCAGCGACTCGACGACCAGGTAGTACTCGAGCACGAGCCGATTACGCAGCGCGGCGAGGTCCCAGTCCTCGGCGTGCAGCTCGGGGTCGGCGTACTCGGAGACAACCTTCCGCAGCGCGTGCTCGGTCATCTCCCAGATCTCGCCGCGCAGGTCCTCGCCACCCTCGAGCGCGAACAGGCGCAGGTCGTAGATCACCTCGCGCTGCTGGTTCATCACGTCGTCGTAGTCGAGCAGCCGCTTGCGTGCCTCGAAGTTCTGCAGCTCGACGCGCTTCTGCGCCCGCTCGATCGACTTCGTCACCAGCGGATGCGTGATGACCTCGCCCTCTTCGGCGCCCATCCGGTCCATGATGCCGGCGATCCGCTCGGAGCCGAACAGCCGCATCAGGTCGTCCTCGAGCGACAGGAAGAACTGCGACGCGCCCGGATCCCCCTGGCGGCCCGCACGGCCGCGCAGCTGCCGGTCGATGCGCCGCGACTCGTGCCGCTCCGAGCCCAGGATGTGCAGTCCGCCGTCCTCGACCAGGAAATCGTCCGGCTTGCCCGCCAGGTCGCCGTTCGGCAGCGCCGGATCGGCCGGCGCCTCGAGCAGCGCGAGGTCGATCCCGTGTTCCTTCACCCAGCTCACCGTGCGAGGCTGGGTCACGCCTTTGCCGAGTTTGATGTCGGTGCCGCGGCCGGCCATGTTCGTCGCGATCGTGACCGCGCCCGGCTGACCCGCGTTGGCCACGATCTCGGCTTCCTGCTGGTGGTACTTCGCGTTCAGCACGCTGTGCGGGATGCCGCGCCGCTTCAGCATGCGCGACAGCGTCTCCGACACATCGACCGACACCGTGCCGACCAGCACCGGCAGCTTCAGCACGTTGAGCCGGCTGATCTCGTCCATGATGCGGTTGAACTTCTCGCGCTTCGTCTTGTAGATCAGGTCGTGCCGGTCGTCGCGCACGACCAGCCGGTTCGTCGGGATGACCGTCACATCCAGGTTATAGATCTGGTGGAACTCGCCCTCCTCCGTCTCGGCGGTTCCGGTCATGCCGGCCAGCTTGTCGTACATCCGGAAGTAGTTCTGGATCGTGATCGTGGCCAGCGTCTGCGTCTCGCCGCGCACGCTCACGCCTTCCTTCGCCTCGACCGCCTGGTGCAGCCCGTCGCTCCACCGCCGGCCCGCCATCTTCCGGCCCGTGAACTCGTCGACGATCACGACCTGGCCGTCCTCGACGATGTACTGCTCGTCCTTGTTGAAGAGCGTGTACGCCTTCAGCAGCTGGTGCACTGCGTGGATCTTGCCACTCTTCTCGGCGAACTCAGCCTCCAGCGCGCCGATCCGCTCGCGCTTCTCGTCCACGCTGAGGTCCGGGTCCTCCTGGATCGCGCCCACGTCGACCGACAGGTCCGGCACCACGAACGCGTCCGGGTCGCTCGGCGACAGCGTCTCCAGTCCCTGATCCGAGAGGTGCACGCTGTGCCCCTTCTCGTCCATCGCGTACAGCAGCAGCTCCTCGATCTCCTGCAGTCGCTTCTCGCGCATGTACGCGCCTTCCGTCTTCTGCGCGAGCTGCTGCAGACTCGGATCCTCCGCGAACAGCTTCAGCAGGCGCCGGTGCTTCGGCGCGCCCCGCTTCACGGCCAGCAGCTTCTCGCCCGCCGTCTCCAGATCGCTCCCCTCGATCGCCTGCTCTGCCTGCGCCACCAGCTCGTTCACGATCCGCAGCTGCTTGCGGAACAGGTCCGCAACCATCGGATTGTAGCGCCGGTAGACCTCCGACTGCTCCTCGCCCACCGGCCCGCTGATGATCAGCGGCGTCCGCGCCTCATCGATCAGGATCGAGTCGACCTCGTCGATGATCGCGTAGCTGTGCTGCCGCTGCACCCGCTGCTCCAGCGAGTGCACCATGTTGTCGCGCAGGTAGTCGAAGCCGAACTCGTTGTTCGTGCCGTACGTGATGTCCGCCGCGTACGCCGCGCGCCGCTCCGGCGTGCCGGGCTCGTGCAGGTCGATGCAGTCGACCGTCAGACCCAGGTACCGGTATACCGTCCCCATCCACTCCGCGTCGCGCTGAGCCAGGTACGTGTTCACCGTCACCAGGTGCGCGCCCCGGCCCGCCAGCGCGTTCAGGTACAGCGGCATCGTCGCGACCAGCGTCTTGCCCTCGCCCGTCGCCATCTCGGCCACGCGCCCGTTGTGCAGTGCGACGCCGCCGACCAGCTGCACGTCGTACGGCACCATGTCCCACGTCATCTGCTGGTTCGTGACCACGATGTCCTGGCCCAGCAGCCGCCGCGTCGCCTCCTTCACCGTCGCGAACGCCTCCGGCAGCAGCTCGTCCAGGATCGCCTGCACCTCCCCCTTCAGCTCCTGCTCCAGGCGATGGATCTCCTGCGTCAGCTGCTCGCGCTCCGCCGTCTCCTCGGTGTGACGACGCGTCTCGCGCAGCTCGGCGATCTCCGCCTCCCGTACGCCGATCCGCTCCTTGATCCGCGCACGGAACGTCTCCGTCTGCGCTTTCAGCTCCGCCTCGCTCAGCGACTGCAGCCGGTCGACGATCGCGTTGATCTCATCGACCAGCGGCTGGAGCTTCTTCGCCTCGCGCGCGTGGCGGTCGCCGAAGATCTTCTTGAATAGGGTGCTGACCATCTATGACGTGGTAGGTGTGATTGGTGGTCGGGTGTGCGGTCGCCCCGCTCCGGGGCTAATCGTTGGTGCTACCCGCCTCGCCGGCCCGTGGTCCTCGACCGCCGCCCTCGGCGTCCGCGGCGCACCCTCTGATTTTTGGTACAACATGTACCGCGCGCCGCGAGCCGTTCGCGCGACGGGACACGTGCGCCGCCGGCCGTTCGCGCGACGGGACAACCTGCGCCGCCGGCCGCTCGGGCAACGGGACGGGCGCGCCGTCTTCTCCGCATCGTCGAAGTCGCGCATGCCCTGCGCAAGCCACGCCTTCGCTTCCGGCCGCATGCTCACCTACCGAACGGGTTCACGACCACGAGCTCGCCGATGCGACGGCCGTCCTCCAGCTCCTCGGTGTACAGCGTCGTGCAGCCGCCCGCCAATGCCGCCTCCACGATCAGCGCGTCGCGCAACGTCAGCCGTTCGCTGCGACTGCGCGCCGCCGCCGCCAGCACCAGCTCCCGGTCCACCGGCAGCACCGCCAGCTCCGCCAGCGCGCGCAGCGCCTCCGCCGCCACCTCCGGCTCCAGCGGCGGCTCCACCTGCCGGGTCAGGGCGACGTGGAACTCCACCAGCACCTGCGCGCTCAGCAGCCCCCGCCCCGCGCCGATCTCCTGCTCCACCAGCGACCGCGCCGCCGCACGCTTCGCCGCCGCGCCCGCGTCGAACAGACACGCCAGCACCTTCGTGTCCAGAAAGCTGCGCATCAGCCTGACCCGCCGGCCGTGGCCGCAGCGC
>JBOHRE010000168.1:0-3939 GCA_050732635.1 Longimicrobiales bacterium | reverse complement strand
GCTCGCGGCCCGCCTCATGGGCGAAGGCTTCAACGTCGCCGTGGTCAGCGAGCCGCTCGGCGTCGGCGCGCGCGAGTTCCCGCGCGGCAGCTACATCGCGCGCGTCGGCCGCAACCGCGCCGCGCTGCACGAGCGGATCGACGCGCTCGCGCGCGAGGCGGGCGTCGGCGTGCATGCGGCGGCGACCGCGTTCGCCGAGCGCGGCCCCACCGGCACGGGCTCGGAGACCACGCGCACACTGAACCCGCCGCGCATCGCGGTGCTGGCGGGCGAGGGCGTCGGCATCGCCTCCTACGGCGCACTCTGGTTCGAGCTCGAGCGCCGCATCGGCCAGCCGTTCACCGCCGTGCGCGCCGCCGATGCCTCGCGGGCAGCGCTGGATCACTTCGATGTGATCGTGCTGCCCGCCGGCTCCAGCTACGGGCGCAAGCTGGGCGAGACTGGCGCCGAGCGGCTGCACGGCTGGGTCGAGCGCGGCGGCACGCTGATCGCCTACGGCGGCGGCGCGCGCTGGGTGCAGGACGCCGAGCCGTTCAGCGAGACCTACGTCGCGCCCGACACCGCGTCGTTGCCGGCCGACTCCGCGCTCGCGCTGCGCGCGACGCTCGAGGCCGTGGCGGCGCCGCAGGCGCAGCTGCCGCCGGCGGTCTCGCCCGATGCGAGGCCCGACCAGCCGGAACCCGTGCCCGGCTCGTTCCTGCGCGCATTGCTCGACCCGACACACTGGCTGACCTTCGGCTATACCGGCCCCGAGCTGGCCGTGCTGGCGGAGTCGCTGCCGCTGCGCGCGTCGCGCGCCGGCCAGAACCCGGTCAGCTACGCGGCCGAGGACCAGCTCGTGATCAGCGGCTGGAGCTGGCCGGCCAACACCATGCCGAGCTACGCCGGCGGCAGCTACGCGACCGTTGACGCGATCGGCGACGGGCGCGTGATCCTGTTCGCCGAGGACCCGCTCTACCGCGGCGTCTTCGACGCACCCAAGCAGCTCCTGTACAACGCGCTCCTGCTGGGTGCGCCCGCACGCGCGGGCGCCGCGCGCTGAGGTGCCGGTGCTGAATGCACGGCGGCCGGCCAATGGCCGGCGGGAGGTGGACGCGCCACGATGGGCATGACGCCGTGGGTGTTGCGACTCATCGTCGCCAACATCACAGTCTTCTTCATCACCTACGCGGTGCCCGGCATCTGGCAGCTGCTGATGCTCGTGCCGGCCGCCGTGCTGAGCCGACCGTGGACCATCTTCACCTA
Source organism: Longimicrobiales bacterium (assembly GCA_050732635.1). Taxonomy (GTDB): domain Bacteria; phylum Gemmatimonadota; class Gemmatimonadetes; order Longimicrobiales; family RSA9; genus JBOHRE01. The sequence continues at coordinate 2,694 of JBOHRE010000168.1, read as the reverse complement.
CATGTTCGTCCACGCCGGCTTCGGCCACCTCTTCTTCAACATGATCGGCCTGTACTTCTTCGGCCCGCAGCTCGAGCTGCAGCTCGGCCGCCGCCGCTTCATCCGCCTCTACATCCTGAGCGGCCTCGGCGGCGCCGTGCTGTCGTTCCTGTTCGCGCCCGGCGCCGCGGTTGTCGGCGCTTCCGGCGCCGTCTTCGGCGTCTTTCTCGGCTTCGCCCGCTTCTGGCCCGACGCGCCCATCTACATCTGGTTCCTCTTCCCCGTGAAGGCCAAGTGGCTGGTCGGCTTCATGGCCGCGCTCTCGCTCTTCAGCGGCATCAGCGGCGCCGGCACCGCCATCGCCCACTTCGCGCACCTCGGCGGCTTCGTCGCCGGCTGGATCTACCTGCGGTTCATCGAGCGCGCCGACGCGCGCCGGCGCCTCGGCGGCGCCGCCGGCCCGACCACCCTCGAGCGCGTCTCCGGCCAGCTCGCCCGTGAGGAGAAGCGCTGGCGCTCCATCGACACCACCCGCCTCCACGAGGTCAACCGCGCCGAGGTCGACCGCGTCCTCGCCAAGATCGCACAGGGCGGCGTCGACAGCCTCACCCGCGACGAGCGTGAGTTCATGAACCGCATGGCCGGATGAGCGGCGCGCCGGTTGCACTGCACATCATGACACCGCCGGGAGACCGATGAAGCCACACCTGCTGACTCAATGCCGTGCATGGTCGCTCGCCGCGCTCGCCACGCTCGGTACGCTTGCCGCGTGCGCGGGGAACGGGCTGCACCCGCCCGACCAGGCGCCGCACATCAGAGGCACGATCACCCAGGTCGAGGCCGTCGCCGGCGTGCCCCACCGCATCCTCGTCGAAGAGGTGCCCGGACAGCCGAGCGGCGATCAGAAGGCCTGGATCACGATCGCCGGCGACACCCGGATCCTGCGCGTCGACGGCGACACGTACCGCGAAGCGGCCGCCGCCGAGCTGCAGGACGGCCAGATCGTCGAGGCCTGGTTCGATGGACCGGTGATGGAGTCGTATCCGGTCCAGGCACGCGCCGGCGTGATCGTCATCCGCGACGCCTGACGCCGGGCGCACGTCAGGCGCGACGCCGGGCGCACGTCAGGCGCGCCGCCTGACGCGCCGCCGCCGGTCCTGCAGCGCACCGTCAGGCCGCCGACACGCCGCCCTTGATTCATCAAGGCACCTTGATGTATCCCTGGGGCATGAGTGAGCCCGGACCGCTGACCGCCGCCGCCCTCCGCTGCCGCGCGCTCGCGGACGCGAAGCGGCTGCGCCTGCTCGAGGAACTGCGCGGCGGCGAGCGCTGCGTGGCCGAGCTGGTGGCCGCCCTCGGGATGGGCCAGTCGCTGGTCTCCTTCCACCTCGGCGCGCTGAAGCAGGCGGGGCTGGTGGCCGCGCACCGTCGCGGGCGCCGCACCTACTACAGCACGGACCCCGCCGCGCTCGAGGAGCTGGCCGCCCTGCTCACCGGGCTGGCCGAGCCGCCCGAGCTGTGGGCTGCGCGCTGCTGTGCGTGAGCCCAGTGGCGGCCGTGCCGAATCTATCAACAATCGTTGATGGCTGGTGCTGGCGCGGCCGCTGCCGCGACGCAGGGCGAGCCTGGACGGCGCGATAGCTGATCGGCTATCATCCTGTATGCCCCCGGACTTCGATGCTGCGCGACTCCTGCGCGAGGCGCGCCTGCAGGCGGGATTGTCGCAGCGCGAGCTGGCCCGGCGGGCCGGCACATCGCAATCGGTCCTGGCCCGCGTCGAAGGCGGCCGAACCACGCCGTCCACGGAGACGCTAAAGCGCCTGTTGGCGGCCGCCGGTTTCGAGCTGGCGACCGAGCTCGTGCCCATCAGCGAGCCCGAGAGCCACATGTTGGACGACGTGGAGCGCATCCTGCGCCTGACGCCCGAGCAGCGGCTGCTCGAGGTGCGCAATCTCGCCCGCTTCATCCATGCGGCTCGACGCGTCTGAGCCTGCTCCGTTCGATCCGGAGCGTATCCTCCGCGTGCTTGGCGAGCACGACGTCCGCTATGTGCTGATCGGCGCGCTGGCCGCACGGCTCCAGGGGTTTCCTCGCGTCACGGCCGATGCGGACATCACGCCCGCCCGCGAGCCGGCCAATCTCGAGCTGCTGGCGAGTGCGCTGCGCGAGCTCGATGCTCGTGTCTTTACCGAGAGCGTGCCCGAAGGCCTGGACTTCGACTGCTCGGCAGCGACTCTGGGGCGGGCGGAGCTCTGGAATCTCGTCACCGCCGCCGGTCGGCTCGACATCGTGTTTCGGCCAGCCGGGACCGACGGCTACGAGGACCTCGCCGCAGGCGCGTTGCGCTACGAGGTCTTCGGCATTGTTGTGCCGGCCGCGCGCCTGGAGGACATTCTGCGATCCAAGCAGGCTGCGGATCGGCCCCAGGATCGGCAGGACGCCGCCGTGCTCCAGGAGATGATCCGGCGCCGACACGAGGGCCGATGAATACGAGGCGCCGCCCTCCTCACCGGGCTGGCCGAGCCGCCCGAGCTGTGGGCTGCGCGCTGCTGTGCGTGAGCCCAGTGGCGGCCGTGCCGAATCTATCAACAATCGTTGATGGCTGGCGGCGGCGGGCGGCGTACGGGCGCAGGCGCGGCGCGGCGGCCAGGATCCAGACCCAGAGGATCCAGGCCAGGCGCTCGGCGGGCGAGAGCGTGCGCAGCACGTGCAGCG
>JBOHRE010000167.1:0-3968 GCA_050732635.1 Longimicrobiales bacterium | reverse complement strand
CATGCGCGGGATCGCGCCGGTGCGTTGGTGCTGGAGCTGGAAGAAGCTCGTGCGCGGGACGAGCTCGCCGCCGCGCAGGCCGCAGAGGAGCGCGACCCACCGCTCCGCGAGCGCCAGGCCGGCGGCTTCAGCGTGCGCGATGATCTGGCCGGGCAGGTCGACGAGCGCGCCCTGCGAGCGGTAGGGGCGGGCGGTGAGGACGAGCCGCCCCTCCGGGGCGAGCATGCGTACGCAGCCGGCGAGGATCTCCGCGAGCGCGTCGGCGAAGGAGGGGCCGCCGCCGCGGCTAGGGCCCGGGGGCAGGTGGGCGAGGTTGTCCGGGTTGCGCGAGTAGCGGTCGTCCCACTTCTCGACCGGGCGGCCGTGGCCCGCCTTCACCTGCCCGTGCAGCGAGGGGCCGTACGGGGGCGAGGTGAGGATGAGCGCGACCGCGCCGGTGAGCATGAAGACCGCGTCGAGGAGCTGCGCGCGGCGGCCACCAAGCGGAGAGGGGTGCTCGGATGGAGGACGTGACCATGCTCTCGGTCTGGCCGGTCGCGCAGCAGACCGCGCGCGACCAGCGGCGCGGCCGCTACCTGCCCGCCTCCACCGCCCACCCCGGGAAGATGCTGCCCGAGCTCGCGCGCACGATCATCCGCGCCTACAGCGACCCGGGCGAGCTCGTGCTCGATCCCATGTGCGGGATCGGCACCACCCTGGTCGAGGCGATCCACCTCGGCCGCGACGCGGTCGGCGTCGAGCTGGAGCCACGCTGGGCCGCACTCGCCGCCGGCAACGCCCTGCTCGCACGGGAGCAGGGCGCGCCCGCGCACGCGCTCTGCCTGCAAGGGGACGCCCGCCGGCTCGGGCGCGGGCTACTCGACGAGCTCGCAGGCGCGGTCACGCTCATCCTCACCTCGCCCCCGTACGGCCCCTCGCTGCACGGGCAGGTGAAGGCGGGCCACGGCCGGCCGGTCGAGAAGTGGGACGACCGCTACTCGCGCAACCCGGGCAACCTTGCCCACCTGCCCTCGGGCCGTAGCCGCGGCGGCGGCCCCTGCTTCGCCGACGCGCTCGCGGAGATCCTGGCCGGCTGCGCCCGCATGCTCGCCCCGGAGGGGCGGCTCGTCCTCACCGCCCGCCCTTACCGCTCGCAGGGCGCGCTCGTCGACCTGCCCGGCCAGATCATCGCGCTCGCCCAAGGAGCCGGCCTGGCGCTCGCGGAGCGGCGGGTCGCGCTCCTCTGCGGCCTGCGCGGCGGCGAGCTCGTCCCGCGCACGAGCTTCTTCCAGCTCCAGCACCAACGCACCGGCGCGATCCCGCGCATGCTCCTGATCGCCCACGAAGACGCGCTCGTCTTCGCCCCCGAGCGAACCCGCTTGAGTTCACGGAAACTGAAGTGTTCTCAGCGTGAACCCAAGCGGTCGGCGGGCGGTTCATCGGCGACGGACACTCGGGTTCGTCGTGAAGTCAAGGGGCGCGCGTCGTGAGTCTGCTCCTGCAGAAGCTGCCGCGCGTTCGTCGCGTCGCGGATCGCCGTCTTCTCGCTGACCTCGAAGACGCGCGCGAGGTGGAGTGGGTCGGCGCCGCTGGCGAGTGCTTCTTCGAGTTGGCGGTCGATCCGCAGTCGCTCGAGCGTCGCAGGCAGACGGACCCACCGGTGGCTGACCGGTCCGAGACCGACGGCGGTCCTGGCGCTGACGAGCAGGTGCGGGTTGGCGGTGTTGGGCCAGCGTCGGCGTCGGTGCTCAAGCCACTCGCGAAGGAGACGGTGGGTGAGTTCGTCGAGCGGCCTGCTGCGACCGGCGATCACAAGCCGCCGGTTGCCGAGGTCGACGTCGTCGAGCGTGAGTGCGCGGATCGCTCCTGGGCGGGCGGCGTGGACGGCGGCGAGGGCGATGACCAGACGCGCCTGCGGTGTCGTCGCCGCCTCGACCGTGCGCGCGAGTTCGTCGGCGGTCATCGGCTGCCAGATCGGGTCGCTTCGCGGCGGGAGTCTGATCCGACTGGTCGGGTTGCGGAAGACGACGCGGCTTCGTGTTGCCCAGCCGAAGAGCGAGCGCAGCGCCTGCAGCGCCGTCGCGCGCTTGTGGCCGGAGCGCGTGTCGATCGCATCGAGGATGTGGTCGCGGGTGATCTCGCGCAGGTGGTAGTGGCGTTGCGACCACTCGAGCAGGATCGGTCGGACCGCGTGCAGGTAGTTGCGGACAGTCGCCTCGCTGCGAGGCCGGCTGCGCGGGCCGCCGTCGCGCAGCGTGCGCACCCAGCGCTCGACCTCAGTGCCGATGCCGGGCGCGAGTCCGTCGAGCTTCTCGGCGAGCCAGCTCTCGAAGGTCGAGGGACGGTCGTCGAGCAGGATGCCCATTTGCTCGAGCACGTCGGTCGTGTGGGTGATGCTGCAGCAGCGGTCGCGCAGCACCTCGTAGAAGTCGGAGCTGCGGATCGGCTCGCCGCCGCGGTAGTCGGCCAGCAGCATCACCAGGTTGCGGTTCAAGGCGCGGCGCACGATCAGGTCGAAGCCGCGCGCTTCCGCGCGCGTGTGCGCGAGGTGCAACGCCCACGCCAGCCAGGGGTTGTCGGGTACCGGGCCTCGGCGCAGATCGCGGCGCCCGTAGCAGTACGCGCGCGGTGCCTCGAACAGCGACAGCTGCGCCCACCCGACTGGGCCGGCCGGCGGTGGCGGCGGGTTGTGCGGCCGGCCCTTGGCGCCGTAGCGACGCTGAAACGATCGCGGCGCCGCGCGACGGCGATTCAGATCGGCCAGGAAGAGCTGCTGGTGACGGACGCGCCGCAGGTACGGCGCGAGCGGATATCCGGGCCCGGTCGGGCGCTCCAGCGCCGCCTGCTGCCAGCAGAGACGGCAGTAGCCGCCCTTGAGCAGTTGCCGGCGACCGCAGGCGCCGCACGCGCCGCGCTCGCTCGTGCGGGCGGCGAAGTTGTAACAGGCGAGGCACACGCCCCGGCTGTGGGTCATCCCCCACGCGAGACACGCGGCGCAGTTCGTGACCGCTCTCGGGATACGAGCGCTGCTGCCGTCGCGCGGCGCTGCCACTGCTCAGGCGGGCGGGAGCGAGCGGCCGTCACGTCGACGCGGCACAACGGAAGGTCCGGTCGTCGTGCCGGTCGCGCGCTGCTCGTCGGGCTGGCCGGGCTCAGGCACTTTCTGTGGCTCCGGGATCAGCAGGTCGCCGATCTCGCAACCGAGCACGGCGCAGATGACGTCGAGGTCATCCAGCTTGAGCGAGGCCGGCTGGCCCGACCAAAGGTTGGACATCTTGCCGGCCGAGATCACCAGGCCCCGCTCGGCCAGCAGCCGCTGCAGCTCGGAGGCCTTCCAGATGTCGCGCTGCGCGGCGGCCAATCGCAGATTCCACTTCATCGGCTCAATCCTCCCAGTCGGCTGGCGGCACGCTGCTGCCCGGCGATCCAGGCGTCCTCGATCCGGGTGCGGTGCACATGGATGTAGCGCATCGTCGTTGCGACCCAGGAGTGGCCGAGCATCTCCTGGATCGAGATCAGGTCGACGCCGTCCAGGTAGAGCTGCGAGGCGCAGTAGTGGCGCAGCACGTGCGGGGTCAGTCTGCCCGACCACGCCGGCAAGTGAGCTGTCGCCGCCGCAGCCAGCGCGGCGCGCAGCGCGTCGTAGCCCACCCGGGCGCAGGAGCCGTCGGCGCGATTGCGCTCCGACGGAAACAGCGGCGCGTCGAGGCGCAGGTGGTCGCTGTCGAACTGGCCCCAGACGTCCTCGATGAACCAGCGCAGCGTCCGGTCAGCGTTGTTGAGCAGCGGCACCATCCGCTCGCGCGGCCCCGAGCCACGGGCGCCCTTACCGATGCGCACGTGCAGCTTGCCGAAGCGGCCGAGCTCCCACTTGACGTCGGCGAGATCGAGGTTGCGCAGTTCGTTGACACGCAGCCCGACATCGGCCATCAGCTTCGCCGCCGTGTAGTTGCGCGCGCTCGGCCCGAACTTGCGACACGACACCAGCT
>JBOHRE010000166.1:0-3976 GCA_050732635.1 Longimicrobiales bacterium | reverse complement strand
GCGCCGGGTCGACAGACTCGAGGAACAGCGCGAGGAGCAGAAGCGGCACGAGCGCCGGCACCTCAGCCTGTACATCGACGAGGACGGCACGTACGTGGTGCGCGGCCGACTCGCGCCGGAGGTGGGCGCGCTGCTCGAGCGCGCACTGCAGGCGGCGAGCGACGCGCTGCGGGCGGAGACGCGCCGCACTCGTGCTGGGTGCGACGCCGCCGCGTCGTCCGCCATTCCTGACCCGCAGCCTTCACCGCGGCAACGACGGGCGGATGCGATCGGGCTGGTTGCCGAGTGGGCGCTCGGCGGCGACGGTGCGGCGGGCGGCGCCTCCGCGAGTCGCTACCATGTCGTCGTGCACGTGGAAGAGGCGGCGCTGCGCGCCGGCGCCGATGACGGCCAGGCCGTGCTGGAGAACGGCGCGCGCGTTTCCGCGGAAACGTCGCGGCGGCTCGGCTGCGACGCTGCACGTTCCGTGATGACGCACGCGCCGGACGGCACCACGCTCGACGTCGGGCGGCGCACGCGGGCCGTGCCGGCGGCGATCCGCCGTGCACTCGACCACCGCGATGGCGGCTGTCGCTTCCCCGGCTGCGGGCTCGACTTCTGCGACGCGCACCACATCGTGCACTGGGCCGACGGCGGCGCGACGCGGCTGGAGAACCTGGTGCTGCTCTGCCGTCGCCACCACCGCGCGGTGCACGAGGACGGCTTCGGCGTGCGACTCGCGCCCAGCGGGCATGCGATCTTCGAGCGGCCGGACGGCCGACCGCTGCCGGAAGCACCACCGGCGCCGCGGCTGACTCGCGATCCGGTGGCGTCGCTGATGCGGGTCCACCGAGAGCAGGGCGTGGCGATCGATGCCTGGACGCCGACGCCGGACTGGCGCGGGGAGCGGCTGGACCTCGGGCTGGCGGTGCTGGCACTGCGAGGGCGGCAGCGAGAGTGAGGCGGGATGCCGGCGCTGCGTGGGCGGCAGTGGGCAACCACGGTTGCCTGTTATTGTGGGACCCCCCCCATGCGCCTTGTATCACGTCGCTCTGGTGGGTAGCGATGCGCCAGTAGGGAACGGGTCATCCAACTCGATGAGGGTTGGAAAGTCGGGTTGGCAAAACGCGTGAAGGCGCGCCTCCTCGCCGCCAGGGACGGCCGTGATCCGCGGGGAACAGGATGTCGTCGAGATGTGCGCGCCGCTGTTCGACCGCTTCGTGGCGACAGCGAAAGCGCCCGCTCAGCTGAGCATTGCCGCATGACGATCTGGATCGACGCAGACGCTGCGCCGCGAGACGTGAAGGAGATCGTCTACCGAGCCGCCAAGCGCCTGGAGATCACGACGGTGCTGGTCGCGAATCAGCGATTGTCTGCGCCTCTCGACAATCCGCATGTGAAGACGGTGTGGGTGCAGGGCGGTCCGGACGTCGCCGATCGCCACATCGTCGAGCACGGGTCCGAAGGTGACGTTGCGGTGACGGCCGATATCCCGCTGGCGGCGATGCTGGTGGAGAAGGGGCTGATCGTGCTGGATCCTCGCGGCGAGGTGTACACTCGCGAGAATGTGCGCGAACGCTTGTCGATCCGCGATTTCCTGGACTCGCTTCGAGGGACCGGTGTGGAGACTGGCGGGGCGAAGCCCTACGGCGCGCGAGAGAAGCAGGCGTTCGCGGCTGCGCTGGATCGTATCCTGTCGGCTGCGCGACCGAGGAACTGACGCCTTCAGTTCGGCGGGCCGATGAAGCGGACGATCTCGTCCAGTATGCGGCGTGGCGAGCAGGGCTTGGCGAGGAAGGCCTCGCAGCCGGCGGCGCGGGCGCGGCGGCCGACGGCGCCGTAGGCGTGGGCGGTGACCATGACGATCGGAATCGCTGCGGTCTCGATGTCGCCCTTCAGCTCTTCGGCGACCTGCGTGCCGGTCAGGCCGGGCAGGGAATGGTCGAGGATGATGATGTTGGGGTGGTAATCGTGGGCGGCCTTCACCGCGCTCGGGCCGTCGGCGGCAGCGACCACGCGGTAACCTTGCTGCTCGAGGAAAGCGCAGTGCAGCGCCCGCATCTCGAGGTGGTCCTCGACGAACAGGATCGTGGGCATTCAGCGTCTAGAGTTCGGGTGCAGAGCCGGCGCGACGCGGGCACTGCGGGTTCGCTCGTCGGCGGGGGACAGCCGAGCGGGGCGAGCGAGGCTACGATCGCGCCACATCAGCTACGCGAACCACCGGTCCGGAGTTCCCTGCCGGCCTGGCGCACGTCACCGCACGGGCCGGATCTCGACGGCGTTGCCCTGGAAGAGCGGGATCAGCACGCGTCCGCGCTGCCGGTCGTAGCCGATGTCGGCGGGCGCCTCGACGTTCTCGACGACGGCCTCCGGCGCGAGGCCCTCGCGGACCCGGTACACGGCGGCGCCTTCCCAGCTCGAGACGAGCAGCGAGCCATCGGCGACCTGCACGACGCCGTCGAGCTGCCCGGCCGGCAGCGTGGCGAGCTCGCTTGCCGCGCCGTCGGCGCCGATCCGGTAGACGACGGCGCCGCCGAACGGCACCATGACCAGGCCCTGGTCCGTGCCGGCGATGCCGTTGGGGTGGGCGAGGTCAGCGCCCTCGGCAAGGGCCTCGGCTACCTCGCCGTCGAATCGATGGATCGCATCGGTGCCGGACGGCTCGAAGCCCGGGCCGAAGCCGGAGTCGGTCACGTAGAGCACGCCGTCGACGACCGCCAGGTCGTTGAGAAAGCTGGCGCCCTGCACACCGCGAGCCCCGAGTGGTGCGCCGCTGTTGCGGTCGAACGCGCGCACGGTGTCGATGTCGGCGACGAACAGGGTGTCGCCGAGGATCGCCAGGCCTTTCGGCGCATTGAGCGTCACGCCGTCGGCATCGCCGTCGATCCACTTCAAATCCTGCACGGTGCCGTCGGGCGAGACGCGCGAGATGAAGCCATTGTCGTCGCGATCCAGCGGATCGCCATTGATGTTCGAGACCAGGTAGAGGTCGGCGAGGTCATCGTGCAGCACCGACTCGGGCGTCTGGAAGCCAGCATCGGCAATGGTCAGCGGGCCGGCCGCCGCGCCGGCGGCGGTGTCGGCCGGCAGCATCGCGTCGTCGTCGTCGCCGGTCTCGGCGCAGGCCACCGCGAGCACGGTGACCGCGGCCGCCACGACGCCCAGGCCGCGTCGCCTCGGTTCGATCCAGCTCATCCGTCCTCCCTCGGCCGAGTGATTTCGGGACCCCCTTTGCGGGGGTCCGCCGAGGGCAAATACGGACCTGGGCGCTCGCCGCGCAACCCTATCGGCTGGACTTCTTGCCGCCCTTGCGGCCCGCCCGCGCCTTCTTTCGGCACGTGCTCGAGCGCCGGCCGGATTTGCGCCTCGATTTGCGGCTGGAGCCGCTGGACTTGCGCGACTTCTTCGCGGCTTGGCCATTGTCGGCTCCCGTTCGCTGGTGCCGTCCACCGGCCTCGGTGCTGGAACGTTGCAGAGCGTATGCCCGCTGATCCGCCGGACCCCGCACGAACCATTGTCTCTTGGCACACGCGTTGCCCATTGTTCGGCGGGGCCGAGCCACCGAACGAGGTACGCCTATGCCTTATCGCACGATCTCCGACACGCCGGACTACCGCATGCCCGCGGGCTTCGTCGACGTACGCGGCTGGGAGGTACGCACCGATCTCGATGACGAGAAGGCGGGCAAGGTCACGGACGTCGTCATCGACGACGACGGCGCGCACCGCTACCTCGAGGTCGACCTCGGGGTCCTGCAGAAGCACGTTCTGCTACCACTCGATCGCGCGCGGATCGATCCTGCGCGACGCGTCGTCTGGACCAGCGGCATGGACCACGACCGCTTCGAGCAGATCCCCGAATACGACGGTGAGCTGGCCGGCCTGGAGGGTGACTACGCCTCCCGGCTCGAGGCGAGCTATGCGCGGGTCCCGGCGACGTCGCCCCGCACGACGCCGACCGAGCCGGCCCCTGACGCGCCGGCCGCCGCCCCGGCACC
>JBOHRE010000165.1:0-3990 GCA_050732635.1 Longimicrobiales bacterium | reverse complement strand
CGTCTGCGCAGGGCGCCACGACCGCGCGCGAGCTGGGCATCCCGCTGCCGGGCACGCCGGGCCCGAGCAACGCGATCACGGATGTGGCGGGCGTCGAGGTCGGGCACGCCACGATCATCGAGGGCGCGGGCCCGCTGCGCGTGGGCGCGGGCCCGGTGCGCACGGGGGTGACGGCGATCTTTCCGCGCGGACGGATCGGCGGCGACACGGCGTTCGCCGCGTGGTTCGCGCTGAACGGCAACGGCGAGCTGACGGGCACGACGTGGATCGATGAATCGGGCAAGCTCGAGGGGCCGGTGCTGATCACGAACACGCACAGCGTGGGCGTGGTGCGCGACGCGGTGATCGAGTGGTCGACGCGCAACCGGCCGAACTTCCTGTGGGCGCTGCCGGTCGTGGGTGAGACGTACGACGGCACGCTGAACGACATCAACGGCTTCCACGTGCGCAAGGAGCACGCATTCGAGGCGCTGGATGGCGCGCGAGGCGGCCCGGTCGAGCAGGGCAACGTGGGTGGTGGCACGGGCATGATCTGCCACCGCTTCAAGGGCGGCATCGGCACGTCATCGCGCGTGCTGCCGGCGAGCGCCGGCGGCTACACGGTCGGCGTGCTGGTGCAGTGCAACTACGGCCAGCGGCGGCGGCTGCAGGTGCTGGGCGTGCCGGTCGGCGCCGAGATCGCGGATCTGCTGCCCTGCCGCGCGAGCGATCGGCAGCCGGCGCGCGAGGCGTTCCGCGCGCTGCCGCCGTGTGACGCGTTGCCCACGGGCGACGGTCGCGATGCGAGCGACGCCGCCGAGCCGGATCCCGCGGGATCCATCATCATCGTGGTCGCGACCGACGCGCCGCTGCTGCCGCACCAGCTCGAGCGCGTGGTCAGGCGCGCGGCGCTCGGTGTGGGCCGTATGGGCGGGCTGGGTGAGGACTCCTCGGGCGACATCTTCCTGGCGTTCTCGACGGCGAACCGCGCGGGTCTCGCGGTGGCCGCAGATATAGCCGTGCTCGAGATGCTGCCGAACGACCGGATCAACCCGATCTTCGAGGCCACGGTCGAAGCGGTCGAGGAGTCGATCCTGAACGCCATGCTGGCCGCGGAGACGCTGACCGGCGCCGATGACGTGCGCGTGCACGAGCTGCCGCACGATCGCCTGGTCGACGTGCTGCGGCGCTACGGGCGGATGCACTGAAGCACATCAGACGAGGAGTCGAGCCATGGCACGCCACACTGCGGTTCTCACCGTCACGCTACTCTGCGTATCGGCGCTCAGCGCGCCGGACGCGCAGGCGCAGGAGCAATCGTCGGTCGCGTCACACGCGCGCGTGCGCGAAGCACTCCGACTGCTCGAGGTCTGGCTCGACGCGCAGAAGGACTACCAGGAGATCCCGGGCATGTCGGCCGCGATGGTGCACGACCAGGAGCTGGTCTGGGCGCGCGGCTTCGGCAGCGCCGACACCGAGCAGGGCACGCCAGCCACGCCGCAGACGATCTACAGCATCTGCTCGATCTCGAAGTTGTTCACCAGCATCGGCGTGCTGCAGCAGCGGGATGCCGGACGGCTGCGGCTGGCCGACCCGGTCGCGCAGCACCTGCCGTGGTTCACGCTGCGGCGCAATCCGCCGGACGGCCCGGAGATCACGATCGAGGGCATGCTGACGCACTCGGCCGGCCTGCCGCGCGAGTCGGACCACGGCTACTGGAGCGAGCCGTTCGAGTTCCCGACGCGCGAGCAGGTGATCGAACGGCTGTCGGAGCAGGAGACGCTGTACGAGCCGGCGCTCTACTACCAGTACTCGAACCTCGGCCTGTCGCTGGCGGGCGAGGTGGTGGCCGCGGTCTCCGGCGAGCCGTTCGACGCGTACGTGCGGCGCAGCATCCTCGAGCCGCTCGGGCTGGCGAGTACGACGCCCGAGATGCCGGAAGCCGAGCGCGGCGGCCGGCTGGCCACGGGCTACAGCGCGATCACGCGCGCGGGCACGCGCGTGCCCGCGCCGTTCTTCCTTGCTCGCGGCATCGCGCCAGCCGCCGGCTTCGCCTCGACCGTCGAGGACCTGGCCCGCTTCGCATCCTGGCAGTTCCGACTGCTGGAAACGCGAGGCGACGAAGTGCTGAACCACAACACGCTGCGCGAGATGCACCGCGTGCACTGGGTCGACCGCGACCTGGGCAGTCCGCGCGGCCTCGGCTTCGGCGTCTGGCGACGCGGCGACAAGACCTTCGTCGGCCATGGCGGCTCGTGCCCGGGCTTCCGCACGCACCTGCTGCTGCAGACCGATGACGAGATCGCGACCGTGGTCATGGCGAACGCGCAGGGCGTGGCGACAAACGAGTTTGCGCAGAGCGCCTACGCGATCATTGCGCCCGCCGTGCGCGAGGCGCTCGGCGATTCGGCGCGGGCCACGAGGGCCGCGGATGGTGCGGCGAACGGACTCGCTGAACCGGCCGCGGACGCGGCCGCCGGGAGTGAGGCTGCAGTGAGCGACGTCGCCCGGGCCGACTCACTCGAGCGCTACGCCGGCAACTACGCCTCCGGGTTCGCGGGCGAGATCGCGGTCCTGCCCTGGCAGGGCAGCTTGGCGCTGCTCGGGCTGCCGACCATGAATCCGGCGGACAACCTCACGAAGCTGCGCGCCGCCGGCGAGCACGCATTCCGCCGCGTGCGCGATGATGGCGAGCTGGCCGAGGTGATTCGCTTCGAGCTGGGCGAGGACGGGCGGGCGAGCGTGATGATCTGGAACAGCAACCGCTACCGTCGCGTGCGCTGAAGACGGCTAGGGCTGCCAGACCCGGCCGGCCTCGAACTCCGCCTCGGGCAGCGCGAACTCGGCGGGGTCGGCCAGGTCCGTGGTCTCGCCCAGCACACGGTGCGCGATGAAGTCGCCCAGCACGGGCCCCTGCTTGAAGGCTTCGGCCGAGCCGGCCCCGGCGATCCAGACATTGGGGTGCGCCGGGTGCAGATCGATGATGAAGTTGCGGCTGACGCTCGACTCGTAGTGGCAGGCGCGCGTCTCGATGACCGGCGCGTCCGCCAGCACGGGAAAGTACTTGCGCAGCACCTCGCGCGGCCGCTCGTGCGCCTCCGGCGGCACCCAGCGCACGCTCTCATCGGGATCCGATGGCTGCTGCCCGCCCGTGCGCACGCGGAAGCCCCGGTTGTCGGGAGGCAACGCCGGCCAGCCGGTCACGCCCGGCACGTTGTAGCTCGGCAGGTTCGGCCAGTTGAAGCGCTGGTCGCCGGGCGGTGGGCCGTAATAGAAGACGTGGCCGAGCGGCGTGCGCAGCCGGTTGGCCATCACGTCCGGGAACACCTTGCCGAGCCACGGCCCGCAGGCGAAGACGTAGCGCCCGGCGGGCAGCGGCTCACCAGCCACCAGCACGCGCGCCTGACCGCCGTTGCTCGCTGCCGTGCCGTCGAGTGCCGCGCGCCCGATCACCACCCGGCCGCCCGCATCCTCGAACGCGCGGGCCACCGCCTCGCACGCGCGACGCGCGCGCACCACGCCCGCGTTCGGCTCGTACAGCGCGGTCGCGAACTCGCTCGTGTCGATCACCGGCCAGCGCCGCCGTACCTCCTCCGGTGTCAGCACCTCGTACGGCACGCCGAGCCGGTCCCAGCCCGCGCGGGTGTCCCGGATCATCGGCTCCTCCGGGTTCGTGCGCAGGATGACGTCGCCCGTGGTGTAGAACAGCGGCGCCTCGAGCCGATCCCGCCACTCCTCGTCCCACAGCTTCCACCGCTCGATGGCGAGGTTCGCCCAGCGCACCCACGTCAGCTTCTCCTCGCCGTAGGACGAGCGCACACCACGCGTCTCGCCGCCCGACGTCGCCCGCGAGTTCCCGGGTCCGTACATGTCGACCAGCGTGACGCTCGCGCCCAACCGCCTGAGCCACAACGCCGTCCAGCCGCCGAACGCGCCCGCACCGACCACGACCACATCGGGCGCGCCGCGCAGCACCGCCGGTGCACCGCGCACGCCTCCGGCCGCCGGCAG
>JBOHRE010000164.1:0-4082 GCA_050732635.1 Longimicrobiales bacterium | reverse complement strand
GTCCAGGCTCGCGCCGCCACCCAACAGGCCGTCGACGGCCGGCGCGCGCAGCAGCTCGGCGGCGTTGTCGGGCTTGACCGAGCCGCCATACAGGATCGGCAGGTCGCGGCTGCGCGCTTCGCCGAGACGCTCGGTCAGACGCCGCCGCAGCGTCGCGTGGGCGGCGGCGGCATCCTCAGGGGTCGCGGTCTCGCCAGTGCCGATCGCCCAGACCGGCTCGTAGGCGATCGCGGCCGGCAGCGCTGCGGCCGGAAGCCCTGCCAGCGCGGCATCCAGCTGGCGCAGAATCACCTCCTCGACGCGGCCTGCGCGCCGCTCGGCGAGGGTTTCGCCGACGCAGATCATGGGGAATAGACCCGCCGTCAGGGCAGCCGCCACTTTGCGTCGCACCTGGTCATCGGTCTCACCGAAGACATGGCGTCGCTCGGAATGCCCGATCAGTGCGATGTCGGCTCCCGCTTCGCGGGCCATCGCTGCACTGATCTCGCCGGTGAAGGCGCCCTGGGCCTCCCAGTGAATGTTCTGCACGCCGAGTCGGATGTCCGCGCGCTCACGCAGCTCCGCCACGGCCACGGTCAGCGACAGCGAGGGCGGGAACAGGGCAACGGTGCGATCCTGGCGTGCAGCGAAGCTGCGGCTGAAGGCGCGCAGGAACTCACGGGTTTCAGCCGGCCCCTTGTGCATCTTCCAGTTGCCGGCGATCACCGGTGCCCGCAGCGCGCGGCCGTCGTCGCTCATCATACCGAATCGGCGGCAGCGAGCGCCGCCACGCCAGGCAGGGTCTTGCCTTCCAGAAACTCGAGCGACGCGCCGCCGCCGGTCGACACGTGACTCAGCCTCTCGGCGACGCCGAGCTGCTGAGCTGCCGCAGCCGTGTCACCTCCGCCGGCTATCGTCACGGCGCCGCGCGAGGTCGCCGCGGCAACGGCCTCTGCAACCGCACGTGTGCCGGCCGCGAAGGCGTCGACCTCGAACTTGCCGACCGGACCATTCCACAGAACGGTCTGCGCGCGCCCGATTCGCTCGGCAAAAATGGCCGCGCTGGCGGGACCGATGTCGAGCACCGCCGCATCCGGCGGAATCCCGTCCCGTTCCACCACGCGCGTTTCGGCAGCGGCCGCGACCTGCGACGCCACCACGCAGTCGACTGGTAGCAGCAGCTTCGGGCCGGCACGCTCGAGCAGGCCGCGCGCGACCTCGACGCGATCCTCCTCGACCAGGGAGCGGCCGGTCTCGAGTCCAAGCGCGCGGAAGAAGGTGTTTGCCATGGCGCCGCCGATCAGCAACTCGTCCACGCGCGGGAGCAGGTTGTCGATCACGTCGATCTTGCCGGAGATCTTCACACCGCCCATGATCGATATGAACGGCCGCGTCGGTGCGGCCAGCGCCGCGCCCAGGAAGCGCAGCTCGCGATCCAGCAGAAACCCCGCAACCGCTGGCTGGCCACGCTCGCGCATGACCGCTGCGACGCCCGTAGTCGAGGCGTGTGCACGGTGCGCCGCGCCGAACGCATCGTTCACGTACGCCTCCGCCAGACCCGCCAGCCGCTCCGCCAGTGCTCGATCATTACGCTCCTCGCCCGCCTCGAAGCGCACATTCTCGAGCAGCAGGACGCCGCCGTCAGCCAGCTCCGCCGCCGCGCTGCTCGCCGCAGTCCCTGCGACATCGTCGCTGAAGCGGACCGGCCGGCCGAGCAACTCCTCCAGGCGGGCGGCCACCGGCCGCAGCGACAGGTCCGGCTTGCGCTCTCCCTCGGGCCGGCCCAGGTGCGATGCCAGGATCACTCGCCCACCCCGATCCAGCAGGTGGACCAGTGTCGGCAAGGTCGCCCGGATGCGCGTGTCATCCGTGATCGTGCCACCCTCGAGTGGAACATTGTAGTCCACCCGCACGAGCACGCGTTTGCCGCGTACGGCACTGTCGGTCAGGTCGGCCAGGGTCGGTATCACGTTCACCGCTCGCCGCCAAAAGCAAAACGCCACGGCAACCCACCGTGGCGTTCGAACGTCAGCAGCTGTCGCAGAATCGCTACCGGATCGGCTCTCCCGCGACCTGCACGGAGAACCGCACGGAGTCCGCACCTCGCGGCGCCACCTCCAGCGGCGTCTCGCAGTAGCTGCACCGGATCACCGCCGCGTCGCTGCTGACTTCCAGTTCCGCGACATCCCGATGCCCGCAAACCGGACACCGATAGGTGCCCGACACCAGATCCATGGGATCGGCCATCTCTCCTCCAGCGCCCGGGCCCCGCCTCACCCTGCACGCGCCAGACTCGTGCCACGGACTGCGCCGCTCGCGAGCCGTTCAGCGCGCCTCCCCGCCCAGCCGACCACCGCACCACCTTGAACGCTAATACGATCGGCGCCTCGCCGTCAATCCTGTTGCAGTTGCGATGGTGCTCGAGGTCGCAGCATCTACCGCGTTGCTGCGGGCTCACTTACGCGCGCCATATAGCTGGCCAGATCAACGCAGCGCGTCGAGTAGCCCCACTCGTTGTCGTACCACGAAATCACCTTCACCAGCCGCTTGTCGATGACGAACGTGGACTGCAGGTCGACGATCGAGCTGGCCGGGTGACCGATGTAGTCGACGCTGACGAGCTCCTCATCGGACACCTCGAGGACGCCCTTGAGCGCACCGGTGGCGGCGTCGCGAAAGGCCTGGTTCACGTCGTCGACGCTGACGTCCGTTTCGACCTCGGCGGTGACGTCGACAATGGATACATCGGGCGTGGGCACGCGCATGGCCAGACCGTCGATGCGGCCCGCGAGCTCGGGAATGACGAGCGCAGTGGCTTTGGCGGCGCCGGTCGTGGTCGGGATGATGGAGAGCGCGGCCGCGCGGGCGCGGCGCAGATCCTCGTGCGGCAGGTCGAGGATCATCTGGTCATTCGTGTACGAGTGAACGGTATTCATGATGCCGCGGCGGAAGCCGAAGCGGTCGCGCAGAATCTTCACGACCGGGACCAGCGCATTCGTGGTACAACTCGCGTTGCTGACGATGCGGTGCTGTGCCGGATCGTATTTTTCATGGTTGACGCCCATGACGATCGTGATGTCCTCGCCCTTGGCGGGCGCCGTGATGATCACGCGTTCGGCGCCCGCGGCGAAGTGCTTCGACACGGAATCGCGGTCACGAAAGCGGCCGGTGGACTCGAAGACGAGGTCGATGCCGAGGTCCTTCCAGGGCAGCTTGGCGGGATCGCGCTCGGCGAGGACGCGGATCTCGTCGCCATCCACGACCAGGCCGTTGGCGGAGGTCTCGACGGTGCCCGGATAGCGACCGTGCACGGAGTCGTAGCGCAGCAGATGAGCGAGCGTGGCGTTGTCCGTGAGGTCGTTGACTGCGACGAAGTCGAGGTCTGCCCCGTACTTCTTCGCGGAGCGGAGGATATTACGGCCGATGCGGCCGAAGCCGTTGATCGCAACACGAGTGGCCATGTGGTGCTCCGGTGATCAGTGGTGCGCGCCAGCGAGCACGCGTCGGGCATCGAAGGCACGCGCAAAGGTGACCACGCCGACGCCTCGAGCGCCTGCTGCGACGAGCGCAGTGGCGCACGCGAGTGCCGTTGCTCCCGTGGTCATGACGTCATCGACGAGCAGAACGAGCGCTCCGGCCAGCTCGACTTCGGCGCCTGACCGGACGCGGAACTCGCCGGCCACGTTAGCCGCGCGCGAGGCGGGCTGCAAGCGGGTCTGGCTGCCTGCTCGACCAGTGCGCGTGAGCAGGGGCCGTGCTTCGCGCGCGGTCGCGATCGCGAACGCGTGCGCGATGCGCTCGGCCTGGTTGTAGCCTCGCTGACGCAGACGCGTCGCTGTGGTCGGCACGGGCACGACGAGCGCCGCATGCAGCGGCGCCGGCAGCGGCAGGCGGGCGAGGAGCCGTCCGAGCGGCCCGGCGAGCGCGTGCCAGCCGCGGTACTTCAGCTCGTGGACCAAGCGGTCGGCCGGGGGGTGGAGCAGCGCCACCGAGCGCGCCGCGAGCAACCAGGGCGGCCAGGCGGCGCATTCGATGCACGAGTGCTCCGGCGCCCGTCCGGTACGCGGCAGGGGTGCGCCGCAGCGGTCGCAGCACGGCGGCGG
>JBOHRE010000163.1:0-4109 GCA_050732635.1 Longimicrobiales bacterium | reverse complement strand
GCCGAGCGTTCTGTGGCGTGCGCCGCGACCAGCGGGCCGGCGGTCTCGGTGCCGGGCGCACCGGGGGCGCCTTCGGCGGGCCCGCGTTCCGGCAGGACCTCGCCGCGGTCGAGCATGTAGATCTCCTCGCGGTCGAGCGTCTCGCGCTCGAGCAGCGAATCGGCGATGCGCTTGAGCAGCTCACGGTTCTGCTCGAGCACCTGCTTGCCTCGCTGGTAGGCCTGTTCGCACAGTCGTCTGATCTCCGAGTCGACGGTCTGTGCGGTCTGCTCGGAGATCTCGCGGCGCTGCACCAGCTCGCGACCGATGAAGACCTCTTGCTCGGCATCGCCGACCGCCATCGGGCCGATCGATTCGCTCATGCCGAACTGGGTGACCATGCGGCGCGCCAGTGAGGTTGCGCGCTCGATGTCATTGGCGGCACCGGTCGTGATCTTCTCGGGCCCGAACTCGAGCTCTTCGGCGGCGCGGCCGCCGAACAGCATATCCAGACGCGCGAGCAGGTAGTCGCGCGAGTACGAATGCCGATCCTCTTCTGGAATCGAGGCGGTCACGCCCAGCGCCCGGCCCCGAGGCACGATCGTGATCTTGTGCAGCGGATCGAGCCCGGGCGTCCGTAGCGCGACGACCGCGTGACCCGCCTCGTGATACGCCGTCAGCACGCGCTCGGCCTCGCTCAGCACCATGCTCTTCCGCTCGGCGCCGAGCATGACCTTGTCCTTCGCCTCCTCGAGATCGAGCTGCATCACCTTGTCGCGGTTGCGGCGCGCTGCCAGCAGCGCCGCTTCGTTGACCAGGTTCGCCAGCTCGGCACCGCTCATGCCCGGCGTGCTGCGAGCCAGCGTCTCGACGTTGACGTTCTCGGCCAGCGGAATCTTGCGCAGGTGCACACGCAGAATTCCTTCACGGCCCTTGACGTCGGGCGCATCGACGACGATCTGCCGGTCGAAACGACCGGGCCGCAGCAGCGCCGGATCCAGCACGTCCGGCCGGTTGGTGGCCGCGAGCAGGATGACACCCTCGTTGGACTCGAAGCCGTCCATCTCGACGAGCAGCTGGTTCAGGGTCTGCTCGCGCTCGTCGTGGCCGCCGCCGAGGCCGGCGCCGCGGTGACGGCCGACCGCGTCGATCTCGTCGATGAAGATGATGCAGGGCGCGTTGGTCTTGCCCTGGTCGAACAGGTCGCGCACGCGCGAGGCGCCGACGCCCACGAACATCTCCACGAAGTCCGAGCCGGACATCGAGAAGAATGGCCGCGCCGCCTCACCGGCTACAGCTTTGGCCAGCAGCGTCTTGCCCGTGCCGGGCGGTCCGACCAGCAGAGCGCCCTTCGGCAGCCGCCCACCCAGCCGGCTGAACTTCTGCGGATCCTTGAGGAACTCAATGATCTCCTGCAGCTCCTCCTTGGCCTCGTCGGCGCCGGCCACGTCGGCGAAGTTCACCCTGGGCGTGTCACCCGTGAGCAGCTTCGCCTTCGACTTGCCGAACTGGAACGCCTTCGAGCCGCCCGACTGCATCTGCCGCAGGAAAAACAGCCAGAAGCCGATGATCAGCAGCCAGGGCAGCAGGCTGAACAGCATCGCCCACCAGTTCTGCGTGGGCTCCGCCGCCTCGATGGCAACGCCCTGCGCCTCCAGCTGCTGGAGCAGGTCGTCACCACCCTCGAACGGCAGGCGCGTCGTGAAGTGCGTCACCTCGCGGCCGTCGATCGCGACCGCACCGCGAAAGGTGCCCTCGATCTCACGCTCGTCGATCGTCACCTCGGCGATCGCGTCCCGCTCGAGGTGGCGCTTCATCTCCGAGTACGTGATCTCCGGCGCATCTTCACGCTGCGGCATCATGACCTGCCGCAGGAACAGCAGCATCAGAACCAGCAATACCCAGAACGAGGCGAGCCGTGATACCCGGCTCCACCGCGTGCTCGGTCCGCTTCGTTTCGTGTCTCGATCAGCCATTCTTCAGTACGTCGACGTCGAGTCGACGGTCGACGTTTGCGTTTGCGTTAGCGCTGACGCCCCAGCCCCAGCCCCAGCCCCAGCCCCTCATCTAAAGACTCGCTATAAAAGGCAGATTGCGGAAGTTCTCGCTGTGGTCGAGCCCGTAGCCGATCAGGAATTCGCGGGGGGCGTTGAAGCCGATCCACTTCGGCTCCAGTGGCAGATCCCTCGCGATATGTTTGTGCAGCAGCGCACAGATCTCGAGCGATTCTGGCCGTCGCTTCTGCAGCGTCGGAACCAGTCGGCCCAACGTCGTGCCGCTGTCGATGATGTCCTCGACGAGAATCACGTGCCGGCCCTCGAGCGACGCCTCGGGGTCGTAGAGCATGCGCAGCTCGCCACTGCTGACGGTGCCGGTGCCGTAGCTGGCGGCCACCAGGAAATCGACGTGCACGGGCCGCGGGATCTGACGGACCAGGTCGGCCAGAAAGATGAACGAGCCCTTCAGCAGCCCGAGGACCAACAGGTCATCGGCTGCCGGGTAGGCCGCCGCAATCTCGTCGCCCATTGTGGCTACGCGCGCTGCGATTTCCGCTTCGCTGTAGACGATCCGGCGCAGGTCCTGGCCGCCCGTCCTGGCCTTCAAGTCAGCTGCGTTCGGCATCCCAGACCGTGATGTGCAGGCCGTCCGCGGCCGCTTCGACGTCACTGGCACGGCCGATCCCCGGCACCCAGAGCACGCGTCCTTCGGCGTCGGCGAGCACGGCGACCCGGGCTCGGGCGGAGCGTTCGATCCTTCGCTCGGCCAGCAACTTCTTCAGCTTCTTCGTGCCATAGGCTCGCAGGATCCGGTCGCCGGGCTGCCAGCGACGCAGAACCAGCGGAAACCGGTGGGCCGGGATGCGCAGTCGGATCGTGGTTCCGTCCTCGGTGGGAGCGGGGCCCCAGGCGACGCGCAGGCGCCGGCCGCCGATCACGGCGTTACCGCTGCCCGCCTCCGGGCCCGCGATCGTGAGCGGCCGATCCGGTGTCTGCCGCGCACGGCGCCGCACGATGCGGATCGTCTCGAACTCGCGCTCCAAGGCGACATCGCCACTGAGTTCGAGCGCGCGCCCGCTCGCGCCGGAGCTAATAAACGCGACCGCCGCCCGGGTTCCCGCTCGATCCGGGACGCTGCCGAGGCGGCGAAGCACGCGGCGCAGCAGCCGCGCGCGCACGGAGGGATGATAGGTCAGCAGACGCGGCCGAGCAAGCCGGATCTCGTCGGCATTCGCGTGCTGCACCGCCTCGTCCTCGAGGCGGTCCAGCACCCAAGCCCAGGCGCGCTCGTCTTCGCGCGCCTGGCGAGCCAGCCGCGCGAGCGAGCGATCCGCCTGCGGCAGCACCGCGCGCAGCGCAGGCAGCACGTCGTGCCGAATCGCGTTGCGGGCGTACGTGCGCAGCGCGTTACTGGGGTCCTCGCGCCACTCCAGGCCGGCGACCGCGGCATGAGCGGCCAGAGCGGCGCGCGTGAAGGGTAGCAGCGGCCGGACCACGCGCCCGCGGCGCGCGGGAATCCCGGCCAATCCCCGCAGTCCGGTACCCCGCGCCATGCGAAACAGCAAGGTCTCGACCTGGTCGTCGGCGTGGTGAGCCGTTGCCACACGATCGGCGCCGAGGCGCTGCGCGGTGCGGCGCAGGAAGGCGTAGCGCGCAGCTCGCGCCGCCGCCTCCGAGCGCGGCGCCGGGTCTGCGGCCGCGCTCTCGAGCGGCACAGCCAACGTACGACACACACGGTCCACGAAGGCCGCGTCCGTCGCGCTGTCCGCGCGCATCCGGTGGTCGAAATGGGCGGCGGTCAACGTCAGCTGCCAGGCTGGCGCCAGCCGCCGCAGCAGGTCGAGGAGAACGACCGAGTCGAGCCCGCCGGACACGGCTACCAGCACGTGCTCGCCCGGCAGTACCAGGCGACTACGCCGGAGGTGCGTCTCGAAACGCGCACCTAGATCTGTCGGTCCGTCGGTCATCGCGCCCACGTACCCGCAACAGAAAAGAGCGGCGGGCCGCTCGACCCGCCGCTCGCTGCCAGTGTGGGGCGTCCGGCCCTGTTACGCGCTCGGCTCCGAACCCGGCGCGCCCGCCGAACGCTCCGCTGGCGGGCGCTGCCGCCGCTCGCGGCGCGCGGCCTCGTAC
>JBOHRE010000162.1:0-4128 GCA_050732635.1 Longimicrobiales bacterium | reverse complement strand
CTGCGGGCGCGTGGGCCTGCGGCTGGTGCGCTGCGGGCGCGTGGGCCTGCGTATCCTGCGCCTGCTCCGGTGCGTGCGCGGCCGGCGCGTGGGCCTGCGGCTGGTGCGCTGCGGGCGCGTGGGCCTGCGAATCCTGCACCTGCTCCGGTGCATGCGCGGCCGGTGCGTGGGCCTGCGGCTGGTGCGCCTGCGCTTCGTGGGCGGCCGGTGCGTGCGCCGCCGGCTCGTGCGCGACACCTTCTCGCGACGCGGCCTCATGCTCCGCCGCGGTGTGAGCGGCAGTCTCCTGCCCGGCCGCCGGATGCGCGGCGGGCCCATGCGGCTCGCCCGGTTCGGTAGCGTGCGCAGCCGTCGAGTCGGCGCCCGTGGCGTGCACCTCGCGCTCGACGGCCACCGGTGCGGCCGTGGTATCCTGCTCCGCGGACGTCCCCGCTTCGTCGGGCGACGAGCACGCAGCAAGGGCGAGCAGCGCGATCAGCGCCGCTCCCTGCATGAAGCAAAACATCTGACAGTCTCCTCGAGCTTCGGATTCGTTGGGTCCGCGCGAACGCGGAGCGACGAGTTGCCTCAGCTCAGGAGACGTGGGGGTGGTGGGTCAGCCGAAGGAACGACAGAGGCATGGACTTCGGCGATCGTGAGCTCGCGGTTGACGGGATGCGGCACGACCTGCGCCGGAGCGAGTGCCGGCGCCGGTACGGCCGCGAAGCCACAGCTCATGACGGAGCCGCAGCCGCGTGCATCGTGCTCGCCGTGATGCGACGCACCGGGCTCGGCGCCATGGTGGGTCGGCGCCCCATGGCCCGGCTCGTGGCTGTCGGCAACGGATGCCCCGGGCGCAGCGCCGACGATCGGACAGATCGGCGAGGCCTGGAGCGTGCCTCCGAAAGCGAGGAGCAGAACCGCTACGATGCGTCGCATGAGCCCAAGGTAGATGCCGCGTTGGCCGCGTGCAAAGTTCGGCACAGGCTTCGGTATCAAGGAGCGTTCCCACTGCACTCGGCCGAACCCTTGACCCGGTACCACGGTACAGAGTCTATGGTTGAATGCGCAGGGAGGAGACCGATGGAGCGATTGAGGATCAGCGAGGTGGCGCGGGGCGCCAGAGTCGGCGTGCAGACGATCCGCTATTACGAGCGGAGAGGCTTGCTCGAGGAGCCGCCGCGCACGCCGTCCGGATACCGGCAGTATCCGCCTGACGCGGTGAGGCGGATCCGCTTCATCCAACGAGCGCAGGAGCTGGGATTCGCGCTGCGCGAGATCCAAGAGCTGCTCGACCTGCGGGTAGATGCCCGCACGGAGTGCACCGCGGTACGCGACAAGACGGCCGCGAAGATCGACGAGATCAAGGCGAAGATCGCCGATCTGCAGCGAATGAAGAGGGCGCTGCGAGACCTTCACGACGGCTGCGCGGGTGGCGGCCCTGCGCGCACCTGCCGGATCCTGGAAGCACTGGAGCCGGAGCCGTCGAGCTGAACTCTGCGAATCGACCAATCACAAGGAGCCGATCATGGCATTGAAGACCGGAGAGGTGTACCGCTGCCCGGATGCGAGCTGCGGCTGCGAAATCAAGGTGACGCAAGGTGCGCGGCCAGGCCGCGGCGGCGACGAGGATCCCCGCTGCTGCTGCGGCAAGGAGATGCAGCGGCAGTAAAGAGGACGACGGCCGGCGAGCGATCGCCGTCGTCGCCTGCGTCGTCGCGACCGGCCGCGGCCCCCGCTACCTCGCCTCGACCTCGAGGATGCGATCGATGCGGTCCACGATATCCTCGAGGTGCGCGCGCGCGATGCCGGCGGGTGTCTGGGCTGTGGCGGTCTGCGCGGCGGCGCGCAAGCCGCGGAGCTGTGCGCGCGCGAGCGGCCGGATGTCGGAGCGGCTGACATCGGGCGCCGGGCCGAGGAACGACATGCCCTCCGGTTCCTCGGTCATGAGCTGCTCGAGCTCCTCGATGTAGGCGCGCTGCAGCGCGCGGCGGTACGGGTCGCGGGCCGTGACCGCGAGCGCGCCCCAGACCGCGTCGCGCAGGTCGCCGAGGTACGCGGCGAGCGGGTAGGCACCCGGCTGCGACACCTCGAGGTCGGCCATACGAGCGAGGCGTCGGGCGTCGAGCAGCGTCGCGAGCACGGCGGCCTGCCGCCGTGAGAGCTGCTCGAAGCCCGAGCCGCCGATCCGGCTCAGGATCTCCAACTCGTTGAGCCAGGTCGGTGCCTCGAAGACCTCTCGCGCCAGGAACGCGATCGCCTGCTCCTGCCGCGCGCGGGGAACGCCGTCGTACACGGCGCCCGGTTGATCGGCGGTCTTGAGGTCGACGTGGACGCCGCCGATGAGGTTCGCCACGTGCCCCGCGTAGCGGGACCACTGCGCCACCAGCTCGCCGTACAACTCCTCGAGATCGGCGTAATCGCGCCCCGGGTCCGTGGTCCAGTCGAGCAGGTTCCCGATCACACGCCTCAGGTTGGCGATGCCGTAGCCACTGGCCGCTACGGCATCATCGCCGAGGTCCTCGGTCTGCGCGCGCGGGTCGCCGGCGGTACTGGCGCTCTGCGGCAGGTAGCGGTACACGGGGTCGTCGGCTCGGGAGACGATCCAGCCGTTCAGCGTCGCCTTCTCCGACTCGGGCGTCGCCGCATCGGGAATCACGCGGTATCCCCAGTTGACCGCATAGTGGTCGTAGGGACCGATCTGGCGGATGAAGTCGTCGTCCCGAAGCCCGTCGCCGGGTTGCGCGATGTAGTTCTGCCTCGCGTAGTCCATGATCGACGGCGCGACGCCCATGGAGTCGGCGAACGTCGGGTCGCGCAACTTCTCGACTGGATACGCGGAGCTCGAGATCATGTTGTGCGGCAGTCCGAGTGCGTGGCCGACCTCGTGTGCGATCACCTGCCGGATCGCCTCGCACATCATGCCGTCATCGATCGGCAGGTCGCGCACCAGCGGGTTGGCCGCGCCAGTTTCGAGCATCAGCCGGTTGCGGTAGCTGCGCATGTGGTTGTGGTACCAGACGATGTCGCTCTCGATGATCTCACCAGAGCGAGGATCGCTCACGCTCGGGCCCATGGCGTTGCGCACCATGCTCGCGGCCCAGCGCACGACGGAGTAGCGCACGTCGCCCATGTCCCACTCGGGGTCCTCGGCGCGCGCGGGTGCGTCACGCGCGAGGATCGCGTTGCGGAAGCCGGCCGTCTCGAAGGCGGCCTGCCAGTCCTCGACGCCCTGGCGCACGCAGGCGCGCCATTCCGTCGGTGTCGCCGGGTCGAGGTAGTACACGATCGGCTTCAGCGGCTCGACCAGCTCGCCGCGCTCGTACGCCGCGCTGTCACTCGGCTCGAGCCGCCAGCGGCGGATGAAGCGCTCCTCGGCCGCCTTCTGCTCCGGCAGGCCGAAATTCACCCGGCTCAATGTGAAGTAGCCGACGCGCTCGTCCGCGAGCCGCGGCCGCATCGGCTGCGCCGGCAGGAGCACCATGGTCTGGTGCATGTCGATCGAGATCGTGCCCGTCGGGTTGTTGCCGGGCGGCTCCGTCGCGTCATAGGTCAACGTGTGCCGCACGTCCACGTTGCGTGGGAACGAGCGGGCGAACACGATGAAGCTCCGCTCCGGGTCCAGCCGCCGCACACCGTAATCGCGCCGTTGCGGCTGGCTCAATCCGCTGAGCGCGGGCGTGTCGCCTTCGTAGAACTCGGTCACGTCGATGACCGCTGCTGCGGAGTCACCGCTCTCCGCCTCGACGTCGAACGCCGCCACGACCGGCGGGAAGTTGTTCTGCTCCACGCTGACTGCGATCGGCGTGGTGTCCGCCGCCACCTGACTGTACGACGGCCGACGCAGCATCACCCGCTTGCCACGCCGTTCCCAGCGCCACACCTGCTCCTGCACCTTGTGACCCGACACGACGAACCCCGCGATTTCCGGCGGCACGCCCGCGATGCTGCTGATGACCAGCATGTCGCGGCCAAACAGCGAGTCCGGGATCTCGAACAGCAATTTTTCGTCGGAAACATGGACGATGAACAGCCCGCTGTCGGGGGTCGTGCCCCGGACCACGTCGGCGTACGGCCTGGGCCCGCTGTCCGTCTGCTGCGGCCGCGCGTCCCGGCCGGCAGGCGTCGCGGCGCGGGGCTCGGCGCGGG
>JBOHRE010000161.1:0-4211 GCA_050732635.1 Longimicrobiales bacterium | reverse complement strand
GGTAATGGCATACCGCAATATACCGTGCGGCACTGTATTATCCAAGAGACTTCTGCCACACTACACTAGAGACGAATGAGCGAATCATTGAAGCCGTTGCGTCAGCGCCTGCACCCTCGCGTCCTGGTCACGGTGCTGGCGGTGGCGGCGGCCCTTGCGGCGTGCGGCGATGATGATCCGACCTCGGTCGGTGCGCCGCTGTTTCCGGAAGGGCTGGTGCACACGTTCGAGGTGGTCCTCGACGCCGACGAGTTCGCGGTCATGGACACGGCGCTGGGCGGGTTTCTGCAGCCCTGGGCGTCCGGGCGGCTGCTCGTGGCGGATCAGTTCGAGGGCGTGCTCGACGCCAATACCGTGCTGCGGTTGGCGGCCTTGCCTGCCACCGTGACGTATCGCGACACCGCCGGGCAGAACCAGGTCGACACGCTGCCGCAGTTCTTCGAGGGCGCGGTCGTGCTGTACCTCGACTCGATGCAGATCGGGACCAGCCCGGCGACGCTGGCGCTCGATGTGCTGGCCGAGCGCTGGCATCCCCGTACCGCGACCTGGGAGCTGCGTGCGGATACGGCCGGCGTGCAGACGCCGTGGCAGCAGCCGGGTGGCACGCCAGCGGAGCGAGTCGGCACGGGAACGTGGACGGCGGATGCCGACTCCGTGGTGTTTCCGGTCGACTCGGCGCGGCTGGCCGAATGGAGTGATACGACCGTGCTGGCGGCCGGGCTGAGGATCAGCGCGCAGACGGCGGGCACCAGGTTGAGCGCCACCCGCGCGCTGCTGCGCATCAAGGCGCGGCCGAGTCCCAGACCGGACACGGTCATCGATGTCACGGTCACGGCGAGCGACTTCACGTTCCTCTTCGACCCGCCGCCTCCGGCCGCCACGGGGCTCAATGTCGGCGGCGTTCCGACGTGGCGGTCGATGATGGAGCTGCGCGACCGGCTGGACACGCTCACGGTCGAGTTCGAGCGCTGCGCCGCTGGCGGATCATGTCAAACGTTCACGATTCGGCTGAGTGACGCGACCGTGACGCGCGCCGAGCTGCTGCTCCAGCCGCTGCCGCCGCCGCCAGGGTTCCGGCCGGCCGACACGGTTCGGGTCGAGATGCGGCCGGCGCTGCGTACGCCGCTGGTGCCGATCGAGCGCTCGCCGCTGACCGAGCCGGTCACCCCGTTCATCGCAGTCGGCGTCGATCCGGCGGCGTTCACACTGCCGCTAGGCGCTGCGCCTCGCCTGGCCTTGCCGTTCACGTCGTATGTGCGCAACGCAGTCGCGCCGCCGGACAGCGCCACGGTGGAGGCAGTCACGCAGCCCACTCTCGCGCTGTTGCCGGAGGTGCCGGGCAGCACCTTCGGCTTCGCCGTATTCGGCGACCTCGAGTCCGGTGCGCACGCGCCGCGTCTGCGTCTCGTGCTGACGGTTTCGGAGGAGGTGCTGCGCCCATGAGTCGCCGGATCCTTGTCACCCTCTGCCTGGCTTTCGTCAGCCTGGCCAGCACGCGGCCCGCAGCGGCGCAGTCACTGTTCGGCACGCGCGGACTCGGCACTCCGCTGGCGCCGGTCGATGCGCGCGCGCGCGCGCTCGGCGGCATCGGCACCGGGTTGCTGGGCATCGATCCCTCGCTGGTCAATCCGGCGGACGCGGCGGGCGCACTGCGGCGCGCGGTGAGCGCGGTGCTGCAGCCGGTCGACGAGCGCGTCGAGCTGGACGGCGCGTCCGACCGCATCGCGTCGACCACGTTCCCGTTGATCCGCGTTATCCTGCCGTTCGCTGAGCGTTGGGTGGCCACGGCCGGGTATGGTGCGTTCCTCGACCAGTCCTGGGGGATCGTTGCGGATCGCACAGAGATGATCGGCGGCGACGAGATCGACGTGCGCGACGTGATCCGATCGACGGGCGGCATTGCGCAGCTTCAGGCCGGTGTCGCCTATTCGCTGCTGCCGTCGCTGTCGCTGGGCTTGGCGGGTGGCCTCTATACCGGCGAGGTGCAGCGGAGGCTGACGCGCTCGTTCCCGGCCGAGGAGGCCACCCTGCCGGACTTCGACAGCCTGCGTCGCTGGCAGTACCGTGGCCCGCTGGCCACGCTGGGCGCGCGTTGGGACCCGCTGCCGGAGCTGCGCGCCGGCGCGGCCGTCACCTGGTCGGGCGAGCTGAACGCGGAGGGTCGCACCGCGCTCGAACGCGATTTCACCGTCGATCTGCCGCTCCAGGTGAGTGCTGGTGTCAGTGCGTACATGGGCAGCGATGTGTTGGCGACGGTCGGCGGCAAGTGGGCCGGCTGGAGCAGTGCCGAGAGTACCACGCTGGGTTGGGAGCCGGTCGGTGCCGTGCTCGCCGTCGGCGATGCCTGGGAGATCGGTGGCGGACTCGAGTACGCCGAGCGCGGCGGAACGCGGGACTTCCCGATCCGCCTCGGCGCCCGCTATGCGCAGCTGCCCTTCCTGATGAACGACGCGGCGCCGACGGAGTGGAGCGCGGGACTGGGCTTCGGCGCGAGCCTGGCGCAGACCGACCTGGGACCCGGCGCGCTCTTCGATGTCGCGATCGAGAGAGGCGGGCGTGGCGATGCGTCGAGCACGCTCCTGGCCGAGAGCTACTGGCGCTTGACCGTCTCGCTGATGCTGTTCGGCCGCTGAGCCGACCGTTTCGACTATGGAATCGCCCCGTACCGTGATGCACAATCGGAATCGGACCCGAGCGAAGAAGGCCTGGGTCGAGACGTACGGCTGCCAGATGAACGTCAGCGACGGCGAGCTGATGCAGGGCGTGCTCGCCGCCGGCGGTTATGAGCCGGCGTCGAGTGCCGAGGATGCGGATGTCATCCTGGTCAACACGTGCGCCATTCGCGAGCACGCCGAGCAGCGCGTGCTCGGGCGCGTCTCGCAGCTCAACAAGCTGAAGCAGGAGCGGCCGGACATCGTCATCGGCGTGACCGGGTGCATGGCGCAGCGGCTCGGCGAGACGCTGCTCGAGCGCGCGCCTTACATCGACCTGGTGATGGGGCCCGACGGGTATCGCGGGCTGAACGAGGTACTCGCGGGGCTGCGGCCGACGGCAGCGGCGGGTTGTGCGGGCGCGGCGCGGCGCTCGCTCCCCGTGCTGAGTGGCGGCGGGGCGACGTCGCGCGCAGGCGCCGATGCGAGCCTGACCGCCGACGGCCGCGCAGCAGTGCTCGCGTTCGATGCGAGCGAGAACTACGAAGGGCTCGAGCTGCACCGCTCGGCCGGCGTGAGCGCATGGATCCCGGTGCAGCGCGGCTGCGATCATCGCTGCACGTACTGCATCGTGCCGTACGTGCGGGGGCCGGAGAAGAACCGTGCGCCCGAGCGCGTGCTGGACGAGGTGCGCCGGCTGGCGGAGCAGGGCACGGTCGAGGTCACGCTGCTCGGCCAGACCGTGAACTCGTACCGCTACGACGACTGGGACTTCGCGCGTCTGCTGCGGCAGGTCGCGCGCGTCGACGGAATCCGGCGCGTGCGCTTCACCTCGCCGCACCCGAACGACGTGACACCTGCGTTGGTCGAGGTGATGGCCACCGAGTCGGCGGTCTGCAAGCAGTTGCACCTGCCGGTTCAGGCGGGTCACGATCGCACGCTCAAGCGCATGCTGCGGCGGTACACCGTCGCGTCGTTCCTCGAGACGATCGAGCTGGTGCGCGACGCCGTGCCGGGCATCGCGCTGTCGACCGATGTGATCGTGGCATTTCCCGGCGAGAGCGACGCCGAGTACGAAGCGACGCTCGAGCTCATGCGACGGGTGCGGTTCGATGACGCCTATCTCTACAAGTACTCGCCGCGCGCGGGCACGCCGGCGACGCGACTTCCGGCCAGCGAGTTCATCGCTGCCGGTGTGGCGCAGGCGCGGCTCGAGCGGCTGATCGAGCTGCACCGCGGCATCCAGGCGGAGATCAATCGTGCGGAGGTCGGGCGCGTCGTCGAGGTCCTGGTCGAGCGAGAGGCGAAGTCGGCCGGCGACGTGCTCGGGCGAACGGAGGCGAACAAGGTGGTGGCGTTCGCGGGCGGTGCCGACCTCATCGGGCGCTTCCTCGCGGTGCGGCTCACGGCAACGAGCGGTGCGACGTTCACCGGTGAGGCTGCCACGCTCGAACCCGACCAGAGCGCGGCTTAGACACCACCACATCGGGCCCGCCGACGTCGGCGCTGCTCCGGTCGCGCCGGCGCGGCGCACCACGGCCGGCGCGGCGTGAGCCGACC
>JBOHRE010000160.1:0-4409 GCA_050732635.1 Longimicrobiales bacterium | reverse complement strand
GACGCGCGCAGTGCAGCCGACGGCGACGCGGCCGCGTTCGAGCGGCTCTACCGCCGCCACAGCGGCCGCATCCACACGCTGGTGCGCAGGATGCTGGACCCGCAGGAGGCCGAGGACGTGACGCAGGAGATCTTCGTGCGTGCATGGGAAAAGCTTGCCAGCTTTCGCGGCGAGGCGGAGTTCGGCACCTGGTTGCACCGCCTCGCGGTGAATCACTGCCTGTCGCGTCGCGGCATGCTCGCCCGGCTCCGCTCCCGGTTCCCGGTCCTCGAGCTGCCGGTGACGGCCACGGCGCGGGCCGGCCGCCCTGATGTCCGGATGGATGTGGAACATGCAATGACGGCGTTGCCGCCCGGCGCACGCGACGTGTTCGTGTTGCACGATGTCGAGGGGTACAAGCACCACGAGATCGCGCAGCTCATGGGCATCAGCGTGGGCACATCGAAGTCCCAGCTGCACCGCGCGCGCATGGAGCTGCGCAGGCGCCTGAGCTAGGCAGACCGCGACCTTCGAGCGAGACCATGGACCGCTACAGCGATCGACTCAGCGACTACCTCGACGGCGAGCTCGGCAGCGCCGCGCACGTCGAGGTCGAGTCTCACCTCGAGGAATGCGCCGAGTGCGCGGCCCTGCTGCGGGACCTGGACACGATACGTGCGCGGGCCGGCGCGCTGCCCCAGCGACCGCCCGAGCGCGACCTCTGGCCCGCCATCGCGGCACGGCTCGGGACGCGCGGCCTGCTCCGCTTCCAACCACGCGCCGAGCAGAATCGGCGGCGCGTTTCCCTGACCGTGCCGCAGCTCGCGGCGGCGGGCGTCGTGCTCACGCTGCTGAGTGGTGCTGCCGTGCGCGAATGGCTGGTCCGGACGGCGGATACTCCGGACGGCGTCGCGACGACTGCGCCGGCGGCGCCAGCGCAGACGGCGACCGGTGCCGAGCTCGTGTCGCTCGTGGCGCCGGCGGAGCCTGCGGTCGAGCCGCTCGAGACGGCCGCTGCGGAACTCGAGGCGGCGCTGCTCGCTGAGCGCAGCGCGCTCGATCCGCACACTGTCGAGGTGCTTGAGTCGAACCTGCGGCTGATCGATGACGCGATCGCGGAGATCCGCGCCGCTCTCGAGAATGATCCCGCGGATCTGTACCTCAACCGCGCGCTCGCGAATGCGATGCGCCGCAAACTGGACGTACTGCGCGTGACCGCGGTGTCGGCGGAGATCGCGATCTGAGCGGGCGGCGAGCCGTCGCTCCGCGGGAGTAGGGGAATGATGAATCTTCTGGTTGCGGCCGGTGCGGCGCTAACGCTCGCGCTACCGTCGCAGCAGCAGCGGGTCGATACCACGCTGGCCGTGCGTCAGGGCGCGAGCTTGACGGTCGACGCGAGGCAGGGCTCGGTGAGCGTGAGCACCTGGGACCGCGACGCCGTGCGCGTGGTTGCCGCGATCGGACGGGGCGGGCGAAGCGCCCGCGGCCCTGCGGTCGAGGTGCGCGGCTCGCCCGGGGCCGTACGCGTCGGTACGGCGGGGCACGCGCACAACACGAGAGTCGACTACCAGCTCTTCGTGCCGCGCTGGATCGACCTGCGTGTGGATGCCCAGAACGCCTCCGTACAGATCGACGGTGTAGAAGGCGAGGTCGCCGTCGGCACAGTGCAGGGCGCCGTACAGGTGCGCGGTGGCCGCAATTATGTCGGCGTCACGTCGGTCGGCGGCTCGATTCAGATCGCGGGCGTGCGCGGGCGCGTCGAAGCCGAAACCGTCAACCAGGGGATCCGCGTAAGTGATGTGCGCGGCGATGTGAGCGTCGAAACGACGAACGGCGGCATCGTACTGGAAGGCGTGACCGGGTCCAGTGTGCGCGCAGAAACGGTGAACGGCGGGATCCGTTATCAGGGCTCGCTGGCGGACGGCGGCTTCTACCGCTTTGCATCGCACAACGGCTCGGTGATCGTGACCGTGCCGGGTCCGCCGGACGCCAGAGTCAGCGTCATGACGTACAACGGCAACTTCGAATCGGAATTTCCGCTGCAGCTCACCTCGATGCAGCAGAGTCGCACGTTCAATTTCACCATCGGCACAGGATCCGCGCGGCTCGAGATGGAATCGTTCAACGGCACGGTTCGACTGGTGCGGCAGCAGTAGGCGAGGCCGCTGTCATGAGCTGGACTCACCCGATAACCAGCAAGGCAATGATGACACGGACGAACTGGCGGGCACTCGTGCCGGCCCTCGCAATGTTGGTCTCCGCGCCGACGGCGGGCAGGGCGCAGGACGATTTCCTGTGGCGTGGTCGCGTTGCGGCCGGTCGAGCTGTCGAGGTCAAGGGCGTGAACGGTGCGATAACCGCGTCGCCGGCGGCGGGCGATGAGATCGAGATCCGCGCGTCCAAGCACGCCCGGCGCGACGATCCGGGCGAGGTACGCATCGAGGTGGTGCCGCACGACGGCGGCGTCACGATCTGCGCCGTGTACCCGACGCCGGCGCGCGCGCGGCAGCCGAACGAGTGCGCTCCGGGTGGCGCCGGTCGGATGAACGTCCGCAACAACGATGTCACGGTCGACTTCGACGTCCTTGTACCGGCGAACGTGCGTCTCGTGGGCAAGACCGTGAACGGCGACGTCGAGGCTCGCGATCTCCG
Source organism: Longimicrobiales bacterium (assembly GCA_050732635.1). Taxonomy (GTDB): domain Bacteria; phylum Gemmatimonadota; class Gemmatimonadetes; order Longimicrobiales; family RSA9; genus JBOHRE01. Next base: position 1,778 of record JBOHRE010000160.1, on the reverse strand, counting down.
CGGCGACGCCAGCATCAACACGGTGAACGGCAGTGTGCGTGTGATCACCGCAGGCCATGCGGACGCACGCACCGTCAACGGCAACGTGCACGTCGAGATGGGGCGCGCGGACTGGGATGGCAGTCTGGTTTTCAAGACCGTGAACGGCTCGATCACGGTGGTGTTCCCGGGCGACCTGGGAGCCGATTTGACAGCGCGCACGGTCAACGGCAGCATCGAATCGGACTTCCCGATGTCGGTCGTTGGCCGGATCAGCCGGCAGCGGCTGAGCGCGACGATCGGCAGCGGCGGGCGGCCGCTCGAGCTCGAGACCGTCAACGGCGACATCCGGCTGCGACGCCGCTGAGGCCGGCTTGGGGGTCGCGGTCACCCAGCGGGCCCCGCCGCGCGCGTCGTGGCGGGGCCCCCGTGTGTGGGGCCGTGGAGGAAACCGATTGCGCCGGGGCGGGTTACTACCGGCGACATTTTTTGTGGACGTCCAGAGGTGACACCACGGTGATGACATCGTTCCGCGAGCTGGACCTGGCCGAGCCGCTGCAGCGCGCCGTAGACGAGCTGGGCTGGGACGTGCCGACCCCCATTCAAATCCGGGCGATCCCGATCATTCGTGCAGGGCGCGATCTGGTCGGCATTGCCCAGACCGGCACGGGCAAGACAGCCGCCTTCGTGTTGCCCGCCCTCGAGCGCCAGCTCGGCGGCTCCGGGCTGCGCACGCTCGTGCTCTGTCCGACCCGGGAATTGGCGCAGCAGGTCGCGAGCGCAGCCGCCGAGCTGGGGCAGCACACGGAACTGTACGCCGGTGCGGTCTATGGCGGCGTACCGATCCGCGCGCAGATCCGTGACCTGCGCGCGGGCCTCGATCTGCTGGTCGCCACGCCCGGCCGGCTGCTCGACCACCTCGAGCGTGGTACGGTCGATTTCTCGCACGTCGACCTGCTGATCCTGGACGAGGCCGACCGTATGCTCGACATGGGGTTTCGGCCGCAGATCGAGGCCGTGCTGGAGGCGCTGCCCCGGCAGCGTCAGACACTGCTGTTCTCCGCGACCATGCCCCGCGGCGTGCACGCGCTCGCGCTGCGCATCCTGCGCGAGCCGGAGTGGCTCGAGGCGTCGCCGACGATCAGCGCGGCCGAGACCGTGCAGCAGCGCGTCTACTCGGTGCGTCCGGACCGCAAGGTCGATCTGCTGCTGCACCTGCTCGAGCAGCCCGGCATGGACCAGGTCCTGGTCTTCACGCGCACCAAGGTGGGCGGCGACATGCTGTACCACCGGCTCAGGTCGGCAGGTATCGACGTGACGGTCACGCATGGCGATCGCAGCATGGCCGAGCGCGTTGCCGCGCTCGAGTCGTTCCGCTCCGGCGAGCACCGCGTGCTGGTCGCGACCGATGTCGCGCAGCGCGGTCTCGATGTCGAGGGCATCAGTCACGTCGTCAACTTCGACGTGCCGCAGGATCCGGAGGATTACGTCCACCGCATCGGCCGGACCGGGCGCGCGGGAGCCACGGGCGACGCCGTGACCTTCATGACCGCGCCGGAGTTCACGCAGATCAAGGCGATCCAGTGGCTGCTGGGCTATGAGATCGAGCGCGTTTCGCTGCGCGGCTTCGACTACGCCGGCGGCGTCGAGCCGAAGCCGGCAGCGGTGCCAGCGGCCACCGCCGGTCGCGCGCGTGGCCGACTGGGCACCCGCCGGACCGACGAGCTGACACCCGAGCAGCTGGCCGCGCTGCTCAGCGTGGGCTGAAATCCGGCCGCGGGCTGCGAGTCGCGCCCGCG
>JBOHRE010000159.1:0-4592 GCA_050732635.1 Longimicrobiales bacterium | reverse complement strand
GCTGCAGCCGTTCGACGCCGCGCGCGCCGAACGCCGCAGCGTGCTACTGGAAACGGAATCGCGCGCGCTCGCGGCGGCGTTCGGGCTACCGCTCGTGCCGGCGGAGTTCTGCTCGACGCCAGGTGACGCCTCGAGCGCGGCCAGCCGCATGGGCACGAGCGTCGCGGTCCGCGTCGTCTCACCGACGGCGCCGCACAAGACGGAGGCCGGCGGCGTGGCGTTGAACGTCCCGCCGGCCGCTGCCGCCAGCGAGGCGCAGCGCCTGTGCGACGCGGTGCGCGCCTGGTGCGCTCGTGGCGGCAGCGACGCGGACATCCGCGGCGTGCTGGTCTCGCCCATGCTCGAGCGGCCGCTCGCCGAGCTGTTGGTCGGCATCGTGCGCGACCCGCAGCTCGGCCCCGTGCTGAGCGTCGGTGCGGGCGGTATCGCTGTCGAGCTGCAGCGCGACGTCGCCACGCGCGTGCTCCCCGTGAGCGCCGAGGACGTGCAGGAGATGCTTGCCGAGCTGCGCATCGCGGCCTCGCTCGCCGGACACCGCGGCGCGGCCGCGGCGGACACCGACGCGATTGCACGCGCTGTCCTCGCGCTCGCCCGCTGCGGGCTCGCCTACCCGCAGATCCTGGAGCTCGAGGTGAACCCGCTGTTCGCCTACGAGGACCGCGCGGTGGCCGTCGACGTGCGCGCCTTCATTGCCTGAAGGGACCCACGCCCATGCGCTTCATTCGTCTCCGCTGCCGAGCGGCCGCGTCCGTCACGCTCTTCCTGGCGCTGCTCGTCGCTCCGGATGGCGCCCGGGCCGTGCACACGCACAGGAGTCCCGCGACCGGGCGCGTGGGCAGCGACACGCTCGACGTACTCCTGCTCGGCGGCCGCGTGCTGGACGGCGCGGGCAACCCGTGGCTGCGGCGGGATGTGGGCATCCGCGGCGACCGCATCGCGTTCGTCGGCGATGCGGCGGTCGGCCGGGTGGTCTCGCGCGACACCGTGCAGGGCGGCGGGCGGCTCATCACGCCCGGATTCTGGGACGTGCACAGCCATGCCGAGTTGGAGACCGACGTCGGCCGCCGAGCCCTGCCGCAGCTGCACCAGGGCATCACCACGGTCGTGCTCGGCCTCGATGGCGGCGGTGCCCCCGCGGTCGACTCCGTGCTCGCGCAGTACGAGCGCGACGGCATCGCCGTGAATGCGCTGCGCTTCGTCGGCCATGGCGCGGTCCGGCGCATGGTCATGGGCACGGAGAACCGGGCTCCGAGCGCCGCCGAGCTGGCACGGATGAAGGCGCTCATCGAGCGCGCGCTGCGCGAGGGCGCCTTCGGCTTGTCGACCGGCTTCTTCTATGTGCCCGGCTCCTACGCGACCACCGAGGAAGTGGTCGAGCTGAACCGCGTCGCCGCGCGCTTCGGCGGCATCTACGACACGCACGATCGCGACCTGGGCGCGTCCTACCAGGGCATTGGCTACCTGGCCTCCATCGCCGAAGGCATCGAGATCGGCGAGCGCGCTGGCACGCCCGTCATCTTCTCGCACTTCAGCCCCCAGGGTGCACCCAACCGCGGCCGCGCGGCGGAGGGCGCGAGGCTGATCGAGGAGGCGCGCGCCCGCGGCGTCAATGTCATGGCCGCGCAGCACCCCTACACCGCCACGCAGAGCAGCCTGTCCGCCTACACGATCCCGCGCTGGGCGGCCGCCGGTGGCAGGGCCGCGCTCCTCGCACGCTTCGAGGATCCCGCGACGGTGCGCCGGCTCGACGTCGAAACCATGGAGATGCTCGAGCTGCGGGGCGGTGCCGAGAAGATCATGATCGTCGATCCGCGTCCCGCGCTGAACGGCCGCACGCTCGCCCAGGTCGCGAGCGCCTGGAACCTTGCCGTACCGCAAACCGTGCGACGCATCCTGCGCGAGGGCGAGGCGGCGGTCATGAACCTCGACCTGTACGACCTCGAGAACATCCGCTACCTCGCTCGGCAGGAGTGGATGATGACCTGCACGGACGGCCGCACGCCGCATCCGGGTCAACAGATCGTCCACCCTCGCGTCTATGGCGCGTTCACGCGCAAGCTCCGGCTGTTCGTTTACGAGGACGACGTGATCACGCTGCCTTTCGCGGTGCGCGGCATGAGCGGGCTGGCGGCAGCATTCTTCAATGTCCCAGAGCGCGGTCAGATCCGCGAGGGCTGGTTCGCCGACATCGCCGTCTTCGATGAGGCGCGCATCCGGGATCGCGCGACGTTCGACGATCCGCACCACTACTCCGAAGGCACGGTGCACGTGCTCGTGAACGGCCGCTTCGCGATCCGCGATGGCGAGCCGACCGGCGAGCTCGCGGGCCGTCCCGTACGGCGGCACGCGGGCGGCTCGCGCTGAACCCGCGACACCGATGGGGGCATGCGGATTGCCGCCTGGCGCGGCCGCATGAGCCCCGCTTAGAACGACAGGTCGAAGAGCCGCGTATACTTGATGATGAACGCGCGCTCGAGCGGATTCCGCGGCGCGGCGTTGCGCTCGAACAGCGCCGCCTGCTCGATGTCGTTGTAGACGAGGAAGAGGCCCGTGCCCGCGTCGCTCAACCAGCCGAAGCGGATGTTGCTGGAGAGAGTCTCGGTCTGGTCATTGTACTGAATCAGCGACTGCAGGTAGATGCGGGGCGTGAACGAATAGGCCGCGCGCAGGCCGAGGAGCGCGGTCGTGAACTGCCCCTGGGGCAGATCCACATCGTACCAGGTGTAGCGCAGCGCGGCGACGAAGGTCTCGCCGATCCGTCCGTTGAGCGTGCCGCTGCCGCCCGCTCGCCGCCCGGAGTAGAAGCTGCCGATATCGATCCGCCCCTGCGTCGACAGCGGCGCGCTGAGATCGGTATTGTAGGCGAAGCCCCATTCCCAGCCGCCGTACTCGCCGGCCGGCACGATCACGCCGTCGGCGATTTCGAATGGCTCGCGCAGTCCCTCGAAGTTGTAGTTGATCGCCGGGAGCTGGAAGAACGCGCCGTTCGCGAACTCGAAGTGGCTGTCGATGTGCAGGAATCCAGTCTCCCGGAAGCCGTCCAGCCCGCGATACTCGTTGTACGAGATGTGCGGTCGCATCTCACGGAACCATGAGAGATCGGCAAAGCGTATCCGCCGTAGCACGCGGGCGCTGAAGAAGCGGTAGTCGTCGCGTGCGAGGAAGCCGACCTCCGGGTTGAATCCGGCGGACACCTGCCTGCCGGCGCCGCCGAACTGCCAGTCGCGGCCGTTGTAGCTACCTGACATTGCGAGCGCGTACTGCGGCGCTGCGATGGCCGGCGTTTCGGTGCCCGCGGCGTAGGCGTCGAAGGACAGTGCATCACCGATTCCGAGGCGGCCGTCCAGACCGTAGGTCAGGTTGTGATCGTCGGCATCGGCAAGGCTCACACGCGATACCACGATGCCGCCGATGCGCGAACGATTCGGCAGCTCTCGGAGCGCGCGAACGACCGCGAAGTTGTTGCCGGGCGCGGCTCGCACGGCCTGACCGGTGGCCGGGTCCGCTAGCGTCAACTCGTCGGTGGCGACGTCGAGCACGCCGATCGTCGCGCCCGCCAGCTTGCCGGTCAGCCGCCCGCCGCCCAGGATCGGGACCGCGCGGCCCTCGTGCAGCCCGATGCGGCGGCTGAAGAAGAGCTCGACATCCTGTGGCGTGCCCACCGCGAACGTGCCGGCGTTCTCGAGGAAGAACGGTCGCTTCTCGGGAAAGAACAGGCGAAACCGGGTCAGATTGATCTGCTCATCATCCACCTCGACCTGCGCGAAATCGGTGTTCACGGTCAGGTCGAACGCCAGGCTGGGCGTAAGCGAGATCTTGGCATCGCCGCCGAGCTGGACATCATCATCGCGGCCGACGGAGGTCACGTAGTCGCGTCGCGTCGCGCCCAACACGTAGGGCGTGACCGCGATGTTCCGGCGGATCGGCGCCTCGAAGTCGGTCAAGGTACCGGCCAGTGAGACCCTGTAAATGTCGTACTGCCGCGGCACGGGCGCCCAGAAGGACTGCTCGTTGTGGCGCCGGATGTTGCGCGAGATGTTCAGTCCCCACTGCTGCGGGCCACCCCCGGCATAACGCAGCGTACTGAAGGGGATGCGGAACTCCGCGTACCAGCCGGCGCTGTCGCGTGAGGTCGCGACGTCCCAAACGCCATCCCAGTTCTTGTTGAAGCCGCCGCCGGAGCCTGCCTGCTGGCGCATGCGTCCGCCGAAGCCGCCCTGACCCTCGCGCGTGACCTGCCCGTCGTATTCGATGCCGGCGGGCGTGGTGCCGAAGACGAAGCCGTTCTGGCGATCGAGGTAGGTGTCGAGGATGATGAGCAGGGCATCGGTATCGCCCAGATCGGCATCGCGACGGGTCTCGCCCAGGACGATGCCGGCCGGCACGCGGTCATGCATCCACGCCGCGATGTAAAGGGCTTCAGCGTCGTAGAGAATGCGGACTGTCGTCGGCTCGCTCGCCGGCCGGCCCTCGAAGGGCTCCTTCTGAACGAAGCCGTCGAGCGGCGCGGCCTGCTGCCACACGGCCTCGTCCGGCACGCCGTCGATCTGCGGCGGCGCCGACGTCGGCGCGGCCACGGCGCTGCGCGCGGC
>JBOHRE010000158.1:0-4617 GCA_050732635.1 Longimicrobiales bacterium | reverse complement strand
GTCTGGGAGTGGGTCGCCGACTGGGACGAGCAGGCGGCTGGCTGTCAGATCTGGTCGTCTACCTTCGGCGACGACATCACTTGCATCGGCAGGATGGACGGGGATGGGGACAACCACTTTCCCGGTGCCCTCATCCGTGGTGGCGGCTGGAATTTCGGCTCGGGCGCGGGGCCGTTCGCGGTCGGCGGCAACTTCCAGCCGTCGTTCTCGGACTCGCTCTTCGGGTTCCGCGGCGCGCTCTAGTCGTTCGGCCCGTTGGCCGTTTGCGTTTTGGCCGCCGGGCAGGCGGGGCGGCGTAAGCCGCTCCGCTGGCCCGGTGGCAGGGCGTGACCCGGAGCGATGCGTGATCGGATGAGGAACAGTGAGCGACAGCCGTCCCGACCCGGGAGCCCCCATCATCGTGAGCACGTACGACCTCTGCGCCGAGCTCTACGTGCACGTGAACCGCTTCCCCCGCGCCCAACGGACCTTGCTCGGACGGATGATCCTCGACGAGGCGCTGCGCATGCTGGCGGCGCTTACGGTGGCGAACCGGCTTGCCGACAGACGCGGGTCCCTGGCCGAGGCCTCGGGCCACCTCGACGCGCTACGCATCGCCCTGCGGCTGGCCAAGCGGCTCGCATTTCTCCCGAACCGCGGGTACGTGGGGCTCTCTGGATCGATCGACGAGGTCGGGCGGATGCTCGGCGGGTGGCTCAAGCACGAGCGCGCCCGCGGGGTGGCCGTGGCGGGTCGGCCGAACGGCGAGTCCGAGGTTGGGGCACAGGCGCCGGGCGTGTCCGACGCCGAGGCGAAGCGTCCCACGCGGCGCAAGGGCGGCGTGCGCTTCACGATGCGCAGCCCTTTGATCGAGCGGTATCTAGCGGCCAAGCTCGACCATCCGGGGCGGTCGTGCTGGTCACCGCCGGGGCGTTCTGCCAGGCGTTCTTCGAGGACGCCAAGTTCATGGGTCCGAAGTTCGGATTGAAGGTGCGCGACCTCGCGACGGAGTCCGAGCCGGAGAAGATCTTCTCCTGCGGGATCCCGAAGGCGCGGCTCGAGCACTGGCTCGAACGGCTCGGGCGCGCCGGATTGGAGGTGCATATCGCCGACACCTACGCCTGCAGATCACGAAGAGGGCCCGAAGGCATTTATCGAGAAGCGGCCGCCCCGCTGGACGGGGCGCTGAGCGCTCGTCACCGAGGTGCGGCGCCTCGCGGCCCTGCAGGGTGCAGAGCCGCATTCCAGTCCCGGTGACCCGATCACTCAAACTTCAGCGGCTCGATCGCCTGCGTGCACCGGGTGTCGACCGACTTCGACGGCTTGTCGATGAAGCTCTCGATGATGCTGCGAATGCAGGGGTTCGCCACTGAGCTGTGCCCGCCGCCGCGCGTTGTGATGTGCACGGCATTCTCGAGATCCGCAGCGATCTGGTCTCCCATCTCCGATGTTGTGCCGCCATCGAACTCGCCGTTGATGACCAGTGTGGGGATCGCGCTGTGGACAGGTCCGCCCATGGGCGTGGCGCCGCTCCCCGGATTGAATATTTCGCACATCATGCGCTCCTGCGCGCTGCTGCGCGACACCGCGGCGATGACCGAGGCAGGCCATCCCGCGAAGCCGCCGGTAGGCGCTTCGCGCGCGTCGAGCGGTGGCGCCTGATAGTAACTGTCGCGGCATTCGACGAGCGCATACATTCCATGTGCCAGGTAGAGCGGAGGCAGCTCGAATTTCCGAATCCAGCCCATCGCCAGCAGCGGCTCCAGGTCGCCCTGCGCGGCACGATCGATGGCCGCCGGGATCTTGCTGACGTTCTCCGGCCGGCCCAGCGCGCCACGCAGTATTGCAACGACGATCTCGCCGCCGAAGCGCTGGCCGCGCAGCGTGAACGGGTTCTTGTCGAAGTGCTCGATCGCGGCGATAAAGTTCTCGCGCAGCCGCGGATGCTGTGCAGCGCATTTCGCATCCTGATTGCACGCGCGAACGACGTGGGAGAATCCCTGTAGCTGCCCGCCCGTGAAGAAGGTGTTCATGGTGAGCGGATAGGCCGCGTCGAGTACCGCGGAGCGAACGTTGACGCCGTGGTCGCGCATGAGGACGAGCCCCAGCCGCGTGCCATAGGAAATGCCGAACAGGTTCCAGCTGCGAATGCCGAGCAGGCGGCCCAGGTCGACAAAGTCCTGTGCGTTTGCCGCCGTGTCGTAGCCGGTGAAGTCGACGCCTTCGCGGCGCATGCGATCGCGGCAGGCTGTCAGCGCGTTGCGCAGGATCGGGGTCACGGGATGGCTGTCCGCGTCCGCGCAGACCAGCGGCACGCTCGTGTAGCCAGTGCCCCGCTGCTCAAGCACGATGATGTCGCGGTCCTTTCGCAACTGCTCCAGCGGCATGTAGCCAGAGGCCACGTCCATGTGCGCGCTGCCGCCGGGGCCGCCGACCAGCACCAGCACCGGGTCGGGCTGAGGGTTCGCGGCGCTGGCTTTCAGGATGGAGAACGGCAGGTCGAGCATGCGCGAGCCTGGCTTAGCGCGGTTTTCGGGGACGTGCAGCACGCCGCAAGAGACGGTGCCCTCTGTGAAGATTCCTGCCGCAGACTGCGGACATGGGCCGAAACTCACCTTCGAAGGCCCTGCTGCCGCCGCCTGCTGGCTGTTCGTGGCGTCGGCGCACGAGGCCAGCGCGCACACTGCTGCAATGGCGAGTGCCGTGCGGCCGACTATGGATGCATGAGCTGGAAACTGGGTCACTTGATATCTCCTGATTGGATCGAGGTGGCGTTCAGTGGCCTGCCAACGCCTTCATGAACCGGTCGTAGAACTCGACGCCGGCGTAGTAGTCGCTGACGCGAATGCGCTCGTCCTGTCCGTGCGCGCGGCCGTCTCCCTCGTCGAGAAGCAGTCCCGAGACGCCATATGAAGGAATGCCGGCAGCATGCAGGAAGCGAGCGTCGGTTATCCCGGTCGTCAAGCCGGGCAGCAGGGTGATGCCCGTCCCGTCGCCGACCCTCGTCTCGCACCAACCCTCCTCGACCTCGGCCGCTGGCTCGGCGAGCGGGGACGCTGCCCCACCAGCTCTCGCTGCCGGGCCGGCCGGACCCTCCCCACGCCCTCCGGAGAGAATCAAACGTCCTATCCCTTAGAGCGTGCGTCGCTTGCCCGCCGGCATGAGCGGAATCACGCGATCATCAAATACCGCGTTGATCTCGACCCTTCCGCCGAGAGCCTCTACATAGCTCGTCACGGTTGTCAGATATGGATTCTGGGATCGCTCGATCCGCGAGACGTTCTCCTGTGTCGTGCGCATGAGCTCGGCGAGCTCGGTCTGGGTCGCGTCGAGGTCTCGGCGGAGACGGGCGAGGTGGAGGACGGTGCGCATAGCCTCGGTGTGGGCGTCGATGCGCTCCGCCGCTCCTGGGCGGCTGCGGATCTTGTTCTCTAGCTCGGTGGTCTTCTTAGCCATGACCGATCGGCCAAAGGCCGAGAAAGTCGCGGACCTTCCTCACGCAGGAGTGGGAACATCGCTACGACCTTCTCCTGGATAGCCTCTTCGCAACCGAGGAGCCACTGCTCGAACTCCTCTGTGTGCTCCAGCTCCCACAAACCAGAGCAATATAGCGCAGACATTCTAGAATGTCAAGCTTCTGCACAGGCGCGAGCACGGCCCGCCGAGGTGTCGACGGGGCCGGTTCCTCGAGCTGGACCATGAGGCACGTCTGGAACTCCTGCTCGCGGCGGACTCGCTGCACCTGGAGACGCTCCGGGCGATCGTCGAGGTTCAGCGTGGCCGCGCCGTCGCCTGGGGGGCCGAGGAGTACCTCGCAGCCAGACCGCCGCGGCGAGAAAGCCCGCGGCGACGGCCAGGCCGATCTATAGCCCGGGGCTGCTCAGGAATCTCGCTGGCGTCAGGTGCATCAGCGGATCCTGCGCCAGGATGGCCGCGGTGAGCTCGGCAAACCAGCCGGTGACGACCGGGCGCTGTTCGCAGTCGGCGATATTGGCGCCGTTGACGGATTTCAAGCACGCCAGATGAGCCAGCCGTTTCAGAGTGGCCCGTCCTAGGGCCCGTAGAGCGTCAGGCCGAAGGTCTTGCTGAGGAAGACCGCCATCTGGTCGCGGCTCACCGGGTTGGCCGGGCAGTAGTTGCCGCCGCCGCAGCCGGCCGTGATCCCGCGCGCCACCAGGTCCTCGATCCAGTTGGCGAACAGCGACGGGCAGGGTACGTCGCCGAACACGCCCGTGCACGCCGGCGGCGCGTAGCCCGGGCCCTCCAGCGTCTTCAGCAGGAACACCGCCATCTGGTCGCGGCTCACCGAGCTGTTCGGACAGTAGTTGCCGCCGCCGCAGCCGGCCGTCACCCCGCGGCTCGCCAGATCCTCGATCCAGTCGGCGAACAGCGACGGGCAGGGCACGTCACCGAACACCCCCGTGCACGCCGGCGGCACGTAGGCGTCGCCTTCGAACGCCTTGAGCAGGAACACCGCCATCTGCGCCCGCGTGTTCGGAGCCGCCGGGCAGTATTGCCCCGCCGCGCACCCGCCCGTCACCCGCGCGTGCAGCAGCGTCTCGATCCATGAATAGAACAGGTTGGTCTCCGGCACGTCCGTGAAGCTCGCGCCCACGTGCAGTGTCCACGGCTGCATGG
>JBOHRE010000157.1:0-4765 GCA_050732635.1 Longimicrobiales bacterium | reverse complement strand
GCCCCGGCCGTCACGGCCGACGGCCCGCGCGGGGATGCGCCCGCGCTCGGCGATGGCGCGCGTTCGGCGCGGGATGCCACGCGCGATGCCATCCGCGGAGCCATCCCGGATGCGCTTCGGGACGCCACGCGCGAGACCGTGCGCACGGCGCGCGAGGCGGTGCGTGATCTCGGGCAGGAACGCGTCGTTACGCCGCCGGACTTGGCCGCGCCATTCGCCGCGCGCTGGAGTTGGGCGGAGACCACCGCCGCGGGCGCCGGCGAGCGCGAGTACTGGATCGGCTACCGCGCGCCGACGGTCGCACTGGCCGGGCGCACGATCGTGTCGGACAGCGAGCCGTGGAGCTCCGGCGAGCTCGGGCGCTCGCCGCTCGCGGAGGTACTGCCGCTGCAAGGCCGGAGCGACGGCGTCGTGATGCTGTTCCGCGTCCGCGATCGGGACCGCGGCTCGCCGGGCATCGAGCGCGTTTCGGTCCGCTCGCCCAGCGTCGGCATGCGCTTCGACGGCGGCACGGTCTACTGGCTGGGCGACGTCGCCGCTGCGTCCAGCTTCCGCTGGCTGCGCGATCTCTACGACACGCTGCCGGACACCGAGCTGCGCTCGACGCTGCTCGAGGGGATCGGCGTCCACCGCGGCACGGAGCCGGAGCGCTTCCTCCATGCGGTCGCCGCCGACGGCGGCACGGACGACGAGCTGCGCGAGGACGCGATCGAGGCGCTCGAGTACCATCCCAGCGATGCATCCGTCGACCTGCTCGCGCGCGCCGCGCGCCGCGACCGGTCGACCGCCGTGCGCCAGGAGGCCGCGGAGACGCTGGGCGACATCGCGCACCCGCGCGCCGGCGCCGCGCTACGCGCGCTGGTCCTCGAAGGCGAGGACGAGGAGATGCGCCGCGAAGCGGTCGAGGCGCTCGGCCAGCAGCGCGAGCCGGACCTGGCGCGCTTGCTCTTCGAGGTCGCGCGCAACGATCCGAGCCGCGAGGTCCGGCACGAGGCGGTGGAAGCGCTCGCGGAGCTGGGCGCGCCCGAAGCCGCGTCGCTGCTCGAGCGGCTCGCGCTCGAGTCGCAGGACAAGGGCGTCCGCGGCGAAGCGGTGGACGCACTGACCGAGCTGCCGCCGAACACCGCGCTCGGTATTCTCTCCCGCCTCGCCTTCGAAAGTCGGCACGAGGACGTGCGGCGCGAGGCGGCCGAGACGCTGGTCGACCTGCCGCACGAGAGCGCGCTGCCCGCGCTCGTGCGGCTCGCCTGGGACAGCCCCGATTCCGACGTACGCAAGGAAGCGGTCGAGAGTCTGGCGCAGCTTGGCGGCGCGGCCGCGCTCGCGGAGTTGGATCGCATCGTCGCGAACCACGCCGAGGAGTCGGTCGTACGTCAGGCCGTCGAGTCGATCGGCGAGTTCCCGTCGACGCAGGCCGTGCCGCGGTTGGAGCGCATCCTCCTCTCGCACCCGATGGTCTCCGCGCGCCGCGAGGCGCTCGACGCGCTCGAGCAGCACATCGAGGAGGGGCGATGAGAGCGCCGATGCGCGCGCTCGCGCGCACATTCGCGCTCGCGTTCACGCTCGCGCTGGTGCTCGGGCCTGCTGGACCCTCGGCCGCGCAGTCGCCGGCCGCGGAGCCGCCTGCCCCGGAGTCGCCGGGCACGATCGAGGCCGTGCCGGTCGAGGCCGCCGCGCTGCGGCTCGACGGCCGGCTGGATGAGGAGGTCTGGCGCCGCGCCACGCCTGCGACTGGCTTGGTACAGCGCGAGCCGGCGCAGGGCGAGCCCGCGCCCGATGCGACGGAGGTTCGCTTCGCCTACGATGACGACGCGCTCTGGATCGGCGCGCGCATGCACAGCACGGCGCCGGACTCGATCCAGGCGCCGGTCACGCGCCGCGACAACGAGGGCGTTGCCGAGCAGCTCATCGTCTCGCTGGACACGCACCTCGACCGGCGCACGGCCTACACCTTCGCGGTCACGCCGGCGGGCGTGCGCATCGACTACTATCACGGCGCCGACTTCGAGGGGCGCCGCGACTACGGCTACGACCCGGTCTGGCAGGCCGCGACCGCGATCGACTCGCTCGGCTGGACCGCCGAGATCCGCATCCCGTTCACGCAGCTGCGGTTTCCCGACCGGGAGCGGCAGGTCTGGGGCGTGAACCTGGTGCGGCGCGTGCCCGCGCGGAACGAGGCGTCCTATTGGGTGCTGGTGCGCCGCGACGAGACCGGTTGGTCCTCGCGCATGGGTCAGCTGACTGGCATCGCCGGGATCCGGCCGTCGCGGCGCGTCGAGTTGCTGCCGTACGTCGCCCTCGATGCGACGATGACCGGCGAGATCGAGGCGGCAAACCCGTTCGCGCAGGAGCACGAAACCGGCGTGCGCGCGGGCGGCGACCTGAAGATGGGCGTCGGGCCGAACCTGACGCTGGACGCGACGTTCAACCCCGATTTCGGTCAGGTCGAGGCCGACCCCGCCGAGGTCAACCTCACCGCGTACGAGACCTTCTTCGCCGAGCGGCGCCCGTTCTTCACCGAAGGCGCAGAGCTGTTCGGCGGGCGCGGGCTGTTCTACTCGCGCCGGATCGGCGCGCCGCCGCCGGTCGAGCCGTCCGCCGACTTCTTCCAGACGGTCGACAACACGACGATCCTCGGCGCCGCGAAGCTGACCGGCCGGCTGCCGTCCGGGCTCTCCGTCGCCACGCTCGGTGCCGTCACCGGCCGCGAGGTCGTCGCGACCTACGACGCGGATGCGGACGTGTTCGGCCGCGCCGTCGTCGCCCCGCTCACCGGCTACGCGGTCGCGAGCGTGCAGCAGGAGTTCGGGCCGGACGCATCGACGCTGAGCGGCATGCTCACCGCCGTCGAGCGCGACATCGATGGCGACGACCCGCTTGCCGGCTTCGTCACGCGCCGCGCCTACTCGGGCATGCTCGAGAGCCGACTGCGCTGGGCCGGCGGCAAGTACGACGCCAGCGCCTACATCGGCTTCACGCACGTCGCGGGCGACAGCGCAGCGATCCTGCGGCTGCAGCGTTCGTCGCGCCGCTTCTATCAGCGGCCCGACGCCGGGCACGTCGAGGTCGATCCGTCGCGCACCTCGCTGTTCGGCACGACCATGGGCATCAACCACAGCAAGATGGCGGGCGAGCACTGGCTCTGGGACGTCGACTACTTCTCCGAGTCGCCCGGCCTCGAGCCGAATGATATCGGCAGGCTCGGCGCGGCCGACGATCGCGGGCTGCTCGGCGACATCCGCTACCGCGAGACCGATCCCGGCCGCTGGGCGCGCAACTGGAGCCTCGGCGTGTTCGGCCTCACCGAGTGGAACCACGACGGCGTGCGCAACATCAGCGTCGTCAGCCCGTTCTTCGACACGACGCTGCCCAACTTCTGGCGCTTCTCGCTGAACGGCAACTTCGTGCCGCGCGGGCTGAGCGACGCGCTGACGCGCGGCGGCCCGCTGATGGGCACCGGCCAGGCGTGGGGGATGAGCACGGAGCTGCAGAACAGCAGCGGCTCGCGCAGCCGCTGGGGCTTCGAGGCCGGCGGCAGTCGCGACGAGCTCGGCGGCTGGAGCTATCGCGTGGAGGGCGACTTCTCGTTCCGCCCCGGCGATCGCTGGGAGGTGACGCTCGACCCGCGCTGGATCCGGCGCGAGGACGCGCGCCAGTTCGTGCTCGCCCGCGACGGCGGCGGCGCCGAGACGTTCGGCCGGCGCTATGTCTTCGCGCACGTCGACCGCGGCGAGGTCGCCGCCCGGCTCCGGCTGAACTACACCTTCACGCCCAACCTGACGCTCGAGACCTACGCCGAGCCGTTCGCGTCCAGCGGCGTCTTCCACTCGTTCGGCGAGCTCGAAGCCGCGCGCTCACGCGACCTGCGCGAGTACGGCACCGCCGGCACGACGATCGAGCGCAACGACGACGGCTCGCGCACGGTCACGGCCGACGGCGAGACGTTCACGATGCGCGACCTCGACTTCAACGTGCGCTCGTTCCGCAGCAATCTCGTGCTGCGCTGGGAGTGGCGCCCCGGCTCGACCGCGTTCCTCGTCTGGCAGCAGAACCGCTTCGCCGATCTCGGCGACGGCCGCGTCGCGCCCGCCGACGTGTTCGACACGCTTCGCTCCGGCGGCGATCAGTTCCTGGCGCTCAAGGTCAGCTACTGGATTCCCGTGCGGTGAGGCACGGACACGGGCCTTGGCCGGCCCGCGGAGCCGCACGGCTCAGCGCACGCGGAACCACGCGACGGATATCGAAGGGCCACTCGCCGCTGTTCGGACGCTACTAGGGCCGCCACACCGGAGATGGTTCCGCGCCCCAAGTTCCCGTCAGTCGAATCGAAACCGTCGGCTGCGTGCCGTCCGCGTTTTGGATAGTCGACCAGTGGACGCGGTCTGGTATCACGCGCCACTGGTTCACCGGAATACCCGCCATTTTGCGCCGGGCCGGGGCTGGAGCCGGTGGAGTATACTGAGGCGTCCTGCGCCGTCGCTCAGGTGCTTCCGGACCACCTCTGCCGCGGCGGGTTCACGCGGCCATGAGATTGGACCCCGGAATACAGCACGTGGGGCGCAGCGGCGAATCGGGCCCATAGGCGCATGAGATTGGCGCGCACTGCTATTGACGGTTGCCGCGCAGGCCGCTCGCGAGCGGTCCCGGCCGTCGCGCATAGTGGCCGCGGCGGCACCTGCGTCGCGCCAGAACGTGCGCGGCGGCGCGCGGAGGCTCGGCGGCTCTCGGCGAACCGAGATCGGGCGGCGTCGCCCCGCACAAAGCG
>JBOHRE010000156.1:0-4853 GCA_050732635.1 Longimicrobiales bacterium | reverse complement strand
GGCGCGGGCCTGCTGCGGCTCCTGCCGGGGCTGCTCGGTCGCGCCGGCGTCGGCGTCCTCTGCGGCGTCGGCTTCCTCGTCCTGTGCCTCGTCCGCCTGCTGCGCCGCCGCTGCGGGCGCGCCGGCACCGCCTGCTTCAGCCTCGATCGCCGAGATGTCCTCGTCGGCGTCGGCGATCACGCCAATGACAGAGCCGACGGGCGCGGTCGCGCCTTCCCCGAGGAAGCGCTTGCGCAGCACGCCGGAGCCACGCGCGACCAGCTCCATGGTCGCCTTGTCGGTCTCGATTTCGGCCAGCACATCGCCGTCGGCGACTTCGTCGCCCTCGTTCTTCAGCCAGGAGACGATCTGGCCTTCTTCCATGGTAGGCGAGAGGGCCTCCATGTGAACCTTGGTCGCCATGCTAGCTCTCGTCGCGGTAGAGCACGCGATTGCACGCGGCCACGACCCTCTCGGCGGAGGGCTTGGCCAGCTTCTCGAGACCCTTGTTGTAGGGCATTGGCACGTCCGCCTGGCCGACGCGGAGCACGGGTGCATCGAGGTAGTCGAACGCCTCCTCGGTTACGATCTGCCCGATACTCGCGCCCACGCCGGCGAACATCCACCCCTCCTCGAGGTAGACCGCGCGGTTCGTCTTCTTCACGGACTCCAGCACGGCATCGATGTCGAGCGGCCGCAGGCAGCGCAGGTCCACGATTTCCGCCTCGATCCCGTCACGCTCGAGCTGTTGCGCGGCTTGCAGCGCGATGTGCACCATCTTGCCGTGCGTCAGGATCGAGACGTGGCGGCCTTCACGCTTGATGTCGGCAACGCCGAGCGGGATGACGTAGTCCTCATCCTCGGGCACATCGCCCTTGAGCGCGTAGAGCAGCTCGCCCTCGAAGAAGGCCACCGGGTCGTCGTCGCGCACCGCCGCCTTGAGCAGCCCCTTGGCATCCGCCGGCGTGGCGGGCGTCACGATCTTCAGGCCGGGATAATGGGCGTACCCGGCCTCGAATGCCTGCGAGTGCTGCGCCGAGAGTTGGAGTGCGGCGCCGGTTGGGCCACGGAACACGATGGGGCACTTGAACTGGCCGCCCGTCATCGACAGCATCTTGGCGGCCGAGTTGAAGATCTGGTCCTCGGCGAGGATCGCGAAATTGAAGGTCATGAACTCGATGATCGGTCGCAGTCCGACCATCGCCGCGCCGACGCCGAGGCCGGCGAAGCCGAGTTCGGTAATGGGCGTGTCGACGACGCGCAGCTCGCCGAACCGATCGAGCAGTCCCTTCGACACCTTGTAGGCGCCGTTGTACAACCCGACTTCCTCACCCATCAGGAAGACGTCGGGGTCCCGCTCGAGCTCCTCGGCCAACGCCTGGTTCAGCGCTTCACGGTACGTGATCGTGGCCACGGCTCAGCCGCTCGTGTCGGCGTGCGGCGCGTCGTCACGTGCGTCGAAGAACATGCGGCCGCGCTCAGGCATCTGCGCGTAGACATCGCGATACAGCTCTTCGGGCTCCGGGTCGGGCGCCTGCTCGGCGAAATCGGCCGCATCGTCGACCTCCGCGCGCACCCGCTCGTCGATCGCCCGCAGCTCATCATCCGTGAGCAGGTCGTTCCGCTGCAGGTCGTCGATGAAGACCTTGATCGGGTCCTTGGCCTTCTCCTCTTCGACCTCCTCCTTGGTGCGGTAAACGCCGTGCACTGGGTCGGACATGGAATGCCCCATGAAGCGGTAGCAGCGCGCCTCGATCAGCGTCGGCGTGCTTTCCGTGCGGGCCCGCTCGACGGCCTGTTGTACGGTGTGGCGCATGGCCAGCACGTTCATGCCATCGGCAACCATGCCGGGCATGTCATAGGCCTGGCCCTTCTGCGCGATGTCGTACAGCGCGGACACGCGCTCGAACGCGGTGCCCATGCCGAAGCGGTTGTTCTCGACGATGAAGATGACCGGCAGCTTCCAGAGCGCGGCCATGTTGAGCGACTCGTGAAACGCGCCCTGGTTGACCGCCGCCTCGCCCATGAAGCACAGGCAGACGCGGTCCTCGCCGCGGTACTTGATGGCCCAGCCGACGCCGGTGGCCAGCGGGATCTGTCCGCCTACGATGCCCCAGCCTCCGAGGAAGTTGCGCTCCGCGCTGTACAGGTGCATGGAGCCACCCTTGCCCTTGGAGGATCCGGCGCTGCGGCCGTAGAGCTCGGCCATGACGTCGCGCGCGGGCATACCCTTGGCGAGCGCCTGCACGTGTTCGCGATACGCGGTGACGACGTAGTCATCGTCGCGGATCGCGGCGATCGCGCCGATCCCCACGGCCTCCTGGCCGATGTAGAGGTGACAGAAGCCGCCGATCTTGCCGAGCGCATAGGCCTCCGCAGCCTTCTCCTCGAAGCGCCGGCCGAGCAGCATCTGGTGCAGGATCCAGTGCAGCTCCTCCTTCCCCAGGCCGGCCAGCTGCGTGTCGACCCCGTCGGCCTGGGCCTCAGGCGACGGCCCGCTGACCGAGGTACGGCCGTTGGCGGACGGCGCGCGCGTGTCCGCTTCGCGCTGCTTCTCGTCGTCCCCCGGGGCGCGCTTCGACCTGGCCTTGCCGGCCGTCTTCGGTTCCGCCATGTGACTCGTCCCTTCGCGCTACTGAGCGACCGCGCGTAGCCGCGGCTGAATCTGTACCAGAGAAGGGGTTGCGACGGTGGCCATTTCGGCCGGCGCCGCCACATCCGCCTCGAGAATCTCCCGGATCTCGCCAGGCGCTCCAGCCTGCACCGTTCGCGCCTGCGTCTCCGCATGGTAGCTGGAGCGAACCAGCGGCCCCGATTCGACGTGCTGGAAGCCGAGCTCCTGCTCGCCGATTCGCTTCCAGTCGCCGAACTCCTCGGGCGTGACCCAACGAGCGACGGGCGCGTGGTGTTCGGAGGGACGCAGGTATTGGCCCAGCGTGATGATGTCCACGGCCGCCTTGCGCAGGTCGCTCAGCGCCTGGCGGATCTCTGCCGCGGTCTCGCCGAGCCCGAGAATCACGCCCGACTTCGTCAGCATGCCGCCGGCCATGCGCTTGGCAGCGCCGAGGATCGAGATGCTGCGCCAGTAGCGGCCGCCTGGCCGGGCCCACGGATGCAGCCGCTCGACGGTCTCGAGGTTGTGATTCAGGATGTCGGGCCGCGCATCGACGACGCGCCGCAGCGCGGCCTCGTCGCCCTTGAAGTCCGGGATCAGCACCTCGACCGTGCAACTGGGGCGCGCCTCGCGGCAGAGTCGGATCGTTTCCGCGAAGATGGCGGCGCCGCCGTCGCCCAGCTCATCCCGGTTGACGCTGGTGACCACCACATGCTCGAGCTGCAGCTCCGCGACGGCTTCGGCCACGCGGCGCGGCTCATCCCAGTCGAGCTCGGTCGGCATGCCGTGCGCGATCGCGCAGTACTTGCACGCACGGGTACAGACGTCACCGAGGATGAGAAACGTCGCCGTGCCGGCCTCCCAGCACTCGCCGATGTTCGGACAGCCTGCTTCCTCGCAGACGGAGTGAAGCCGCTGCGACCGCATCAGGCGCCGCAGCCGCAGGAAGTTGGGACCACCGGGCGAACGCACCTTCAGCCAGGCCGGCTTGCGTGCGCCGATCTCGAGAGGGGTCTGGCCCTCCAGCACGGGCAGCCGGGCCGTCCCCTTCGACTTGACGACGCCGGTGTCCTTGCCCCGCGGGGCGTACCCCGTGCCGCTCGCTGGTGCTGCGCTCATCGGCTCGAAGCGCGGCTGCGCGCCGCGCGAGAAAGCGTTGTGCGATCATGGGCCACGCACCCATGGCTGAGGCCCGAATGATAGTGGAACGCGCGACGACCGGGCAAACGTCGCGGCGACCCGCTCATGCCGTGCTCATGCGACGCCTCAGCCGGCCGGCCGGCGACGCACCCACGTCAGTGTCAGGCCGCGCACGTTGTCATAGACGGATAACGTGTCGGCGATCGCGGTGCCCTGCATGAGCGGATTGCGACCGTCGAGCGCCGCGGCCTGCGCCGAATCGGCCGGGCTGACGATGGTGTCTTCCGGCGGCAGCGCGGCGTTCGGTGTAGGGTCCGCCGCGGCTCCGCGCGACGCGCTGGGCTCGCCCCCGGTGCCGCCGACACCCGCACCGGTCTCACGGGTGGCGGTGCCGAAGAACTGGACGATCTGGTCGGCGATCTCGTAGCTGCCCGTGGCGCTTTCCTGGATGTTCTCGGTCTCCGTGATGCCGTCGCGCATGCACATCTCGTGCAGGTCGTAGCGCGCGCGGAATGCGCCGTCCACATCGAGCGTGAGTGTGCCCGCCCTGACGCCTGCGCGACAGCGGCCCTCGCTCAGCTCTTCGCGCGCGTCCGTGAACGGCAGCTCCTGGCCATTCACACGCACCAGGGCGTAGGTCCTGCGAACGGCGTCAGGCGTGTCGTCGGCGCATGCGGCCAGGACCAGAATCAGCAGCGCAGCGAGCGGTCGATTCGCGTTCATCGGTTGCGCGGGTCGGAGTGTCAGTCGGTCGTCTGCTCCTGCGTCCCTTCGCCGAGCATCCTGCGCAGTGCGCCGTCCAGCTCCGGCCGACGAAACCGGTAACCGGTCTGCAGCAGGCGACGCGGGACCACATGGGCGCCTCCCAGGATCATTTCCTGGGCCATGCCGCCGGGCACGAGCCGCGCGACCGGCGCCGGCACGGCGAACGGCGCGGGGCGGCCGAGGACGGCCGCCAGGCGTGCCACGAACTGCCGCATGGTCGTGGGCTCCGGCGCCGCCACGTTGACCGGGCCTTCGAGCCGCTGGTCATCGAGCACGTGGGCGACGGCGCCCTGCACGTCCTCGAGCGCGACCCACGGGAACGGCTGATCGCCGCTGCCCACGCGGCCGCCCAGCC
>JBOHRE010000155.1:0-4951 GCA_050732635.1 Longimicrobiales bacterium | reverse complement strand
GTCCGGCAACCGCGGCGGGGCACCCCAGCGCCGGCCGGGCGCCAAACGGGATCACGATCGCCCGGCGCGTCACGCCCTCGGGGGACTGGGTTCGAGCCCTCGGCGTTTGGTACAGGTTGTACTCCTCGCTGGCGGAACGGCCACGACGGCGCAGCAACCGCGACGTCGCCTACTCCGCGCGCAACGCGATCAGCGGATTGACGCGCGCGGCGACGCCGCCGGACGCGTTCTTGCATCCCCGCGAGCCTCCCGCCCCGGCCCTGGGCCGGTGGCGCATCCCCCGGGAAGGAGGTCGAATGATGGCGGAAGCTCGCAGCGGTGATACAGTCCGCGTGCACTATACCGGCAAGCTGGATGACGGCAGCGTATTCGACAGCTCGCGCGAGCGCGGGCCGCTCGAGTTCCAGCTGGGCGCCGGTCAGGTGATCACGGGCTTCGACAGTGCCGTGGCTGGAATGGAGCCTGGTCAGGACAAGGAGGTCAGGATCCCGGCGGACGAGGCGTACGGTCCGCGTCGGGAGGAGCTGAAGGTCACCGTGGACCGGTCGCAGCTGCCGCAGGGGCTGGATCCGGAGGTCGGCCAGCAGCTGCAGATGAAGCAGGGCGAAGAGACGATGGTGGTGCGGATCGCCGAGATCGAGGCGGGCCGGGTCACGCTGGATGCGAATCACCCGCTGGCCGGCAAGGATCTGACGTTCGAGCTGGAGCTGGTCGAGATCGTCTAGCGTACGGCAGCGGCGGGTTGCCGCGCGGCGGTGGCGACCACGGGCGTGACGGTCGCGCGGCGGTGTCACCCGCGGGCGCGCGGCTTGCACCTCCGGTCCGCGTGGCCACGCCCGACGACCTCTGGGACAGCGAGCGCCGCGAGCTGCTCGGCCGCCGCATCGCGGACCTGGATCTGCGCATCCAGGGCAGCCGCGTGGAGGCGCTGGTCGAGCGGCTGTATGCGGAGCTCGAATCACGCGGCCTCGTCTTCCGGCCGCCCGTCTACCTGTCCGACGAATGGGGCTGCCCGGAAGGTGTGCCGCTGATCGGCGTGCCCTTCTTCCTGGCCGACGATCGGCTCGAGCGGCTCGAGCGCGAGTTCGCCGTCACGCTCGAGGAGGAGGGCGAGCCGATCCGGATCATGCGCCACGAGGCGGGACATGCGTTCAACTACGCCTACCGCCTTTACGATCGACCGGAGTGGCGCCAGATATTCGGCCCGTACTCGCGGCCGTACCGTGATCAGTTCCGCGTCGATCCGTTCTCGCGCGAGTACGTCCGCCACATCCTGGGCTGGTACGCGCAGAAGCACCCTGACGAGGACTTCGCCGAGAGCTTCGCGGTCTGGCTCACGCCGGACCTGGACTGGCGACGTCGCTACGCCGGCTGGCCGGCGCTGCGCAAGCTCGAGTATGTCGAGCGCGTCATGACCGAGGTCGGCAGCGAGCAGCCGCGCGTCGCGGCAGCGCTCGTGCCCGAGCACCTGCCGGTCGATGCGATGAACTACACGCTCGAGGAGCATTACCGAGCCTGGGACCGCGCGCTGCCGCTCGAGGACCCAACCCACTTCGACGGCGATCTGCGCAACATATTCATTGAAGCAGGCGGGGGCGGGGGCGGGGGCGAGGCGGCCGCGGAGTTCATCCGCTCGCACCGGCGGGAGCTGGTCGGGCGCATCGCATACTGGACGGGCGAGACATCGAGCGCGGTGCGCGAGTTCGTCGACCACCTTGCGCGCCGCGCCGCGGAGCTCGATCTGCGCGTGGCGGGGCTGGAGGCATCCACGCTCATCGAGCTGACTGCGTTCGGCACCGCGGTGATCATGAACTACCGGCACACGGACGCGGTGCAGCACTCGGGCTCGGCAACGGACGCCCGCTCATGAAGATCCTGCTGCTGCATGGCGAGGATGCCCTGGAGCCGCCGCCGGAGCCGGTGCTGGACCAGATCGCGGACGCGCTCCGTGCCGGTGGGCACGAGGTGAGCCGGCACGCGCTGCGCGACGTCGCCACGCTGACGCAGGCGGTAGCCGTCGAGCGGCCCGACCTCGTGTTCAATCTGGTCGAGTCGTTCGGCGGACGCAGCGCGATGGACGCGAGCGTCGCCTCGCTGCTGAATCTTCTGGACCTACGGTACACCGGCTCGAGCCACACGGGCCTGACCATCGCCGGCGACAAGACGCTGACCAAGAAGATCCTGACGTTTCACGGCATCCGCATTCCGCGCTTCGCGACGCTGCACCGCGGCGGCGTCGAGTCCACGGCCGACCTCGAGTTTCCACTCATCGTCAAGCCGCCGCAGGAGGACGCCTCCATCGGCATCACGAGCGGCTCGGTCGTGAACGGCATCACGGAGCTGCTCGAGCGTATCGACGCGCTGCACCGCGAGTACCATGCGCCGGTGCTGGTCGAGGAGTTCATCGACGGCCGCGAATTCTACGTCAGCGTGCTGGGCAACGAGCGGGCGCAGGCGCTACCGGTCGCCGAGCTCGACATGAGCGCGTTCCCGGCGGGCGTGCCGCGCGTGGCGACGTTTGACGCGAAGTGGCAGGAGCAGCATGCGGATTTCCAGAACAGCAGGACGGTCTTTCCCGACGACCTGCCGGCTGAGCTGGTCGCGGCCATGCAGCAGGCTGCGCTCGACGCATTCCACGGTCTGCGACTGCGCGACTACGCGCGCATCGACCTGCGCGTGACCGACGCCGCGGACATCTTCGTGATCGAGGTGAACCCCAACTGCTACCTCGAGCGCGACGAGGTCTTCGCGCAGGCGGCCTCGCGCGCAGGCCTCGACTACGACGCGCTGATTGCGCGCATCGTCGAGCTGGCGAGCTCGCGCTACGCGCGCTGAGGCGATGAGCGACGCGACACCACTGCCCGAGAGCGCGCCCGACTTCTGGGGCGAGCGCGTGATGCGCTACGACGCGTTCATCCGCCGCATCGTGCCCCACTACGACGACATCGCCGCTGTGCTACTGGACTACACGCCGCCGGCCGCGCGCGTGCTCGAGCTGGGTTGCGGCACGGGCAACCTGTCGCTCCGGCTGGTGCGGCGCGATCCGGCGGCAGCCTACACCTTCGTGGATGCGGCACCCGAGATGCTGGAGGTCGCGCGCGAGCGGATCCGGGCGGAGGCGCCGGCGACCGCAGCGCGGGCTCGCTTCGTCGCGGCGCGCTTCGAGGAGCTGGAGCTCGACGACGCGAGCCACGACCTGGTCATCTCCGCGCTTGCGCTGCACCACGTCGAGCCGATCGCCGGCGTCTACAGCGCCATCGGCCGAGCGCTCGTGCCCGGCGGCGCGCTGCGCATCGCCGACGGCGTGCGCGGCACGACGGAATCGCTGCACCGGCTGCACTTCGAGCGCTGGGAGCGCTTCTGGCGCGAGCGCGACGAGGTCGACGAGGACGAGATCCGCGAGGTGCTCGAGCACGCTGAGCGGCACGACCACTACATCCCGCTGGTCGAGCACTTTCGACTGCTGGGCCGCGCCGGCCTCGTCGGCTGCGACTGCGTCTGGCGCGACGGGCTGTTCGCGATCCTGACGGCGGATCGGCCCTTTCGCCGGGGCTAGGGCTGGGGCTGGGGCTAGGGGATCAGCCGCAGGGTTGGCCGGGCGGGTCGTCGGCCGGCTCGGACTCCTCTGCGGTCGGATCGCCGATCGCGCCGAGGAACAGGATCGTGCCGCTGTGCCGCTCGCGGATGGCGAGCAGGAACGGCCGGTCCACGATCATCGACGGCGGCGCGGACGTAACACTCACGCCCACGGCCGTGACCGCCGCGGCCTCGGTGCCTTCCTCGTTCACCTCGAGGAACGTCTTCTGGCGGACGAAGTCGATGCACACCGGATAGCTTTCGGCGAGCGGGGTCAGCCGCGTGAAATCCGCGCCGCCGCTGAACGCGATGCCCATGCCCATGTTCGTCAGCGGCTGGTTGAGCAGCTCGTCGTAGCGCACGCGGAAGCGCGGCACCTGGAGCACGATCTTCGCCGAATCGAGCGCTGCGACCAGCGCGTCCCAGCTCTCCGTATCGAGCGAGGCCACGGTCTCGGCGAGCGTTCGCTCCGCCGCCGGCAGCACGATGGTCATGGCGAACGCGCCGCCGCCGTAGCCCAGGTCGACCGCCTCCAGCTCCGGCGTCCTGGTGTAGCGCACGCGCCGGTCCGACGGATAGTGCATGAGCGGCACCTGCACCTGCGAGCCGTCGACGCGCGTGAACGGAGCGGGTCGCGTGTCATCGGGATCGAACTGCACCGTCCACTGCCCCTTGAAGTAGACGGCATTGAGCAGGAACATGATGTTGTCCGGATCGATGCGCTCGATGATCTCATCGATGCGGCCGGCCGTGTTGTCGCTCGCCCAGTCATTGATGACGTCGACCGAAGCGGGGTCGTCGAAGCGCAGCTCGCGCACCTCGGCGTCGAACCATTCGCGTGCGGCGTCGAAGAATGCGGGCACGAACGGCGTGCCTTCGCGTGCCCAGATCGAGTTCGCGATCTCCATCGTGACGCGCGAATCGAGGTCGAGCAGCAGATCGAGCAGCCCGTGATACGAGGCGTTGATCGCCGGCTCCTCGAGGTCGCCGAAACGCAGCGCGGAACGCATCGCCTCCCAGGTCTCGCTGGCGGCACCGTTCATGGTCATGCCCAGAGCCAGCGATGCGCTGAGCGGCGACAGCACGACGTTCGGCGCGGTCTCGGCCGCATGCACCTCGCGCAGCAGATCGAAGCCGAAGGCGTTCGACGCCGCAATGACGGCCTTTTCCTCCGCGGTCAGCGGGCGCGGCAACTCATCGATCGGCGCCGGGGAGACGGGCCCCTCGCCGTTGCCGCAGGCGGCTGCAGTGAGCAGCGCGAGCGCGAGCAGCGATCCGGGAAGCGGGTGCGTCTGGTAGCGGGAACGCATGCGTGAACCTCCTGCTGCGAGTTGCGATTCGTCAGAACAAACGCGCCGTCGCGGCGGCCCGTGAC
>JBOHRE010000154.1:0-5039 GCA_050732635.1 Longimicrobiales bacterium | reverse complement strand
CCGCGGATCCGACCGTGCTGGTGGCGCAGGCCGGGCCGCCGAGCGAGCCCGTCATCTTCACGCTCGACCGGCCGCGCCGACCGCGGCCAGGGTCGAGCGTCGGCGCGGCTGCGCGCCTCGTGCCACGCGTCGCTGGACTGTCCTTGCGCGATGCGGCGAGACGACTGCACCTGCACGGGTTTCGGGTGACGATCCACGGTGGTGGCACGGTCACGGAAACGTTGCCCGCTGCTGGAGCCGCTGCGACGCGCGGCACGGTCGTGCTGGTGTTCGCCCAGGACGGCAGTCCGTGACCGGGGCGTCGCTTCGCAGCGGCGCGCCGGCTCGGGAGCTGCGCCTGTCGCGCATCGCCGATCGGTTGGAGAGCGCGGGGTTGCTCGCGAGTCGGGCGAGTGCCGACCCGGCGATCACCGGCATCACCGATGACAGCCGGCGCGTCGCCCGGGGCGACCTGTTCTGCGCCTGGGCCGGTACGGTCGTCGATGCGCACCGTTTCGTGCCGGCCGCTGCCGACGCGGGCGCCGCCGCGGCACTGGTCGAGCGGCCCGTGGCTGCGGCCAGCCTGCCGCAGATGCTGGTGCACAACGGTCGGCGCGCGGCCGCGCTCGCGGCGGCCGAGCTGTTCGGCGATCCGGCGAGCGAGCTGGTGCTGGTGGGCGTGACCGGCACCAACGGCAAGACGACGACGGTGTGGATGCTGCGGCACCTGCTCGGCCTGAAGCGCACGCCCGCATCAATCGGGACGCTCGGCATCTACGGTCCACAGGGGCGGATCGCGGATGCCGTCGACGTGCTGACGACGCCCGGGCCTGTCGAGCTGGCGCGCACGTTGCGCGCGCTGCGTGACGCCGGCGTCGATGCCCTCGCCATGGAGGTTTCGTCGCATGCGCTGCATCAGGGGCGGGTCGATGCGCTGCGCTTCGATGTCGCCGTCTTCACCAACCTGACGCGGGATCATCTCGACTACCACCGCACGTTCGAGGAGTACCTGGCGGCAAAGCTGACGCTGGCACAGCTGCTTCGCGAGGAAGGCGTGGCGGTGGTGAATGCGGACGATGCAGCCTGGCGCGAGCTGCCACAGCGCGGCCTTCGGACGGTCAGCTTCTCGGCCAGCGGCGCACCGGAAGCGGACGTGCGCGCGCTCAACGTGGCATTCGATGCGACGGGCGCACGCTTCGATCTGGTGACGCCGCGGGGTAGCGTGCCTGCCGAGCTGCCGCTGCTGGGCGACTACAACGTGGCGAACGCGCTGGGCGCCGTGGCGGCCTGCATGGCGCTGGGCGATGCGGCGGAGGCGCTGGTCACGCGTCTGCGGAGCATGCCGCAGGTGCCGGGGCGGCTGGAGCGCATCGCAGAGCGGCCCTGTCCGATCCTGCGTGATTACGCCCATACGCCGGACGCGCTGGCACGCGCGCTGGAGGCGCTGCGGCCACTCGTCCGGGGCCGGCTGATCGTCGTCTTCGGCGCTGGCGGCGATCGTGATCCGGGCAAGCGAGCGGCCATGGGCGCGACGGCCGCACGCCATGCCGATGTCGTCATCGTCACATCGGACAATCCGCGAACCGAGGATCCCGGGGCGATCATCGACGGGATCGTGGCCGGCATGGGTAGCGCGCCGCACGAGCGGATCACGGATCGGCGGGAGGCGATCGCGCGGGCGCTCGCGATCGCGCGCGAGACGGACCTCGTGCTGCTCGCCGGCAAGGGCCACGAAACGTACCAGATCATCGGCGCCACCAAGCGCGACTTCGACGAGAAGCAGGTTGTTGCCGATCTGCTGAGCCGCGGAGCGGCCTGATGCGTTGGAGTATGGACACGGTGCGCGAAGCACTGGCGCTGGCGGCGGCGGGGACGCCCGCGGGTGCCATGCCGGGCGAGCCGAGCGGAGCCGAGGCCGTGGGCGAGCCAGGCGCGCTCGCGTTCACCGGCATTGGCACGGATACGCGAACCTTGCAGCCGGGCATGCTGTTCGTTGCGTTGAAGGGCGAGCGCTTCGACGCGCACGATTTTCTGGCCGAGGCGGCCGAGAAGGGCGCCATAGCGGCGGTCGTCGAGCGCGTTCCCGAGGATGCGCCGACCGTGCTGGCGTACATCGAAGTGCCGGACAGTCTGGTCGCACTGGGACAGCTCGGCCGGTACCGCCGCCGCCGACTGACTGCGCGGGTGTGCGCGATCACGGGCACGAACGGCAAGACAACGACGAAGGACCTCGCTCGCGCCGTGCTGAGCACGTGCTATCGCGTGCACGCGACGGCCGGCAATCTGAACAACCAGATCGGCACGCCATTGACGCTGCTGTCGGTGGCTGACGACGTCGACGTCATCGTCGCCGAGGTCGGCACGAACGCGCCCGGTGAGATCGCCCGCCTGCGCGACATCGTCGAGCCGGATGCGGTCATCATCACGAACGTCGCCGAGGGCCACCTCGAGGGTCTCGGCACCCTGGAAGGCGTGTTGCACGAGAAGACGGCGTTGCTCGAGGCGCTGGACGCCGTGCACGGATTCGCAGTCGTCGGGGATACACCGGCGGCGCTAGCGGAGCGCTCGCGCCGCCTGGCGAGCCGCGTTCGCGTGGCGGGCATGAGCGAGCGTGCGGATGAGGATCTGCGCGCGACTGCCGTGCGGCTGAACGAGGACGGCGCGGTGCGCTTCGACTGGCGCGGTCGCGAGGTCGCGCTGCCGTACCGCGGCCGGCACAACGCCTTACTCGCACTGCTCGCGCTCGGCCTGGCCGAGTCGTGGGACGTGGATCTCGATGCCGCGATCGCCGCGCTGGCCCGCGTCGAGCCGCAGAAGATGCGCAATGAATTGCACCGTTATGGCTCGCTGCGCGTGATCGCCGACTGCTATAACGCGAATCCGCCGAGCGTGCGGGCCGCAGTGGACCTGTTGCGGTCGCTGCCCGGCGAGCAGCGGAAGGTGCTGATCCTGGGCACCATGAAGGAGCTGGGCTCCGAGAGCGGCGCGCTGCACCGCGAGGTGGCCGAGGAGGCCGCAGAGGCTGAGTTCGACCTGATCGTCGCGACCGGTGAGTTCGCGGCGGCGTTCGAGCCGTACCGGACGCGACTCGGCGAGCGCCTGCTCGTGCTCGACGATGCCGTGACCGCGTTCCCGGCGATCGCCGAGCGGCTCAGCGGTGATGAGACGGTGCTGCTGAAGGGCTCGCGTGGTGTCGCGCTCGAGCGGCTGCTGCCGCTGCTGCAGGCGCACTTCGGTGGCGTCGACGAACGCGACAGCGCAGGATCGGCGGCGGAAGCGGGTGGGTCGGGGGTCGCAGGGAAAGGGAAGCCCGCTTCCGCCTCCAGCTCCCAGTCAGCGACGCGACGAGGCAGGTCAGCGCGCCGATCCAGGTCCTCGTCGCCGGTCGATCGGCAGGGAGAGGACGGCTGATGCTATACCATCTGCTCGCTGACCTGGCCGATCGCCACATCGCCTTCAACCTATTCCGGTATTTGACGTTCCGGGGCGCCGGGGCAATGGCGACGGCGCTGCTCGTGTCGTTCGTGCTGGGCCCGCCAGTGATTCGCTGGCTGCAACGCCTGCGGGTCGGGCAGGTCGTGCGTCAGGAGGGACCGGCGCGGCACCTGACGAAAGCCGGCACGCCGACCATGGGCGGCGTGCTGATCATCATCGCCGCGGCGGTCTCGACCCTGCTCTGGGCGGACCTGACGAACGCCTACGTCCTGCTCTCCGTCGGCGTGCTTCTGTGGACGGGCGCGCTCGGCTTCCTCGATGATTACCTGAAAGTGATCCGGCGTCGACCGGAGGGCCTGATCGGCAAGTACAAGCTGATCGGCCAGGGCCTGGTCGGCTTCCTGCTCGGCGCGTTTCTACTGCTGCACCCGATCAGCCCGTTCCCGACACAGTGGGTGAGTGTGCCGCTGCTGTCGGACCATCACGTTGAGTTCCTCGCGGCATGGCTGTTCGTGCCGTGGGCCATGCTGGTCCTCGCGGGATCGTCGAACGCCGTGAATCTGTCCGACGGGCTGGACGGGCTGGCCGGCGGGCTGGCGGCGATCGCGGCCGCGACCTTCGCCGTCTTCGCATACCTGATCGGGCGCGTCGATACCTCGGGCTACCTGGGTCTGCTGTATCTGCCGGGCGCCGGCGAGCTGGCGATCTTCTGCGTCGCGCTGGCTGGCGCCACCCTCGGCTTCGTCTGGTACAATGCGCACCCGGCCGAAGTCTTCATGGGCGACACCGGCTCGCTGGCGCTCGGCGGCGCGATCGGCACGGTCGCGATCCTGCTCAAGTCCGAGTTCCTGCTGATCATCGTGGGCGGCGTCTTCGTCCTGGAGGCGATCTCGGTGATCCTGCAGGTCGGGTGGTTCAAGTACACGGCGCGAGCGAGCGGGCGCGGGCAGCGGCTCTTTCTCATGGCGCCGCTGCACCACCACTTCGAAAAGGCCGGCTGGGCGGAGAGCAAGATCATCACGCGGTTCTGGATCCTCGGGCTGCTGTGCACGTTGATCGCCTTTAGCACGCTGAAGATTCGATGAACGCCCGGCATCCGGATCGAGCTCACGACCGGCGCGAGGTCGCGCGGCGCGCTCGCAGGCTGGCCGACGCGGCTCGGCGCAATCGCCTGCCGGTGCGCGATGCGCTGCACACCGGTGCCCGCGTGGCCGTACTGGGCCTCGCGCGCAGCGGGCGAGCGGCGGCGGAGCTGGCGCTGGCCCGCGGCTATCGCGTGTTCGCCTCCGATGGAGGGGATTCACCGGCGGTGCGTGTAGCGGCCGAGCGGGTGCGCGCACTGGGAGGTGAGGCCGAAACCGGCGGGCACACGAGCGCGCGGCTCGCGGAGTGCGCCGTCATCGTGATCAGTCCTGGCATTCCGCCGACGGCCGCCGTGCTCGCCGATGCACGGCTCGCCGCAGTACCGCGGATCTCCGAGCTCGAGTTCGCGTTCCGGCACCTGAGCGTGCCGGTGATCGCGATCACCGGCACGAACGGCAAGAGCACGACCACGGCGCTGACGGCGCACCTGCTGTCGGCGGCCGGCATGGAAGCGCCGGCCGCGGGCAACATCGGTCGTGCCC
>JBOHRE010000153.1:0-5167 GCA_050732635.1 Longimicrobiales bacterium | reverse complement strand
GGCTGGTAGTCGGCCAGCTCGCCGCGCGCGAGGATCGCGTCGATCAGCGCGAGGCCGGCGGCCGGGCTGTCGCGCAGCGCGACCGCGACCGCGCGGTTCAGCTCGATGACGGGCGACGGCGCGAGCCGCAGCAGCACATCGTACAGCGCCACGATCTGCGCCCAGTCGGTCGCCGCGATGCTGGGCGCCTCGGCGTGCACGGCGACGATCGCGGCCTGCAGCGCGTAGGGCCCGAACCGCCGCGTCGCCAGCGCGCGTTCGACGAGCGCCGTGCCCTCGGCGATCAGCTCGCGGTTCCACAGCGAGCGGTCCTGCTCGTCCAGGAGCACGAGCTCGCCGGCAGGCGACGCGCGGGCCGCGCGCCGCGACTCGTGCAGCAGCATGAGCGCGAGCAGGCCGATGACTTCCGGGTCGGGCAGCAGCTCGACCAGCAGCCGCCCCAGCCGGATCGCCTCGCCGGACAGGTCGGGGCGCGTCAGCGACTCGCCCGCCGACGCCGAGTAGCCCTCGTTGAACACGAGGTAGATGACGCGTAGCACGGCGTCGAGCCGCTCGGGCAGCTCGGCGCGCGCCGGCACCTCGTACGGGATGCGGGCGTCGCGGATCTTCGCCTTCGCGCGCACGATCCGCTGCGCGAGCGTCGGCGGCGATGTGAGAAACGCGCGCGCGATCTCCTCGGTCGTGAGGCCGCACACCTCGCGCAGCGTCAGCGCGACCTGGCCGTCCGCCGGCAGCGCGGGGTGGCAGCAGGTGAAGATCAGGCGCAGCCGGTCGTCCTCGACGTCCTCGTGGCTCCACGAGGGGTCGAGTCCCGGGTCGGCGTGCAGCTCGGCGGCGACGCGCTCGAGCGACGCGTCGAAGCGCGCGCGCCGGCGCAGCCGGTCGATCGCGCGGAAGCGGCCGGCCGAGACCAGCCAGGCCCGTGGCTTCGCCGGCACGCCGTCGCGCGGCCAGGTCTCGATCGCGGCGGCGAAGGCGTCGTGCAGCGCCTCCTCGGCCAGGTCGAAGTCGCCGAGCAGGCGGATCAGCGTGGCCAGGATACGGCGGGACTCCGCGCGGTAGATGGCGTCGACCGCGTCGCGGCTGCGCTCGGCCGCGTCGGCGATCGTGCGGTCGGTCGCGTCGTCGCCCATGCCGTGGTCTACGCTGACGGCTCGCGCTCCAGCACCGAGAGGATGTTGCCGGCGGGGTCCTTGAACCAGGCGATGGTCGGGCCCTGCTCGCCGCGGAAGATCCCGTGCTCGTCGGTCCGCAGCTCGGGCTCGCTGTAGATCTCGAAGCGCACGCCGCGCCGGTTCAGCTCGTCCACGGCCGCGTCGACGTCGTCCACCGGAAAGTTGAGGACGGTGTATGTCGCGGGCTTGTGGTTGCGCTTGGGGTAGACGACCACCGTGGCGCCGCCGGCCAGGTGCAGCGTGAGGAAGCCGTCCGACTCGGAGACCTCGAGGCCGAGCGTGCGGCCGTAGAACTCCTTCGCGGGCGCGACGTCGTTCACCGAAAAACTGCTGAATGACTTGCTGTCCGCCAACATTCCACACCTCCTGTCAGGTTCGTTCGGGCTCAGCCGATCGCCGAGGCGGCCTGCTGCGCGAGGACGGTCTCGCGGATCGGCCGGACCGGCCGCACCTCGACGCTGCCGACGCGCGCGGGCGGAATCCGCGCCGCGATCTGGATCGCCTCGTTCAGGTCCCGCGCCTCGACCAGGTAGAAGCCCGCGAGCGTCTCCTTGGTCTCGGCGAACGGGCCGTCGGTGATCGCGACCTTGCCGTTGCGCACGCGCACGGTGGTCGCGGTCTCGACCGGCTGCAGCGCCTCGGAGGCGATGCAGTGGCCGGTGTCGCGGAGCGTCTCATCGTAGGCGACGCACTCGGCGTCGGACACGGCCTCGAGGTCCTTCTCCTCGGCGTAGACCAGGCACAGGTACTTCATCGTCTCGACCTCCGGGTTAGGGGCTCTCCGGATAATCGTCTGGCGGGGCAGGGAATCGACAGGCTTGCGATCGTCGGTTCACCGTGCGGCCGCCGCGCCGCTCCGGGCGAATCTGCGGTTGAGATCCGGCCTCTGTCGATCCGGCCGGCCGCCGCGCGACTATACGACGGCTGCCGCGGTGGAGGACGAACCACGAACCGGGAAAGAGGGTGCCCCATGAGAAACCTGCTCGTCACCACGTTCCTGACGCTCGACGGCGTGTACCAGGCGCCGGGCGGGCCGGAGGAAGACCCGTCCGGCGGCTTCACCGAAGGCGGCTGGTCCGTCAACTACTGGGACGACCTCATGGGCCAGCTCATGGACCAGACCCTGGCGGCGCCCTTCGACCTGCTGCTCGGCCGCAGGACGTACGAGATCTTTGCCGCCCACTGGCCGTACGTGGGCGAGGACCCGGCGCTAGAGGCCGCCCCCGAGGGGCTGGTCGAGACGCACGATGAGACCGCGCAGAAGCTGAACCACGCGAGGAAGTACGTGGCGTCGAGGACGCTCGACCGCGTCGACTGGCAGAACTCGACACTGCTGCGCGGCGACGTCGCCGAGCAGGTAGCGCAGCTCAAGCAGCAGCCGGGGCCCGAGATCCAGGTCCACGGCAGCGGCAACCTGATCCAGACGCTGCTCGCGCACGATCTGGTCGATCGGTACCGGCTGTGGCTCTTCCCCGTGGTGGTCGGTGGCGGCAAGCGGCTGTTCGCCGACGGCACGCACCCGCGCGGGCTGAAGCTCGTCGACAGCCAGACCTCGACTACGGGTGTCGTGATCGCCACCTACGAGCCCGCCGGCGCGATCCAGCACGGCTCCTTCGACTTCGAGCAGCCCACGGACGCGGAGCTCGCGCGCCGCCGCAAGCTCGCGGCGGAATGATGGACCGTCGGCTGTCGATTCGGACCTCGCAGGCGGCCTCCCGTACCGCCCCGACCATGTCGATTTCGGCGCTCCTCGTCCGACTAGAGGTCGAAGCGTAGCTTCAGCCGTCCCG
Source organism: Longimicrobiales bacterium (assembly GCA_050732635.1). Lineage (GTDB taxonomy): Bacteria > Gemmatimonadota > Gemmatimonadetes > Longimicrobiales > RSA9 > JBOHRE01. Next base: position 2,202 of record JBOHRE010000153.1, on the reverse strand, counting down.
GCCGCCCCAGGCCGGGCCGGCTCGGACCTCAGCCCGAGGAGAACCATGGCCACCACGCAGCGCATCACCCCCTGTCTCTGGTTCGATGACCAGGCGGAGGAGGCCGCACGCTACTACACCGGCATCTTCGAGAACTCGCGCATCCGCGGGATCACGCGCTACGGCGAGGCCGGCTTCGAGGTGCACCGCCGGCCGGCCGGCTCGGTCATGACCGTCGAGTTCGAGCTGGATGGCCAGCGCTTCACCGCGCTGAACGGCGGGCCCGTGTTCCAGTTCAACGAAGCGGTCTCGCTGCAGGTGAACTGCGCCACGCAGGAGGAGATCGACTACTACTGGGAGAAGCTGGGCGCGGGCGGCGACCCGAAGGCCCAGCAGTGCGGCTGGCTGAAGGACCGTTACGGCCTCTCCTGGCAGGTCGTGCCCGAGGGCATGGAGGAGATCCTGCAGGACCCCGCCTCGCCGGGCGCGCACCGCGCGATGGAGGCGATGCTCGGGATGAAGAAGATCGACCTCGCCGAGCTGCGGAGCGCGTACGCCGGCACCGAGGCGGCGGCGCGGATCCAGGCAACCGAAGCGATGCGATACGGCGGCTGAAGCGGCTGGGCCTCCCAATGCGTGGACGCCCCCGCCTCGGGCGAGCAGTGAGATCGAGAGCAGGTGCGCAGTGGAGCGGCGAGACTACATCCTCAGAATGATCGAGCAATTCGGGCAATTCGCCCTGGCGCTCCGCAAGCTGATCCTGGGCGGCGGCGCTGGCTCTGCTGCGGTGAAGCAGCAGTTGCGGTCTCTAGCGCAGCACGCGGGTCTGGATCTCGAGATCGCAGGGGTTGCCACCGCCGACACCCTCGCACTGCTCCTTGCTCCTGGCGGAGAGCTGGAGCCGGGACGCTGCTGGATGTATGCGGAGACGCTGTACCTCGACGGGCTCGATGCGGAGCTGAGTAGCGAGTCTGATCGGGCTTGCGACAGCTACAGGAAGGCGCGGCTGCTATTCTCGATGGTCGCTCCCCTGGGAGCCTTTCTCGTGGGGTTTCCGGAGGCGGCAACCAGAATCAAGGAGATCGATCGGCGGATTTCTGAGTTGGCCAGAGAGGATGAGGATGACCCGACCGGGGGCATCGTTCACCACAGGCGTATACGGAGGCGACGGACGGCGGGCCGTAGGGGAGGGTAGCGTCCAGCGGAGCGCGTGAGGCGCGTTCGCAGTCCCATCGAGGCCGCGACCGCCCGCCGGCTGTACAAGTTGTACCAAATCGTCGAGGGGCGGCGCAGGTGATAGGTGGCGCGGGCGACGGCCGAAACACGTGCGCCGCCAGTGCGCCGGCCGCTGCTCCTATGGAGCTGCCCTGAACAATGCAGCACGATCGGCGGCATGTCGGCCGAGCCCCTGCGCGACTATATTTTCAACGCGCATGCACTGGAGGCGATGAGCCGGCGGAGGATCACGCGAGAACTGGTGGAACGCGTACTCGCCGGACCAGAGCAGCGAGTGCCATCACACGCCGGCCGGACCGTACTTCAGTCTCGTGTGGAGCTGGCCGGGAAGCTCTATCTCGTCCGGGTCGTGGTCGCTCTGGAGAAATGGCCACCGCAGGTCATCACCGTCTACCGCACGCGCAGGATCGCGCGGTACTGGAAGCCAGAACAATGAAGGTCCGATACGATCCCGAAGCGGACGCGCTCACGATCATCTTTCGTGAGGAGGCCGCCGTCGAATCGAGCGACGAGGCTCGACCGGGTATCATCGTGGATCTCGACCATACCGGAGAGGTTGTGGCGATCGAAGTGCTCGACGCCTCGCGCCGCATCGCGGACCCCAGCCTGGTCGAGTTTCAGCTCGCGCACTCGGGTTGATCGATCAAGAGGCTGCTTCCCGCTCCACATAGCCCTCGGCACCGCGCGGCAGCGCCCCCCCGACACGTAGCGACAGAGCCTTGCCACCGCAGCGGGCTACCGTATATTTATGCTTTCCTGTCGCATGTTCATCCAACCACCAACCACCAACCACCAACCACCAACCACCAATGCATCCCCCTCGCCGCCTGGTCCTGAAGCTGGGCAGTCGTCTGCTCACGGCGGCCGACGGCCGGCTGGACCGCGAGCGGATCGCGCGCTTCGCGCAGGCGGCCGCGGCGCGGCGTGGCACGCAGACCGTGATCGTGACCAGCGGCGCGGTGGCCGCGGGCGCGGGCGTGCTGGGCC
>JBOHRE010000152.1:0-5188 GCA_050732635.1 Longimicrobiales bacterium | reverse complement strand
CCTATGAGGGCATGGCCGGCTACTGGACGCAGGCAACCGGGGCGGTGGCCGACATGATGAACTCGCTCGAAAAGGCGGTGGCGAGCCGCACGCTCGACGAGGCGACGTGGAACAACACGCGCCTTCTCGAGGGTGACGCCGTCGCGGCGGTGAAGGAGCTGAAGGCTGAGGACGGCAAGGACGGATTTGTGTTCGGCAGCGCCGACCTCCTCGCCTCGCTGCTCGCCGCCGGGCTCGTCGACGAATACCGTATCTGCCTCGTGCCGGTGGTGCTGGGCGGCGGGGTGCCGTTGTTCAAACCGCAGGACCGGCAGGTCAAGATGCGCCTTGAAGGCACGCGCGCGCTCAAGACGGGCGGGGTGATTCTGACCTACGCCGTCGAGGGTTAGCGCTCTGCGCGAGTTCATACTTTCCTAACGCAATCAGAACCGCGCGGATGTGCGGTGCAAGGAAAGGAAGTGGGTATGGCTAAGCTCGTGTTCGGAATGAACCAGTCCCTGGACGGCTACGTCGACCATATGGCGTTCGAGCCAAGCCCCACGCTCTTCCGCCACTTCATCGAGGAGGCTCAGGGGCAGGCGGGCAGTGTGTACGGCCGCCGAATGTATGAGGTCATGCGTTACTGGGACGACGATCATCCTGAATGGGATGCAGAGGAACACGCCTTCGCGGCGGCGTGGCGGAACCAGCCGAAATGGGTCGTCTCGCGCTCGTTGAAGTCTGAGCGAGTACACGGTAATCGAGGTACCAGGCTAGTGATCTGATCACGGTTCGAGATAGCAGGAAAGGAAGCCCCCTCATCGAGCTTGCTCGGTGAGGGGGCTTCTCCTTCTTTGTCTTCGAGGTCTGCCAAGGCCCAAGAAGCCAGAGAAGGAGAGGGGAAATGTCGCGGGGTTTGTTGTTGGATGCCAGGGTTTGGCGGCTGCTGGTGGAGGCGGATCGGGATTTTGCGGCGCAAGCGCGAGAGGCGGGGTGCCCGTGTGGTGGGGCGCTGCACAGCGCGCGGTTCCGGCGCAAGCCACGGGGCGGCGTGCCGGCTGAGCTACGCGGCGAATACGGGTGGCGCGAGAGTCTGTGCTGCGCGCGCGAGGGGTGTCGGCGGCGGCGGACGCCGCCGTCGCTGCGGTTTCTGGGCCGGCGCGTGTACGTGGCGGCGGTGGTGGTGCTGGTGAGTGCCATGACCGGGGGTGTGACGACGAAGCGAGCGGCGTCCATGCGAGAGCTGGTGGGGGTGGATCGACGCACGTTGCAGCGTTGGCGTGCGTGGTGGCTCGAGACGTTTGTGCGGACGGCGTTCTGGCGGGCGGCGCGGGCGCGGCTGGTCGCACGGATCGAGGAGGGGAGGCTGCCGGCCTCGCTGCTCGAGCGGTTTATCGGCGAGCGGACGGAGGATGCACTGGTGAGCTGTCTTCGATTTCTGTCGCCGATCACGACGAGCGCGGGGTGCGCGATGGTCGTTTGAGGTCCCGCAGAAGATGACGCTTCCTCGCCCGGAGCGCGGTTGGGTAGGCTTGGCCGGGTCACGAACCGGAGGTGGTGATGGGCGAGGCGAACGAGGCGGCGCACGAGCGCTGGGCGCGGCTGCGCTTTTCTGTGGTGGGTCCGCTGCTCGCGGCGCCGCCGGCCGGGGGTGAGCTCGGGGCGGAGCTGGCTCGGCTGGCGGCGAAGGTGTGGCGGCACCCGATCACGGGCGAACCGGTGCGCTTCGCGCGCTCGACGATCGAGCGGTGGTACTACGCCGCGCGCGGCGAGGCGCGCGATCCGGTGGGGGTCCTGCGGCGGCGCGTACGCAAGGACGCGGGCACGTCGCGCGGGGTGAGCCTCGAGCTGGCCCAGGCGATTCGAGCGCAGTACCGCGAGCATCCCGCGTGGAGCTACCGGCTGCACGTGGACAATCTCCGCGTGGTGGTGCGGCAGCATCCCGCGCTGGGGCCGCTGCCCTCGTATGCCACGATCCGGCGGTGGATGAAGGCGCACGGGCTGCTCAAGAAGCGGCGGCGAGCTCGCCCGCCGACGGCCGGTGAGGCGAGAGCGGAGGTGCGCCTTGCCGAGCGCGAGACGCGCAGCTTCGAGGCCGAGTACGTGAATGCGCTCTGGCACCTGGACTTCCACGTCGGGAGCCGCAAGGTCCCCGTGCGCTCAGGCCGCTGGCTCACGCCGCATTTGCTGGGCGTGGTGGATGATCGCTCTCGACTGGCCTGCCATCTCCAATGGTATCTGGCCGAGAGCACGGAGACGCTCGTGCATGGCCTCTCGCAGGCGATCATGAAGCGCGGCCGGCCGCGCGCGCTGCTGACCGACAACGGCAGTGCCATGCTCGCGGCCGAGACCACCGAGGGCCTGCTCGAGCTGAGCATCCATCACGAGACCACGCTGCCTCACTCGCCGCATCAGAACGGCAAACAGGAGGTCTTGTGGGCCCAAGTCGAAGGTCGGCTCCTGTCCATGCTGGAAGGCGTCACCGAGATCACGCTCGATCTGCTGAACGAGGCGACGCAGGCGTGGATCGAGCTCGAGTACAACCGCGCGCTCCACGCCGAGCTCGGCTGCGCGCCGCTCGAGCGTTTTCTCGCCGACCGCTCGGTCGGCCTGGAGAGCCCCTCTGCCGAGGCGTTGCGCCAGGCTTTCCGCATGAGCGTCTGGCGCACGCAGCGCAGGAGCGATGGTACGATCTCGCTTTTCGGCCGCCGCTTCGAAGTGCCGTCGCATTTCCGGCACCTTGAACGGCTGTGTCTACGCTGCGCCCGCTGGGACCTGAGCTCGGTCGAGCTCGTCGACGCACGCACGCGCAGCACGCTTGCCCGGCTCTGGCCGCTCGACAAGACCCGCAACGCCGATGGCCGGCGCCGCACGATTGCGATCGATGCCGCCGAGCCCACCGAGCCGCCGCCCGCCACGGGCATGGCCCCGCTGCTCAAAGAGCTCCTGGCTCGCTATGCCGCCACCGGCCTGCCGCCGGCCTATCTGCCGCACGCCGAACGCACTCACGAGGAGAACCGCTGATGGACAGCCGACTGCTCGCCCTTTTCGGGCTCAAGTACAACCCCTTCTCGCCCGACGTGCCCACCGAGGCGCTGCTCGCCACGTCCGCACTCGAGAACTTCTCCTGGCGTGTCGAGCACGCGCACCTGCGCGAAGGCGGCTTCGCCCTCATCACCGGCGATCCCGGCACGGGCAAGAGCGTGGCGCTGCGATTGCTCGCCAGCCGGCTCGCCCGCCTGCGCGATGTCACGGTCGGCGTGATCACGCACCCGCGTTCCTTTCTCGCCGACTTCTACCGCGAACTGGGCGATGTCTTCGAGGTCGCGCTCAGACCCCACAACCGCTGGGCCGGCTTCAAGGCGCTGCGCCAGCGCTGGCAGGCGCACATCGAGAGCACCCTCTCGCGCCCGGTCCTGCTCATCGACGAGGCACAGGAGATGAGTACCGCCGTGCTCAGCGAGCTGCGCCTGCTGAGCAGCCTGCATTTCGACTCGAAGATCCTGCTCTCCGTGATCCTGGCCGGCGACGGGCGGCTCACCGAGCGTTTCCGCCACGACGATCTACTGCCGCTCGGCAGCCGCATCCGCACCCGTCTCACGCTCGACTACGCCACGCCCGACCAGCTGCGCGACGCGCTCGCGCACTCGGTCACCTCGGCAGGCAACGCTCAGCTCCTCACGCCGCAGCTCGCCGCTACCCTCGCCGATCACGCCGCCGGCAACTACCGCACGCTCATGACCCTCGCCTCAGAACTGCTCGCCACCGCCGCGCAACGCGAGCTCGCCCAGCTCGACGAAAAGCTCTTCTTCGAGATCTTTGCGCCGCCGCAGCGCCCGCGGCCCGCCCCCACGCCCGCAACCGCGCGACGCCCATGAACGCTACGTCCAACCGGCCGCTCACCGTCGTGCGCGCCGCACAGATCGCGGCCGCCGGTCCCACGACACCCGCCTGGCTCGTCGATTCCCTCTGGGGCCAAGGCGCCGTCGGCGTCCTCGGCGGCCCGCCCAAGTCGTGCAAAAGCTGGCTCGCCCTCGAACTCGCCACCGCCACGGCCTCCGGCCGCCCTTGCCTCGGCCGCTTCGCCGTCCCCGAGCCCGGCCCCGTGCTCCTCTACGCCGCCGAGGACTCCCCACTCCAAGTCCGTCAGCGTCTCGAACAGCTCTGCCGGGCCCGCGGCGCCGACTTCGACTCCCTCGACCTCGGCCTCCTCACCGAACCCTCCTTGCGCATCGATCGGCCCGCCGATGTCGAGCGCCTACACGCCACCCTCGCCCAGCGCCCCTACCGCTTCCTGATCCTCGATCCCTATGTGCGCCTGCAAGGCGCCGATGAGAACCACGCCTCAGAGGTCGCCGCCATCCTCGCCACCCTGCGTGAACTCTCCCGCGCCTACTCGCTCGCCCTGCTCCTCGTGCATCACGCCCGCAAGTCGGGCGGCGATGCCGCGGGCCTCGCGCTACGCGGCAGCTCCGACTTCCACGCCTGGGGCGACTCCAACCTCTATCTGCGCCGCCGCGCCCACGAACTCATCCTCACCATCGAACACCGAGCCGCCGCCGCACCCCCACCGCTCACCCTCACCCTCGCCGAAGACCCGCTCCGGCTCGAGATCCGCGATCCCGAGCCCGCACACACCGCCGCGCCTCTCGAACAACGCATCCTCTCTGCCCTCGACCCGGGCCCGCTCCGCCTCCAACAGCTCCGCACCGCCGTGGCCGCCAGAAAACAGTCCGTCCTCGAATCCCTGCGCACCCTCGAAGCCACCGGCCGCGTCACCCGACACCCCGACGGCTGGATGGCCGCGCCTCACCCACACCCGGTTCCCGGTACCGATCCCTATAGAGCCGGGAACCCGGAACCGCTGCCGGCCTCCGTGATCCCCTCCGTCCCCCTCGCACCCGCTCGCGGCCAGCTCGAGCTCAGCCACCCATCCTCGCCCGCTTCGCCAGCCCCGTAACGGTCGCGGTCCGCTGCGGAGATCCTCTCCTCAGCGGACCGTGACCCTCTCTCGCATCACTCCCGGCGCCGCCTACACCTCTTTGGCTCCGCCGCTACCCTCATTTACCCTGACCGTCTCACCATCAGAAAGCGTGCACGCGCTCACCTGCTCGGTGGCCCGTCTGCGACCTTCCTTGCCAAGATATTGTCTAAATGATAAGTATCAAAAAGACGCTATCTAGCTTTGACGAATGGAGCGACACACACG
>JBOHRE010000151.1:0-5332 GCA_050732635.1 Longimicrobiales bacterium | reverse complement strand
GGTCGAGGCGGACGGCGGCGAGCGGCGCCCGCTGCCGGGCCGCGGAACGCCGGGACGGCCGCTGCGCGCCATCGTATCACGCTCGCACACGAGCGAGCGCGTGATCCGGATGCTGGACGGGATCGGCGTGCGCGACTACCTGCCGTGCGGCTCGGTGGGCATCAAATGCGCGCGCATCGCCGAGGGCGAGGCGGATCTGTACGTGCACCCCGTCGCGTACATGAGCGAGTGGGACACCTGCGCACCCGAGTTGATCGTGCGCGAATGCGGCGGCTTCGTCGGCGACTGCTACGGTCGACCGCTGCGCTACAACAAGCGGGATCCGACTCAGCCGGACGGAATGATCGCAGCGTCCGGCGCGGTGCCGGAGTCGCTGATCCAGCGCGTCACAGAGCTTTATACGGAAGAGATCGTGCATGCTGATTCGTGAAGCCGAGTCGCCGCCGACGGCGCCGCGGACGACGTCGTACCGCAAGACGCACCTCGACATCCTCGAGTCGGAGGCGATCTACGTCATGCGCGAGGTCGCCGCGCAATTCGAGCGTCCGGTGCTGCTGTTTTCCGGCGGCAAGGACTCGATCGCCATGGTACACCTGGCGCGCAAGGCGTTCTGGCCCGGGCCGATCCCGTTCCCACTGCTGCACATCGATACCGGCCACAACTTCCCGGAAGCGATCGAGTTTCGCGACCGACTGGTCGCCGAGCAGGGTGCGCAGCTGCTCGTGCGCTACGTCCAGGATTCGATCGACGGCGGCCGGGTCGTCGAGGAGACCGGGCTGAACGCCAGTCGCAACGCGCTGCAGACGGTGACGCTGCTGGACGCGATCCGGGAACTGCGGGTCGACGCCGCGCTGGGCGGCGGGCGACGCGACGAGGAGAAGGCGCGCGCGAAGGAGCGCTTCTTCTCGCACCGCGATGCGTTCGGCCAGTGGGAGCCGCGTAACCAGCGCCCGGAGCTGTGGTACCTGTTCAACGGCCGCAAGACCAAGGGCGAGCACTTTCGCGTGTTCCCGTTGAGCAACTGGACCGAGCTGGACGTGTGGCACTACATCGCGCGGGAGGACATTCCGCTGCCCTCGCTGTACTTCGCGCACGACCGCGAGGTCTTCGAGCGCGACGGCATGCTGCTGGCCCGCACGGAGTTCATCGTGCTGCAGCCGACAGAGCGGCCGGCTGAGCGACGGGTGCGCTTCCGCACGGTCGGCGATGCGACCTGCACGGGCGCGGTCGAGTCATTGGCCGCGAGCGTCGCGGACGTGATCGACGAGATCGCCGCCTCGAGGACGACGGAACGCGGCGGTCGCAGTGACGATCAGCGCTCAGAGGCGGCCATGGAAGACCGCAAGCGGCAGGGGTACTTCTGATGAGCGGCACGATGAGCCCGGCCGCGGCGCCGACCATGGACCTGCTGCGGCTCAGCACCGCGGGCAGCGTCGACGATGGCAAGAGCACGCTGATCGGGCGGCTGCTGTACGACACCAAGTCGATCTTCGAGGACCAGCTGCGCGCGGTCGAGGACGCCTCGCGTCGGCGCGGTGAGACAGGACTGAACCTGGCACTGCTGACCGACGGGCTGCGCGCGGAGCGCGAGCAGAACATCACGATCGACGTCGCGTACCGCTACTTTGCGACGCCCAAACGCAAGTTCATCATCGCGGACACGCCCGGGCACACGCAGTACACCCGCAACATGGTGACGGGCGCGTCGACTGCCGAGATGGCAATCGTGCTGGTCGACGCGCGCAGGGGCGTGCTGACGCAGTCCCGTCGTCACGGCTTCATCGCTTCACTGCTGCGCATCCCACACGTGCTGGTCGCGGTCAACAAGATGGACCTGGTCGACTTCGATGAGGCCGTATTCGACGCGATCCAGGCCGAGTACGAGGCCTTCGCCGAGAAGCTGGACGTGAAGGACCTGATCTTCGTGCCGATGTCGGCGCTGCACGGGGACAACGTGGTCACGAAGAGCGAGCGGATGCCGTGGTACAACGGCGGCACGCTGCTGCACTACCTGGAGAGCGTGAACGTAGGCGCGGGCAAGAACCTGCTGGATTTCCGCTTTCCAGTGCAGCACGTGATCCGGCCGCACCAGGACTTTCGCGGCTTCGCGGGTCGGATCGCATCGGGCACGATCACGCCCGGTGAGGAGGTGGTGGTCATGGGCTCGGGCCAGACGACGCGGATCCGTTCGATCGAGACGGCCGATGGCCCGCTGAGCGAGGCCTCGGCCCACGACTGCGTGGTGCTGACGCTCGAGGACGACGTCGACGTCGGTCGTGGCGACATGATCGTGCGCAGAATGAACGTGCCGCTGGCGGCCGAGCGCCTGGAGGCCATGGTCTGCTGGATGCACGAGGATGCGCTGGTCCCGGGCAAGGAGTACCTGCTGATGCACACGACGCGCAGCGTGCGCGCGCGTGTGGAGTCCCTGATCTACCGGATCGACGTCGATACCTTGCACCGCCAGGACGCGAGCGAGCTCGGGCTGAACGACATCGGGCGTGTCCGGCTGCACACGGCGAAGCCGCTGTTCTTCGATCCATACCAGACGAACCGCGAGACGGGCGGCTTCATCATCATCGACCCGTACGCGAACGTGACGGTCGGAGCCGGCATGATCCGCGGCGAGGTCCTGTCGCCGGTCGCGCCGACGATCCAGGTGGTGGAAGGCCGTCCGGCATCGCCGGGCGTGGTGCGCGAGGGCATGAACATCGCGCTCGCCGAGCGCGAGGTGCGCAGCGGCCACAAGGCGGCGGTCGTCTGGTTGACCGGTCTTTCCGGGTCGGGCAAGTCGACGACTGCGCGTGCCCTCGAGCGCGAGCTGTTCGAGCGCGGCTGTTCGACCATGCTGCTGGAAGGCGACCACGTGCGTCATGGGTTGTGCGGCGACCTGGGCTTCTCGGCCGCGGAACGTCGCGAGAACATCCGGCGCGTCGGCGAGGTGGCGAGGCTGTTCTTCGACCAGGGCACGCTCGTGATCTGCGCCTTCGTGTCACCGTTTGCGGAGGACCGTGCCCGCGCGCGCGCACTGCTGCCGGAGGGTCGGTTCTTCGAGGTCTTCATCGACTGCGATGTGGAGGAGTGCCGGCGTCGCGACCCGAAGGGGCTGTACGCGCAGGCGGCAGCGGGCGAGGTGACGGAGATGACGGGCGTGAGCGCGCCCTACGAGGCGCCCCGGGAGCCCGAGCTGGTGCTGCACACCGATACGGAGGACGTTGCGACGTGCGTGCAGCGGCTGCTGGAGCTGCTCGTCGAGCGCGGCATCGTGGCGCAGCACCTCACGCGTTGAGCCGGCTCCCACCTCGCGACCACCAGGAGCGCATTGAGCGGACCGGGCTGGCTGACGCTGGTCGTGATCGCGATCACGCTGGTCGTGCTGGTCCGCGACCTGTATTCGCCGGCCGCGACGCTGATCGGCGGCGTGGTGGCGCTCCTCGTGCTCGGCGTGATCACACCGGAGCAGGCGTTCGCCGGCTTCAGCAATCCGGCGCCGATCACGGTCGCCGCACTCTACGTGATCGCGCGCGCGGTCGAGAAGACAGGCGCACTGCAGCCGCTGCTCGAGCTGACGCTGGGCGACGGCGGCAAGCCGCGGGCGGCACTGGCGCGGCTGCTGTTCCCGACGGCAGCCGCGTCGGCGTTCCTGAACAACACACCGATCGTGGCGATGCTCGCGCCGCAGATCTCGGCGTGGGCGGAGCGGCAGCGGCTGTCGGCATCGCACCTGCTGATGCCGCTGTCCTTCGCGACGATCCTGGGTGGCGTGATCACGCTGATCGGCACGTCGACGAACCTGGTCGTATCGGGAATGCTGCAGGCGGAGGGCATGGCGCCGCTCGGCATGTTCGAGCTGACGCCGGTCGGACTGCCGGTCGCGTTGATCGGCGTGCTCTTCCTCGTGCTCTTCAGTCAGCGGCTGCTGCCCGCACGGCGCGGCGCCGCGCGGACGGCAGAGGAGGAGCTGCGTTCCTTCACCTTCGCCATGCGCGTGATCCCAGGCGGCTCGCTCGATGGCGCCTCGGTCGAAGGCGCCGGGTTGCGACGGCTCGAGGGTGTGTTCCTGGTCGAGGTCGAGCGCCAGGATCAGGTGATCGCGCCGGTCGGGCCCGAGGTGCAGCTGCGCGGCGGCGATCTGCTGACCTTCGCCGGACGCGCCGACCTGGTGCTCGACCTGCAGCACAAGCGCGGGCTCGTCTCGACCGAGCAGCAGCACCTGCTGCGCTTCGACCTGCCCGGGCACACCTTCTTCGAGGCGGTGATCGGCGAGGCCTCACCGCTGGTCAGCCGCACGCTGCGCGAGGTCGCGTTTCGCGGCCGCTACCAGGCCGCCGTCCTGGCCGTGCACCGCGCGGGCGAGCGCGTGCAGTCGAAGCTGGGCGAGGTCCGTCTCAAGGTCGGCGACACGCTGTTGTTGCTGGCGGATCCGGAGTTCGCGAGCCGCTGGCGCGATCGCCCCGATTTCCTGCTGGTCTCGCGCCGTGGCGGCGCACCGCCCATGGCGACGCGCAAGGCCTGGCTCGTCGGCCTGATCACCGCCGCCATGGTCGTGGTGGCCGCGATCGGCGCGCTGCCGATCCTGCAGGCTGCGCTACTGGCGGTCGTCGCCATCATCGCGAGCGGCGTGCTCAGCCCCGGCGAAGCGCGCTCGGCGATCGACCTCGATGTCATCCTGGTGATCGCGGCGGCGTTCGGCCTCGGGGCCGCGATCGAGAGCTCCGGCCTCGCCACGCTGATCGGCCATGCGCTGGTCGCGGCGGGCGCCGCCTTCGGCACGAAGGGGGCGCTGCTGGCCGTGATCATTGCCACGATCTCGCTGACCGAGCTGATCACCAACAACGCTGCCGCAGCGCTGATGTTCCCGATCGCCATGGCCGCCAGCACCGAGCTGGGCGCCGACCCGCGAGGGTTCGCGATTGCGCTGGCGATCGCCGCCTCCGCCTCCTTCCTGACACCGATCGGCTACCAGACCAACACCATGGTCTATGGCATGGGCGGCTACCGCTTCACCGACTACGCCCGGCTGGGCCTGGCACTCACCATCCTCGTCGCCGCCGTCGTGCTGGTGAGCGTGCAGCTCTGAGGGTCCCGGGCTATCGGCAGCGGCGCGCCGATCCCGGGGGCCTACGACCCTGGCTCGGCCCCTCGGCGTTCTGGTACAACATGTACAGCGCCTCGCCGCCGAACCGGCGATTGGGTCAGCGGCAGCGGCAGACCTGCCAGGCTGTGGATCGAGTCGCGAGCGCGCAGGTGACGGTATCGGCGCGTGCGGCGGCGGGGCGGGTTGCCGCGCGCCGAGCGGGGCGGAAGCGCCGAGGCGCGTGCGGTGGCGGGG
>JBOHRE010000150.1:0-5489 GCA_050732635.1 Longimicrobiales bacterium | reverse complement strand
GCCCAGCGGCCTCGGTGACGCGGCGCGCGGCGCACCGGACGCGCTCGAAACCCAGGCCGTGATCCGGTTCCGCAGCATTGATGAAGAGGCGCAGGCGATCCAGCAGCGCATCAACCAGCGGCGCGTCGAGTATCACAAGAAGCTGGCGATCCCGGTGGCCTGCATCGTCTTCGTGCTGATCGGCGCGCCGCTGGCAATCCGCTTCCCGCGCGGCGGCGTGGGCATGGTGATCGCCGTCTCCCTTGCGATCTTCGGGATCTACTACGTGGGGCTGATCGGCGGTGAGGAGTTCGGTGATGCCGGCCGCATCTCACCGTTCTGGGCGATGTGGGCGCCGAACGCGGTTTTCCTGGTGCTCGGCCTGCTGTCGATCCCATGGCTGACGAAGGCGAGCGCGCATGCGCGCGGCGGCGGCTGGGACGACTTCTGGCATTCGCTGCGCACCCTGCTCGCGCGGCCGACTCGCGTGCTGCGTCGCGCCCGACCCGCGGAGGCCAGCACGTGATCGCACGCATCCTCGACCGCTACGTGATCGCCGAATTCGCACGCATCTTCGTGGTCGCGTCGCTGGCGGTTCCGTTCCTGTTCATCCTGGGCGATATCACCGACAACCTGGACAGCTTCCAGCGGCAGGGGCTGACCGGCCGCGAGATCTGGCTCAACTACTTCTATCAGCTGCCGCTGTTCGTGCTGTACGGGCTGCCGATCGCCGCGCTGATCGCCACCGTCTTCACGGTCAATGCGATGACGCGGCACTCGGAGATCGCGGCCGCCAAGGCGAGCGGCGTCAGCTTCCACCGCCTCTTCGCGACGCTGCCGCTGCTCGGCGTCCTGCTGACCCTCGCGGGCCTCGCCCTGGCCGAGCTGGTGCCCATCGGCAACCGTCTGCGCCGCGAGGCGATCGGTGACACCGAGCCCGTCTCCGCCGGGCGCCAGGACTTTGTCTACAGTGCGCGCGATGGCCAGACCTACGCCATCCGACGGCTCACGCTCGCCAGCGCGCGCATCACCGGCATCGCCGTCGAGCGCGAAGGCAACGAGCCCGACGTGCCCGGCATGCAGATCGTCGCACAGCAAGCGATCTACCGGCCGGACGAACGCGCCTGGCTCTTCGTCAACGGCTACATGCGCCTGTTTTACGGGCCCGGCGCCGAGCGGACCATGAGGTTCGACCAGCTCCGGCCGCTCGGCTTCCGCGAGACTCCCGAGCAGCTGCTCGCCATTCCGCGTGAGCCGGAGGACATGGGCTACAACGAGCTGGGTGAATTCATCGAGATCATCGAGCGCTCCGGCGGCGACCCGCTCGACCTGAAGGTCGAGCGCGCGCAGAAGATCGCGCTGCCGCTCGCCACCCTGGTCATCATCCTGTTCGCCGCGCCGCTGGCGACATCCTCGCAGCGCGGCGGCGCCGCCTACGGTGTCGGCATCTCGCTCGCGATCACGATCGTCTACCTCATGCTGTTCAAGATCGCTGGCGCCGCCGGGGCCACGGGCGGGCTGCCGCCCTGGACCGCGGCCTGGCTGCCGAACGCGGTCTTCGCGGTCGCCGCCGGCGTGCTGGTCGTGCGCGTCAGGACCTAGAGGGCGCCCGCCGCCGGCCGCCGCCGGCCACGAGGCGCGCCGCTCCTCGTCACCGCGGAGAACGCAGAGAACGCGGAGGGATCGCCGGCCGACCTGAGGCATGCCGGCCCAGTACCATCTTTTTTTGTTGTTTTTCTCGGCGTGCTCGGCGTTCTCGGCGGTAGGGTCATGCTCCGCCCCAGGCCTCCCACACCGCGCGCGGCACCGCGCCGGTGAAGACGATCTGCGCCGGACCGCGCAGGTGCGCCATGCCGGTCTCATCGAAGCGCACGCTGACACTGCCGCCCGGCATGCGAACGGTCACGGCGGCGCCGGTCAGGCCGAGCGCGCGAGTCACGGCCGCGATCGCGCACGAGCTCGAGCCGGAGGCCAGCGTCTCACCCACACCGCGCTCCCAGATCCAGGCCTCGATGGTGTCCGCATCCAGCACGCGCGCGAACTGCACATTGGTGCCCGCCGGGAAAAACGGGTGCGTACAGAGCCGCGGCGCGCGCGCGCGGAAGTCTGCGCGGTCGAGCTCGGGGACCAGCACCACGCAGTGCGGGTTGCCCAGAGACACCGGATAGACCTCGGCGGATCGTCCATCGCCTAGATCCAGCGGGGTCGCCGTCGGCCGTTCCCCCGCCCCCGCGCCCGCCCCCGCCCCCAAAACGGCCACTCCCATCGCGACCGCGATATCCAGCGCGCCGCCGTCCAGCTCGCCGTGCACGCGTATCTCGACTTCATCCGTCGTGAGCCGGACCCGGAACAGCTCGGACCTGACGAGGCCGCGACGGTGTAGCCAGGCGCCGAAGATGCGCAGGCCGTTGCCACTCTTCTCCGCCTCGCTGCCGTCGGGGTTGTAGATGGTCAGGCGGAACGGTCGCCGGGCGACGTCGCCGATCAGGATGCCGTCGGCGCCGATGCCGCGGTGGCGGTCACAGATGCTGCGCACCTGGTCGCGCGCGGGCGGGGCGGGCAGCTCCGCGGCGTCGGCGACCAGATAGTCATTGCCGAGGGCCTGGCCCTTGGCGATCGGCACGCCCGAGGGGTCGCGCACGGTGGCTGCTCCGGAGGTCTCGGTTGTGAAACCCGCCCGACGGGCGGATCGTAAAGAGCCGGCAGCCGCGCCGCCGCGACTGCCGATCCTCGAGAAGTGGGGCTGCACGGATATCCCCGTCAACCGAAGCCAGGTAGCTATGTCGAAACATGCGACCGTAGGGACTACGATCGCGCTATGCCTGCTCCTGGGCGCGCCGGCGGCCCAGGCGCAGGAGGTCGCTCAGCGCACACAGGATGCGTCGACCGGTGGCGATTCCGCGATCCGGACGATGAGCGCCGTCCGCCTCGACGCGACCCAGCCGATCACGATCGATGGTCGCATCGACGAGGCGGCCTGGCAGACCGCCCAGCCGACGGACGGATTCATCCAGGTGTCGCCCGAGATGGGCGAGCCATCGCACCAGCGCACCGAGGTCCGGATGCTGTACGATGATCAGGCGATCTACGTCGCCGCCCGGCTCTACGACACCGCGCCCGATTCCGTTGTCGCGCGCCTAGGTCGACGCGATGACATGGTGTACTCCGATTGGTTCCACGTCGCCTTCGACAGCTACCACGACCACCGCACTGCCTTCGCCTTCGGCGTGAATGCGGCGGGCATGAAGCAAGACCTCTTCCTCTACAACGACACGAATGACGACGTTGGCTGGGAAGCGGTGTGGGAGGCGGCCGCAACGATCGACGGTCAAGGCTGGGTCGCGGAGCTGCGCATCCCGTTCTCGCAGCTCCGCTACAACGCAGCGCCCGGGCCGACGACCTGGGGTGTCAACTTCCGCCGCGGCATCGCGCGCTACGGCGAGGAATCGTTCTGGACAGCCGTGAATCCGTCCGAGCCCAAGCTGGTCTCGATCTTCGGCGACCTGCACGGGCTCGAAGATCTCGGCACGCCACGACGCATCGAGCTGCAGCCGTATGCCCTCTCCCGGCTCGCGCGCGAGCCGGGCGACGCCGCCGATCCGTTCCACGATGAGACCGCGCTTTCCGCTTCTGCCGGCGCCGATCTCAAGGTCGGCATCACCTCGGACCTCACCCTGACCGCAACCATCAACCCGGACTTCGGGCAGGTCGAGGCTGACCCATCCGTCGTCAATCTGACCGCCTACGAGAGCTTCTTCCCGGAAAAGCGCCCGTTCTTCCTGGAGGGTGCCGACATCTTCAATTTCGGCCTGGGCCTCGGCGATGGCGGCAACGAGTCACTCTTCTACTCGCGTCGCATCGGCCGCGCGCCACAGGGAGCCGTGCCCGGCGACGCCGAGTATGTCGACCGGCCCAGTGCCACGACGATCCTCAGCGCTGCCAAGCTTTCGGGCAAAACGAGCGGCGGCTGGTCGATCGGCGTGCTGGACGCGCTGACCACGCGTGAGCGCGCGCCGTACATTCTTCAGGGCGGCACACAGGGTGAGATTCCGGTCGAGCCGTTGACCAACTATGCGGTCGCGCGCGTGATCAAGGACTTCCGGCAGGGCGAATCGGCGATCGGCGGCATCGTCACCGCCATGCACCGCGAGATCGAGCACGACAATCTCGACTTCCTCACCACGAGCGCGTATGCGGGCGGCCTGGACGTGCGACATCGCTTCGCCGGGGGCGACTACTACCTGCGCACCTTCCTGCTCGGCAGCGCCGTCAACGGCAGCACCGCAGCGCTCACGCGCGTGCAGCGCGCGCCCGGCCGCTACTTCCAGCGGCCGGACGCCGACCACGTCGACTCTGACACGACGCGGACTTCGCTCTCCGGCGCGGCCGGCAGCCTGGAGGTCGGCAAGCAAGCGGGCGGCAACTGGAAGTGGATCACCGCCGTGCAGGCGATCTCGCCCGGTTTCGAGGTCAATGACATGGGCTTCCAGACCCAGACCGACGTGGCGCTGCACGTCGGCTGGCTCGGCTACGACCAGCGCCGCGCCGGTGGCCACTTGCAGCGCTGGAACGTGAACTGGAACGCTTGGCACGGGTACTCGTTCGGCGGCGAGCGGGTCACGCTGGGCGGCAACACGAACGGCTCCTTCACACTGAAGAACTACTGGAACGGCTACGGCGGCATCGGCCTCGACAACCTCGACTCGTATTCTACGGATGCGTTGCGCGGCGGCCCAGCACTACGTCGCTCTCCGAGCATGTCGCTGTGGGGCGGCCTGAACAGCGACAACCGCGAGTCGGTTCGTTACGGCATCGGCGTGAATGTCTCGCAGAATCTCGAGAACCCGAGCGAGAGCCTGCGGCTCGGCCCCTACGTCAACTGGCGTGCATCCGAGCGGATGGATCTGTCGCTGAGTCCGTCCGTCTCGTGGAACACCAACGACGCGCAGTACATCTCGCGCCAGCCGTTCGCGGGCGCCGACCACTACATCTTCGGGCGGATCGACCAGGCTACGGTCGCGACGACGCTGCGCCTGGGCTACACGGTATCGCCCGACCTCTCCTTCCAGCTCTACGCCTCGCCGTTCGTCAGCGCCGGCGAGTACAGCGCATTCCGCGAGGTCGCCGATCCGCGCGCGAGTGACTACGGCGCCCGCTTCCGAACACTCGAGTCGGATGAGGTCGCGTACGATGACGCTGCCGACGTCTACCGCCTCGACCTCGATCGTGACGGCAGCATCGATGCGTCGTTCGGCAATCCGGACTTCAACTTCAAGCAGCTCCGCTCGACCGCCGTTCTGCGCTGGGAGTATCGCCCCGGCTCGGCCCTGTTCCTGGTGTGGAGCCAGGGCCGCACGGGCTTCGACCGCGACGACGGATCCGTCGACCTGCGCCGCGACTTCGGCCGCCTCTTCGCCTTCGACAGCGATTACGACGTGCCCGGCTCGAACGTTCTGCTGATCAAGGCCAGCTACTGGTTGGGACTGTGAGGCTGGGGCTGGGGCTGGGGC
>JBOHRE010000149.1:0-5749 GCA_050732635.1 Longimicrobiales bacterium | reverse complement strand
CTCGCGGGCTGCGCGTCGAGATCGGCGGCGAGAACGAGGAGATGCGGCGCGGATTCCGCCACCTCGCGTTCGCGTTCCTGCTCGCGCTGCTGCTGGTCTTCATGATCCTGGCCGCGGAATTCGAGTCGATCGTGCTGCCGTTCGTCGTCCTGCTGAGCGTGCCGCTCGGCGTGGTCGGCGCCGCCTTCGCGCTGTGGCTGGTCGGCGCCGGCATCAACACGATGAGTCTGATCGGCATCATCATCCTTGCCGGGATCGTCGACAACGATGCCGTGGTGAAGATCGATTTCATCAACCAGTTGCGGCGAAAAGGCATGGGCCTGCGTGACGCGGTCGTCGCGGGCGGACGGGCGCGACTGCGACCGATCCTGATGACGACGGCCACCACGTTGCTCGGCGTGCTGCCGATGGCGCTAGGGCTCGGTCGCGGCGCCGAGCTGCAGCGGCCGCTCGCGATCGCGGTCTTCGGCGGGCTGTTCACCGCTACGGCGCTCACACTGCTGGTGATCCCGGTCGTGTACGAGATCGCGGTCGAAGCGCAGACGCGGGCGAAGACCGTCATCGACAGACGCGGGCGACCTGCGCCGGAGGCTACGCCGCCGCCACCGGCAGCGGAGCCGGCGCTGGCTGGAACCTCCGCGCTGGCGCGCACCACCGGCGAGCGTTGAGCCAGTGATCCGGCGGCTGATCCAACGCCCGGTCGCGGTCTCGATGGCGTACCTCGCCGTGGCGCTGCTCGGCATCGCCGCCTGGCGCAACATCGCCATCGAGCTGCTGCCCGGCACCGAGCTGCCGCGCCTGACGATCCGCGCCGACTGGCGTGGGGCCTCACCCGAGGCGACCGAAGCGATGCTGACCTCCCCGCTGGAGGCGGCGGTGCAGCAGGTTCGTGGTGTGCAGAAGGTCGCCTCGCTCTCCGAGGAGGATCAGGGTCGCGGCGTCGCGCAGATCACGGCCGAGTTCACGCGCGAGACCGACATGGATTTCGCGCGGCTCGAGCTGTCGGAGCGGCTCGCGGCGCTCGCGGACGAGCTCCCGGCGGGCGTGAGCGGGCCCTACATCCAGCCATATGTCCCCGAGGAGTTCCAGGAGCAGTATCGGCCGTTTCTCAGCTACACGGTGACCGGGCCGTACACGCTCGAGGCGCTGCGCAGCCATATCGATGAGGTGATTGCGCCCGCGCTCCGTCAGCTCGATGGTGTGGCCGACGTCGATGTCCTGGGCGGCCGCGAGCGCATCATCGAGATCGAGCTGGACGAGGCGAAGATCCTCGCGCTCGGGCTCAGGGTCCCGCAGATCGCCGAGCGCATAGAGGAAATGGAGTACGTGCGCGAGGCCGGCGCCGTGTTCGGCCCCGGTGGGGAGCGGCGTACGCTCGCGATCCGTCACCGCGCAGGCAGTGTCACGGAGCTGGTGCGCCTGCCGGTGTTGACCGGAGCCGGCAGCGTCGTGCGGCTCGGGGACGTGGCGCGGCTGTACGACACGTTCGAGGAGCCGCGCGAGTATTACCGCATCGACGCGAACCCTGCCGTCTCCTTCGTCGTCCGTCGGGAGATCGGCGGCAACAGCGTCGAGATCGCCGATCGGGTGAAAGCGCAGCTCGCCGCGCTCGCGCCGACGAATCCGGCAGGGGTGCGCCTCATCATCGATGACGACGAGAGCGAGGCGATCCGCGCCCAGCTCAGTGACCTCACGTTCCGCGCACTGCTCGCCGGCATCGTGATCTTCCTGGTGCTGCTGCTGTTCCTGCAGTCGTTCCGTTCCACGCTCATCGTGTTCGCCACCATCGCATTCGCGATCCTCACCACGGTCAATCTGTTGTACTGGGGCGGCTTCACGCTCAACGTCCTGACCCTGATGGGGCTCGCAATGGGCTTCGGCCTGATCGTCGACAACGCCATCGTGGTGCTCGAGAACGTGTACCGGCGCCGCCGACTGGGCGAGCCGGCGGAGCTGGCCGCCGAGCAAGGCGCGCGCGACGTCGTCCTGCCCGTGCTCGCCGCGACCCTGACGACTGTGGTCGTGCTGATCCCATTCGTCTACCTGCAGGGCGAGCTGCGTGTGTACTATGTGCCGCTCGCGCTGGTGGTCGGCTTTGCGCTGCTGGCCAGCCTCCTCGTCGCGTTCACCTTCATCCCGGCGCTCGCGGCCAGGCTGTTGCGGGGCGGGGGCGAGGGCGGCCGCGGGGGAACCCCACGCGTTCCGCTCTATGTTCGCGTGTATTCGGGCCTGTTGCGGTCGACGCTGCGCTACCCGTGGGTCACCGTGGCGGTGGCGGTCCTGGCACTCGGCGGCTCCTACTACCTGTTCGACAAGTGGGTGCAGCGAGGTGTGATCTGGGGCCGCTGGGGCTGGGGCGATGAAACCTATATCTCCGTGCAGATCCGGCAGCCTCGGGGCGCCGAGCTGGAGCGCACCGATGCGCTGGCGCGGTTCTTCGAGGCGAAGCTCGGCGCCATGCCGGAAGTCGAGCGTTTCGTGACGCAGGTGAGGCCGCTGTTCGCGACGATCCGGGTGACCTTTCCGGACTCGCTCGAGCTGACGGCCGTGCCCTACGTGATCAAGGAGCAGATGTTCGCCTACAGTCATCTGTTCGGCGGTGCCGAGGTCCGCGTGTACGGCTATGGGCCCAGCTTCTACGGTGGCGGCGGCAGTCCGCCGAACTACGCGATCAAGATCCTGGGCTACAATTATGAGCGGGTGCGCGACATCGCCGAGGGTCTGGGCCGGCAGCTCACGCGCTTTTCACGGATCCGCGACGTTGACACGAACTCGGCGGGCGCGTGGTACAACCGTGACCCGGCCACGGAGCTGGTGCTGCGTGTGGACCGGCGGCGGCTTGCAGTACACGGACTCAGCGCGCGCGACGTGGTGCGTCACGTAGCGGCGGCGGTCGGCGGCCGTGCCCGCGAGGATTACCTGCGGATCGGCGGCGAGGAAGTCCTCTACGCGGTCAAGCTCGAGGGCAACCGCGTCCTGGATCTACAGGCGTTGGGCGAGGTGCTGGTCCCGACGGCGGCCGGCCGCGCGGTCCGGCTGGGCAATGTCGCGCGGGTCGAGGAGCGGCCGGTGCTGAACCAGATCGTGCGCGAGGACCAGCAGTATCAGCGGCGCGTGAGCTACGAGTTCCGGGGCCCGGCGCGACTCGGCGACCGCGTGCACGAGGCGGTGATCGAGGCGACCTCGCTGCCGCCCGGATACCGCATCGAAAAGGATGAGCGCTGGACCTGGTCGGAAGAGGAGCGCGCCCAGATCTACGGTGTGCTGGCGGTCGCGCTCGCACTGGTGTTCATGGTCACGGCGGCGCTGTTCGAGTCGCTGCGCCAGCCGTTGTGCGTGCTGCTCACCGTGCCGATGGCACTGATCGGCGTGTTCCTGACGTTCTTCTACACCGGTGCGAGCTTCACGCGCGAGGCGTATGTGGGCGTGATCATGATGGGCGGCATCGTCGTCAACAATGCGATCCTGCTGGTCGACCACATCAACCAGCTCAGACGCAACGATCGGCTCGTGTTGCAGGACGCCGTGCTGCGCGGCACGATCGAACGCGTGCGGCCGATCCTGATGACGAGTGCGACCACCATCCTCGGGCTGCTGCCGCTCGTGCTGTTCGCGGAATCCGCGGACGCCAACATCTGGAACGCGCTGGGCTATGCGCTGATCGGCGGTCTCACCAGCTCGACGGTGCTGGTGCTGACCGTGACACCCGCGCTGTACCTCCTCTTTGAACGGCACGCCGAGGCAGCGCAGCGGAGCGCAGGCAGGCGATCGCCGCCGGCCCCAGTGCCCGTGAGTGCGGAGGCCTGAACGCGCTCGCTCGCACCGCCGCGCCCGCCGCGTATATTCCGAGGATGAGCGAGACACCCACGGCGCCGTCGGCCACCGACGGCTCGGGCACGGCGGTGAGCGCGCTGGCGCGACGTCGCCAGCAGGTGACGGACGTGCTGTGCCGCGCCTTCGCCGACGACGGGCTCGACATGGACGGCCTCGAGCAGCGGCTGGACGCCGCGAATCGGGCGCAGAGCCTGGAGCAGCTCGACCGACTGATTGCCGATCTGCCCGCGCCGGGGGGCGCAGCCGAGGCGCGCAGCGCGCGCAGCAGCGAGCCGCCGCCCGCGCCCACGCTGCGCCGGCGGCTGGGCTCCGTCGTCGCGATTCTGGGCGGTGTCAGCCGCACCGGACGCTGGACGCCGCCCGAGCATCTGATCGCCGTCGGCTGCCTGGGCGGCGCCGAGCTGGACTACCGCGAGGTCGAGCTGCCTGCCGGCGGTGGCCGCATCACCGCCATCGCGTTCATGGGTGGTGTCGACATCATCGTGCCCCCCGGGCTGCGTGTGGAGGTCGACGGCGTTGCGCTGCTCGGCGGCTTCGGGCACGAAGACTCTGATCCGCTGCCCACGGCCACTGTCGGACCGGTGCTGCGCATCGATGGCGTGGCGATCATGGGCGGCGTCGAGGTTTCGATCCGCGTTGCCGGAGAGAGCGCGAAGGATGCGCGGCGCCGGCGCCGCCACGAGCGGCGGCGCCGGAGATGAACGGGCCGCAACGGATGCGGGTGCGGTTCGCGCCGTCGCCCACCGGCTACCTGCACGTGGGCGGCGCGCGCACGGCGCTGTTCAACTGGCTGCTGGCCAGACAGCGCGGTGGCGTCTTCGTGCTGCGCATCGAGGACACGGATCGGGAACGGTCGAGTCAGGCGATGACTGCCGCCATCCTGGACGGCATGACCTGGCTCGGGCTCACCTGGGATGAGGGTCCGCTCCATCAGGCGGACGGGGTGGAGCGGCACCGTGCCGCGGCGGTCCGGCTGCTCGAGGCCGGTGCCGCGTACCGCTGCTTCTGTAGCGCGGAAACGCTGAAGCGCAAACGCGGCGAAGCGCTCGAGCGGAACACGTCGGTGCTGTACGACCGGGAATGTCTGCTGCGGGTGCCGCCGGAAGCCTCGGCGCGTCGGGCCGCGGCCGGTGAGCCGCACACGATACGCTTCCGTGTGCCCGACGGCGAAACCGTGTGGGACGACGCCGTGCACGGGCGGATCCGATTTGCCAATGCGGACCTCGACGACTTCATCATCCTGCGCACGGATAGTACGCCGATCTACAACCTGGCGGTGGTCAGCGACGACATCGACATGCGGATCACACACGTGATCCGCGGCGACGATCACCTGTCGAACACGCCGAAACAGATCCTGCTGTACCACGCGCTGAGCGCGCCGCAACCGCAGTTCGCGCACCTGCCGATGATCCTGGGGCCGGATGGCAAACGGCTTTCCAAGCGACATGGCGCGACGGCGATCGGCGAGTATCGGGAGCGGGGCTTTCTGCCCGAGGCCATGGTCAACTTCCTCGCGCTGCTCGGCTGGTCGCCCGGCACCGACGAGGAGGTGTTCACGGTCAACGAGTTGATCGAGCGCTTCTCACTCGAGCAGATCAACAAGAAGAGCGCGATCTTCGATCCGCAGAAGTTGCTGTGGCTGAACGGCCAACATCTGAGCCGCATGGCGGCCGAGACGTTACGGCCGCTGGTGGGCGAACGGCTCCAGGCGGCGGGGCTCGCCAGCGCCGAGCAGTTGGACGCGATGGGCGCGACGTATCTGCACTTGATCGACCTGTTGAAGGCGCGTGCCCGCACGCTCGACGACTTCGCGCCGCAGGCGGTGCCGTATTTCGTGGATCGGATCGATTACGAGCCGGACGCGGTGGCGAAGCACTGGAAGGACGCGGAGTCGGTGCGCGAGCGTCTGGCG
>JBOHRE010000148.1:0-5755 GCA_050732635.1 Longimicrobiales bacterium | reverse complement strand
TGCCTGCGCCACGAGCGCGCCCGGCCCGCCGAGCACCAGCGCCGTGGCGAACGCCAGCCGCCGTTGTCCCGTCATGGGGAGCGGCGGAGCACGACCTGCGCGACGCGGCTGTACTCGTGCTCCGAGCCAACCGTCTCGAGCGTAGCCAGGAACGCCTCGCGAACCGGGCCCTGCAGAGGATGCCGCCGCGCGATGGCCAGCAGCAGCTCGGCGAGCTCGAAGTCCGAGTCGATCGAGCGCGCCGCGATCAGGAGCGCCGCGACGCCCTCGGCCGTCAGCTCCTGCCGCGCGTACCCCTGGAGTAGCTGGCGCAGCTCGTGATCCGAGTCGATCGTGGCACCGGCACGCACGATCAGATCCTGCGCACTCTGCATGCGCAGGTCCAGCCGTGCGGCGGCGATGAGCTGTGCGAGCTCGAAGTCCGAGCCGATGTCGGCGCCTGCGACGGCCGCGGCGCGCAGCTCTGCATCGAGGTCGTCGCGAGCGAGCACCGCGTCCAGCGTGCGGCGCTGCTCGTGGTCGGACGCGATCGAGCGCGCTGCGGTGATGATCGTGCGGGCCACCGCGGCATTGGCCCTCGGGTGCGTCGCTGTCGCAACGAGGAACTGCGCCAGCTCGTAGTCGGACCCGATGCCCGCGCCCGCGACTGCGGCCGCGCGGCCGAGCATGCCAGAGTCGACCTGTCCGCTCCCGATCAGCTCGGTCAGGTAGAGACCCATCACGTGATCGCTCCTGATGCGCTCCGCTTCGTTCAGCACGGCATCGGCGCCGCCCTGCCGCAGCAACTGCGCGACGCGCTCCGCGGCGCCGAACCCGGTCTCACGCACGAGCTGCGTGATCATCAGCTGGAGCCAGCGGCGCGCCTCCGCATCGAACGGCCGCTGCCGTCCAGCCACGTCGTAGCTGTAGCGCAGGCCGTCGGCTTCGGGTCGGACCTCCAGCGTCCGATCGACTCCGTCGCGCTCCTCGATTTCGAGGTACGCGCCCGGCGCCATCGAGGCGATCCCGTCCAGCTCCGGCGTGAAGCGAACATCGCCGCCGAGACGCAGACGCACCCGGCAGCCAGCCCCGGACCACTCGATGCGATGGCGCCCGTTGCTGCTGCTGTGACTGACGCTCGTGATGTCGCACTCGGCAGCGGCACTCTGCAGAGCCGGCCCGGCTTCGGCCGGGCCAGCACGATCGGGCAGCGTGGCCGTGTCGACCGCTGGTGGCGGCGCAGGCTGCCGAGCGGCGTCAACCGGCGTCGCCGCTCCCGCTGCCGCCGGCGCCGGCCGCAAGGCAGCGACGATGCCGAGCACGAGTGTGCCGATCAGCAGCGTCGCGGCCAGGGCAGCTCTGCGCACGCCGCCGCGCGCGCGCCGCTCGTCCAGCACCGCCAGCAGCCGGCCCGCGAGCTGCGCTGGACGCGCCATCGCCATTGCCACCAGCGACGTGCCCGGCGCGGCGCGTAACGCATGCGCGACCTCGAGGAGCTGTGCTGCGTAATCCGAGGCCCGAGCGCCCGCGTTCAGGACGACGTCGTCGCACGCGTGCTCGCGCTCGATACGCAGCCGGCGGCGCGCGAGCCAGGCCAGCGGGTTCGGCCAGTGCAGCGCGCACAGGAGCTCCGCAGCAAGCTGCGTCCAGGCATCGCGCCGCATCACGTGCGCGAGCTCGTGGATGAGCACCGCGCGCAGCCGCATCTCACTCCACAACGTCGCCTCGGCCGGCAGCAACACCGTGGGCCGCAACACACCGATCAGCATTGGCATGCTGCCCCGTGCTGCGATTCGCAGCATGGGCCGCCGAACGCCCAGCCGCGCCGCCACACCGGCGAGCTGCTCGAAGCAGTGTCCGGCCGTGACCGGCGCAGCGCGCCGCCGCAGTGCGGCCACTCGCGCATGGCCGAGCGCCAGGTGCGCGAGCAGCGCGAGCGCGCCGGCCAGCCACATCAGACCCAACGCGGCGGGCCAGCCGACGGGCGCTGTGCCGACGCCGAGCGCAGCAGCCGACTCCGCCCGCTCGACCGGCAGCGTGGACACCGCTGCCGGCGCCGACGGACCGGGATCCGGGCGCGCCAGCGTCGGGATGTCAGCCACCGGCAGCGGCCCCTCCAGCGCCGGCCGCCCGGCGGCCGGAAGCCAGGACAGCGCCAGCGGCGGAAGCACAGTGCCCACGACAGGCAACACCAGCACCGCCGCGATCGCAGTGCTCCACACGAGGTGCCGCGTCGCCGCTGAGCCTCGTCGCATCGCCCACGTGACCATGGCCGCCAGGCCGAACAGCACCACGGCCTTCGCCGAGACGCCGCTGGCGACCAAAAGCCACGATTCCGCGGCCGCGATCAGCGCATGACTTCCCATCATCAGCGTCCGCCCTTTCTCGCTTCGTCGATCAACTCGGCCAGCCGGGCCAGCTCGTCCTCCGAGATCGCCGCATCACTGCGATCGAGCAGCGCCGCCACCGCCTTCGTCGTCGAGCCGTCGAAGAACGTGTGCACCAGGCGGTCCAGCGCGCTCCGTCGCGCCGCCTCGCGCGGGACCGTCGGCAGGTACACGTAGCGCGGACCCTCCTCCGCATGCCGAACGTGCCCCTTCGCTTCCAGCTTCCGCAGCATCGCCCGCACCGCTGAATAGCTCGGTGGCTCCGGCAGCCCCGCCTGGACCGCCGATACCGTCG
This sequence comes from Longimicrobiales bacterium, assembly GCA_050732635.1. Lineage (GTDB taxonomy): Bacteria > Gemmatimonadota > Gemmatimonadetes > Longimicrobiales > RSA9 > JBOHRE01. The sequence continues at coordinate 3,094 of JBOHRE010000148.1, read as the reverse complement.
CCTCGCCGCGCTGGTACAGGATGTCCATGATCTGCCGCTCACGCCGCGTCAACCGGCTGTGCGGCTGGTCGAGCCCGGCCGCAGCTACCCCGCTCCTGCCTCGCCTCATCTCAGACGCGTCCGCTGTGCTGGCCGTTGCCGGCGTGTATGCTACGATCGTAGCATGCTACATTCGTAGCACTCCACTGTCAAGAGCGGCCGACCTTTGGCCGGAGTCCCGCGCGTCGGCCGCGGCCAAGAAGTGCCATCGCGGCTAAGGAGTGACATCGCGGCCAAGGAGTGACCGCCAAGGAGTGCCATCGCGGCCAACGAGTGCCGTCGCGGCCAAGTGCCATCGCGGCCAAGGAGTGCCAGTGGGCCCCCTCGTATTTTCTGTACAACATGTACAGCGCGACGCCGCCGAGTACCCAGATGGGTCACCGCCGCCGCGGGAGGAGGGACGCGTGCGCCGATGCGCCGCACCGCGCAGGCGACGTACTGGGCTGCCGAGCGGGGCCGGAAGCGCGGAAGTGTCGTGCTGCGGCGCTCAGCGGCGCCGCACGAGGCGCGCGGCGGGTGAGGTGCCGCGTCGCAAAGTAGAGTTCGGCGGCGAGGCGGTGTACAACATGTACAAAAACTCGTAGGGTGCGCGCAGGGGTGAGCAGCGTCTTCCCATCCCCGACGCTCGTTGCAACGGGCTGCACGCGCTCCCGCTCCCGCTGCGGATCCAGCACCCGCTCCTGCTCCGCTGCGGATCCAGCACCCGCTCCTGCTCCCGCTGCGGATCCCGCACCCGCTCGGGCTCCGGCTGCGGATCCCGCACCCGCTGCCGCTACCGCTCAGGCCGCGGCTGCCGCTGCTTCACCTCGTCCCACAAAGCGTCGAGGCGGGCGAGGCCGGCGCCGGCGAGATCGATGTCGCGCTCGCGGGCGAGCGCCTCGAGGGCGCGGAATCGGTGGCTGAACTTCTGATTGGCGTGGCGGAGCGCCTGCATGGCGTGGACACCGGAGAGCCGGGCGAGGTTGACCACGGCGAAGAGCAGGTCACCGAGCTCCTCTTCGACGGCGGGGTCCGGATCGGCATCGGGCGGCGTCGGTGGCGCGTCGGCGCGCTTCCGGATGCGCTCGCGGAGCGCCTCGGCGACTTCCTCCAGCTCCTCGCGCGCCTTGTCGAGCGCGCCGGCGGGCTCGGCCCAATCGAAACCGACGGCGCTGACGCGCTCCTGGATACGATGGGCGCGGGACAGTGCATCGAGTCCGGGCGCGAGCCCGTCGACGAGGGAGCCAGCGCGCTCGCGGGCCTTGGTCGCCTCCCAGTGAGGCACGGCCGCCGAGGCCGAATCGGCAGCGGCGCCCTCGCGGCCGGATGAAGCCCTCCGCGCCGTTCCCTCGCCGCCGCGCCCGCCCCCGCCCCAATCCACCCCTGGATGTCGGCGCACCATCTTGTGCTCGACCGCGCGCGCCACGGTATCGGCGGAAAAGGCGGCGCGTTCCTCGGCGAGCACGATCTGGAAGGCGAGGTGGAGCAGGAGGTCGCCGAGCTCGGCGGCGAGCTGATCGTCGTCGCCAGTGTCGACGGCGTCGACGACCTCGTGGGTCTCCTCGAGCAGGTAGGGTAGCAAGGAGCGGGGTGTCTGTGCGCGGTCCCAGGGGCAGGCGCGGCGCAGGAACCGGACGAGCGCGAGCACGCGGCCGAGCGGGTCCTCGGGCGGCTGGTATCCGGCGCTGTGGGGATCGCTGGAAGTCCGCGTCACATCAGGGTTTCCGGTTGCGGCTCAGGCTCGGCGCGGCTATACTACGCGGCTTGCCGACAATGTCAAACCGTGAGCGAGCGCGTGCGTGGGTCGAGGTTGATACGGGCGCGCTGCGCGCGAACTACGAGCTGGTCCGCGAGGTCGTGGGACCTGCCAGCGCGGTGATCGCGATGGTGAAGGCGGACGGGTACGGACTGGGCGTCGCGCGGGTGACGCGGGCGCTCGAGCCGCTCGCTCCGTGGGCTTACGGTGTGGCGACGGCGGCGGAGGGGTATGCGTTGCGCGAGCTCGGCATCGAGCGGCCGGTCCTGGTGTTTTCGCCGCTGCCGCCCGCCGATGTAGAGCTGGCGGCTGCGTCGCGTCTGACGCCGGCGATCTCCGATCTGGCATCACTGGAATTGTGGGCGGCGGCGGCCGGGCGGCTGGGCAACTCCCTCGATTTCCACGTCGAGATCGACACCGGGATGGGTCGCGCGGGATTCGACTGGCGCGAGACGCCGACCTGGGGCCAGGAGGTGCGGTCGCGGGCGCGGCCACCGCTGCGCTGGGCTGGGGTGTTCACACACTTCCAGGCGTCGGACGCGCCCGATCCGAGCCCGACGGAAACGCAGTGGGCGCGCTTCGAGGATGCGGTGGCACAGCTGCCGGTCTCACGGGAGGACCTCGTCGTGCACGCGTGCAACGGCGCGGCGGCGCTGCGCTGGCCGGCATTCGCGGCCGACGCGGTGCGTCCGGGCTACGTCCTGTACGGGGGCGACGTCGCTGCCGCAGGCGTCTCGGGCGTTCCCAGAACGAAGCCAGTGGCAGCGCTGCGCGCGCGGATCGTGCTGGTGCGCGACGTGCCACCGGGCACGACGGCAGGCTACGGTGCGACGCATGCGTCGCGCGGGTGGGCCCGCTGGGCCACACTGGCGATCGGCTACGGCGACGGTTTGCCTCGGGTGCTGGGCAATCTCGGCGAAGCGCTGGTGCGCGGGCGGCGCGTGCCGCTCATCGGGCGCGTCTCGATGGACCTGACGGTCGCGGATGTGACGGCCGTGCCGGAAGTCGCGGTCGGCGACGTCGCCACGTTGATCGGTCGGGACGGGGATGAGGAGATCACGCTGGAACATGTCGCCGCGCAGGCGAATACGATTGGCTACGAGATTCTGACCGGACTCGGGCCGCGCCTGCCGCGGGCGGAGGTTTCGTGAGCTTGGAGGAAGGGAAGCGGCTGGCGAGTGAGGCGCGCGCACGGGCGTATGCGCCCTATTCGGGTTTTCATGTCGGCTGTGCGTTGCAGGCGGAGGATGGGCAGTGGTTTGCCGGCTGCAACGTGGAGAACGCGTCGTACGGCATGACCCTGTGCGCGGAGCGCGCGGC
>JBOHRE010000147.1:0-5887 GCA_050732635.1 Longimicrobiales bacterium | reverse complement strand
GTCTCGCGCTGGCGCGCGCGCTGATGCCGCGCCCCGAGCTGCTGATCCTCGACGAGCCGACCCGCGGCCTGGACCCCGCAGGCATCCACGAGATCCGCGAGCTGCTGCGCCGGCTGCCGGGCCAGCGCGATGTCACGGTCTTCCTGTCCAGCCACCTGCTGAGCGAGGTCGAGCAGATCGCGACCGACACCGGCGTGATCCGCAACGGCAGGCTGCTGCTGCAGGGACCGGTCGAGGTGATCCAGGCGGAGCAGCGGCCGCGGCTGGTCATGGCCGTGGACCGGCCCGGCGAGGCCGTGCGACTGCTGCGCGCCGCGGGCTGGCACGCCTCGCGGCCGGACGGCGACCGCGTGCGTGTCGATGTCCGTGAGCCGGCTGATGTTGGCCGCATCAACACACTGCTGGTGCTGCACGGTCTGGCCGTCCACTACCTGACGCTCGAGCGCGCTTCGCTGGCTGGCGTATTCCAGCGGCTCGGCCCACCGATCAGTGTGCCGGCAGCCGTGCACGCCTTCGGCAGCGGCGCATGACCGCGCTGCTGCGCGCCACCTACGCCGAAGCGCTGAAACTGCGCCGCACGCTCACCGCCTGGTCGGCCGTGCTGGCGCCGATCGCGCTCGTGGCTTTCGTCTTCGTGCTGTACCTGCGCAGCGGCGAAGCCGGCCTCGGCGGCCGCGATGCCTGGACCTCCTATGCGTCCAACACGCTCGCGCTCTGGGCTCTCTGCCTGCTGCCGCTGCTCATTGCGCTGCAGACCGCGCTGCTCGCTGGTGTCGAGCACGGCGAGGACGGCTGGACGCACCTCTACGCGCTCGGCGTGCCGCGCTGGAGCATCCCGGCCGCCAAGCTGATCATCGCGCTCGCGCTGCTGGTCGTGGCGACAGTCGTGCTCGTCGCCGCCACGCTGCTCGGTGGCCGGCTGTTGAGCGTGCTGCGCCCCGAGCTCGGATTCGGCACCGTGGGGCCGATCGGCGACGTCGCCCGCCCCGCGCTGCGCATGCTGCTGGCGGGGCTCGCGATTCTCGCGCTGCAGTCCTGGATCAGCATGCGTCGGCGCGGCAGCGCGCTGCCGCTGACGGTGGGCCTCACGGGGACGCTGCTGGCCTGGTTCACGGTCGGAACGGGGTGGCTGCGCCTGCTGCCCTGGGCGCTGCCGCTGCGGGCGCTGCAGCCGGAGCACACGGCGGTGGCCGCCGTGATGATCGGCGGCATCGGCGGCGGCGTTCTCGCACTGCTCGCCATCGGCGACATTGCCCGCCGCGAGCTGCGCTGAGGCTCAGCGTCGCAGCACGCGCCCGTTCCGCTCGCCCGTCGGCCGACCCTCGTCGATCGCGAAGCGGCCGTTGACCAGCACGTGGACCATGCCCTCCGCGAGCTGGTGCGGCGCGGTGAACGTGGCCGGATCGTCGACGCGTTCCAGATCGAAGACCAGCAGGTCCGCCACCGCGCCGGCCCGGATCACACCGCGGTCCGCCAGCCCGTAGACCAGCGCCGGCAGCGACGTCATGCTGCGGACCGCGGCTGCCAGATCCACGACGCGCTGCTCGACCGCGTACTCACGCAGCTTGCGCGGGAACGTGCCGTAGCTGCGCGGGTGCGGCACGCCGACGTTCATCGGCCCGAGGTCGCCATCCGACGCGGTCATGGTCCAGGGCTGCCGCATCAGCGCGCGCACGTCGTCCTCATGCATGTTGAACGACACGATGCTCGGCCCGTCCTGAGCGATCAGCTCGAGCGCCGTGGCGATCGGGTCCTGGCCTCGCTCCGCGGCGACCGCGGCCAGCGTGCGGCCCTCGATGCTGGCGTCGGGCTCGAACCGCCGGAACTGGATCCGCTCGGCGCCGCCACGGCGGTCCAGGTTCTCGACCATCTCGCTGCGGATGCGCGCGCGCGTCTCCGGCTCGCCGAGCCGCCGCACGAACGCCGTGTCGCCGCCCGCGCGCGCCCATGCCGGCACGAGCGCGGCCTCCAGCCCGGTCGCCGAAGCCAGGTACGGGTACTGGTCCGCGAAGACCTCGACGCCCTGCCCGCGCGCGCGCTCGATGCGCTGGATCAGCGCGCCCGCGTAGCCCCACACGCGCGGGCCCAGCGCCTTGATGTGCGTGACCACGCCCGGGACTTCCGCCTCGCGCGCGACCCGGATCACCTCATCGACCGCGGCGACCACGCCGATCGTGTAATCCGCTTCGTCGCGGATGTGGCTCGTGTATGCGCCGCCGAACGGCCGCACCTCGCGCGCCAGCTCGATGACTTCCTCGAGCGGCGCGAAGCTGCCCGGCGTGTAGTAGAGGCCGGAGGACAGACCGAACGCGCCCTGCTCCATCCCTGCCCGCACGAGTGCGCGCATCGCGTCCAGCTCCTGCGGCGTCGCGGCGCGGTCCGCCAGGCCAATCACAGCGCGTCGCACAGAGCCGTGCCCCACGAGCTGGGCGACGTTGACGCCGATGCCCGCCTGCTCCAGCTCGCCGCGCTGCGCCGCCACGTCCGTCGGACCGCCGCCGTCCGGGTTCACGAACACGGTGGTGATCCCCTGCGCCAGCAGCGGCACGGCGCCGGCCAGGTCGGCATCGGCCAGTCCTCCACCCGCGTGCGAGTGCGTGTCGATGAACCCGGGCGCGACGTAGAGGCCGCGTGCATCGATCACGCGCGCGGCGTCGGTCTCGGCCAGGTCGCCGACCGCAGCGATACGGTCGCCGCGCACCGCGATATCGGCGTGGACCCAGGGGTTGCCGCTGCCATCGAGCAGCCGGGCGCCGCGGATCAGGACATCGTACGGCGCCTGGGCGCTGCTCGCGTGTGGCGCGAGGGCGAGGGCGAGCGCGAGGGCGTGGGGATATCGCATGGATCCTCGTTTCAGCGGCGTGCGTCAGGCCGAGCGGACCGGCTCGGCCGGCTCGCGGTGCACGCGGGGTGCGCCCTCCAGGAACGCGTGCAGCTCCTGGGCGCGACGCTCCGCATCGCGCCGGCCGAGCGAGATCAGGCGCCGCAGGTACTGCGGCTCGAACAACAGCATGGACAGCACATCGGGCGAGCGCGTCTCGCGCGTGCCGAGCCCGCGGATCAGCATGCGGAACGTGCGCGGCAGCGTGATCTCGTAGCGGCCCGCCATGCGCGACAGGTCGCGCGACGGCCGCATGATCAGCAGGCTGATCGGCTTCATGCCCTCGCGCTGCTCGGGCGGCACCTTGAGCAGCAGCCGGTTCAGCCGCTCCAGGCGCATCTCGTCCTGGTCCAGCAGATCGAGGAAGATCGCGTTCATCAGCACGCCGAGCACCTGCGCGGGCGGCGGGTAGCCCGCCGTCTTGGGCCGGTCGCCCTGCTCCTGCGTGGTCTCGTAGCGCGTCGAGATCGCGAGCAGCCGGCGCGCGCCGAGGTGCAGCGCGGGTGACAGCGGCGCGACCTGGCGGATGCCGCCGTCGCCATACCAGTGCTCGCCCACCTGGACGGCGGGGAAGAAGATGGGCAGCGATGTCGACGCCAGCACGTGATCCACCGTGAGCTCGGCCGGCAGCGCGCGACGCATCGGTCGCGTCCAGCCCTCGATGCCACGCCCCTGCACCCACACCACCGACTGCCCGGTCGTGTAGTCCGTGGTCGTGATCGCGGCCGCCTTCAGCGTGCCGCGCCGCAGGTTGAAGTCGATGCCGGTGAGCCGGCCGTCGACGCAGGCGTAGACCTCGTCGAGATACTTGCGCAGCGGCTGGGTGTCGAGGAACGATTTCACCTCCCGCTGCTTGACCACGCCACCCGTGACCAGACGCGTGCCCCAGCGCAGCACGTTCCACCCCAGCAGCGGCGCATCGGCGCGGAACACCTGCTCGGTCGTCAGCTCGCTCCACAGCCCGATCAGCTCGGCCACCGCCTGGCCGAAGCTGCCGTGATGGCCGGCCAGGTGCCCCGCGTTCACCGCGCCGGCCGACACGCCCGTGATGATCGGCAGCGCCAGGTCCGGATAGTGCTCGGCGATCCAGGACAGCACGCCGACCTGGTACGCGCCCCGGGCGCCACCGCCCGTCAGCACGAGGCCCAGGTCGTCCGGTACGGCACCATCCGGCGGCACCAGGTAGAGATCGCGCATGCCGGCAATGTAGTATGTGGGGCTGGGGCTGGGGCCAGGGCTGGGGCTGGGGCCCGATCAACCATCAACCATCAACGCTGGCGGGAGGCGAGTGGAACGAATCCGAATCGAATGCCTGGAGCGCGACGTCGCCCGGATCGGCCTCGGCACCTGGTCGATCGGCGGCCTGTTCTGGGGCGGCACGCCCGAGGCGCAGGCGGTCGCGACGATCCGCGCCGCGCTCGACCTCGGCATCGACCTGATCGACACGGCGCCGGTGTACGGCCACGGCCGCGCCGAAGAGCTGGTCGCGCGTGCGCTGCGCGAGCACGGCCGCGACCGCGACACGGTCGTGATCGCCACCAAATGCGGGCTCGACTGGGATGACCACGGCGACTGGGTCGATGGCAGGCCGCAGCGCGTGCTCGCCGAGGTCGAACAGTCGCTGCGCCGGCTGCGCACCGATGCCATCGACATCTACTTCGTGCACTGGCCGGATCCGCTCGTGGATGTGCGGCAGACGGCCGAGGCGATGGAGCGGCTCTGGTCACGCGGCGTGATCCGCGCCATCGGCGTCAGCAACTTCGACGTCGCCCGACTCGAGCTGTTCCGCCAGGCCGCGCCCGTGCACGCCTGCGAGCCGCCCTACAACCTCTTCGAGCGCGGCATCGAGCGCGAGCTGCTGCCCTACTGCCGCGAGCACGGCATCTTCGTCACGGCCTACGGCCCGCTGTGCCGTGGCCTGCTCGGTGGCCGCATGACCGCCGACACGAGCTTCGGCGACGACGACGTGCGCCGCAGCGACCCGAAGCTCCAGCCACCTCGTCTCGACCGCTACCTCGCAGCCGTGCGCGCGCTGGATGCGATCGCGCGCGAGCGCTGGCAGAGCGACGTCGCGACGCTGGCGCTGCGCTGGGCACTCGATACGCCCGGCATCGACGTCGCGCTGCTCGGCGCGCGCCGGCCCGAGCACCTCGAGCTGGTCCGCCGCGCCGATGACATCGTGCTCGATGAGGAGGCGTGCGTCGAGGTCGGGGCTGTCCTCGATGGCATACCGCACCTCGACGCGCCCGACTTCCTCGCACCGCCGACCCGATGACCGACATCGACGCCGTCTTCGGCGGCCCCTGGGGGCCGCTCGTCATCTTCTGCCTGCGCATCGTCGACGTCTCGCTGTCGACCACGCGCGTGCTGCTGACCATGCGCAACGTGCGCGCAGCCGTGCCCTTCATCGCCGTCGTCGAGGTCTCCGTCTGGATCCTGGCCGTCGGCGCCGCGATCCGCAATCTCAACAGCGTCTGGCACATCGTGGGTTACGCCGGCGGCTTCGCCACCGGCAACCTGGTCGGCATGTGGATCGAGTCCAAGCTCGCCCTCGGCCTCGCCACCATCCGCATCATCTCGCAGCACGGCGGCGTCGAGCTGGCCGAGGCGCTGCGCGAGCGCGGCTTCGGCGTGACCGAGTTCGCCGGCCACGGCCGCGAGGGCCTGGTCGAAGTGGTCTACACCGCCTGCCGGCGCAAGCACATCCGCTCCGTGCTGCGCGAGGTGGACCGCTGGGACCCCGAGGCCTTCGTGACCGTCGAGGAGCCCCGCATCATCCAGCGCGGCAAGCTGTACGCAGGGCCGCGGCGGTAGTCGCCTTCTGATCAGCTGCAGCACGCCCCAGCCGTCGGCCGGCGAGATCGGCGCGTCCGGCCATGGAGGTGCCCGCGGCGCGGCGCGGCATTGGTCGCGTGGCTACGAAACGCGCGGCTGTGGAGGCGGCGCTGGGCGCGTGCGACTCGCCGGAGGGCGTAGCGCGGCTGGCGGCGGTGCTGGGTTTCGATC
>JBOHRE010000146.1:0-6095 GCA_050732635.1 Longimicrobiales bacterium | reverse complement strand
GCCCTGGGTCGCGGCGCGCGGGTGCAGCTCGCTCTGCAGCGCCAGCGCCGCGAGCGCTTGCCGCAGGTTCTCATCGCCACCCACACGATAGCGCGAGAACGCCTCGAAGTAGAGCGCGTCGCCAGCGTACTGCGAGCGTGGATAACGGCTGCTGATCTGGGCGAAGAGTGTAGCGGCCTCACGAAAGCTGCCGTGGTTGAGCGCCTCACGTGCGGCGCGGTAGAGCGAGTCGGCCGGATCCTGTCGCGCCCAGGGCGCGGGTGCCTGCTCGCGGGGCGACGTCGCCACCGCTGAAACGGGCTCCTGCATGCGCGCCCTGAGCAGCCCGGGCCCCACCCCAGCCGACACGGCGAGCAGCAGGACTGCGATCGAGACGGCGTTTCTATTGATCATGGGTCAATCTCCTCGTGTTCCGATTGCCACGTTGCCGGCCGGCACGACCGTCCGGATCCGCGGGAGCAGGTTGCGATCACGGACGGCGTCCTCGATCAACTCCTGCTCCGCCCCGGTAGCGCCACCGCCACCGAGCTGAACGAGCTGAACCAGTACCAGCTCGAGGTCCGCCAGCAACGCCAGCGCCTGCGGATCCTCCTTCGCCGGCGAGTCCAGCAGCAGCCGCGTGGTCGCGAGAAGGTCTCGCGCCCACTCTGCGATCTGCTCATCCGCCGGCCCCGTCCCGGCTGAATCCGCGGTGCCACCTGCGCGAAACGACGTCAGCAGCGCTTCCGCGCGACTGAACGTCCGCACTGCCGCGACGCGGTAGAGCGCGCCGGCAGCGGCACCCTCGGTGGCGACGGCTGCTTCGTCCGTCGCCGCCTCATGGTCGGGCGCCGCTGCCAGGCGCGGGCTCTCGCGGCCGGCGGAGGGCGAGTCGATGGGCGCGTCGGCGCCCGGCGCTGTCGCCCGCTCGGCGCCGGTCGCGTGCTCCTCGATGGTCGTGGCGAGCGTGCTCGTCGCGTCCGCGGCCGTCGTATCGCGGCCCGCCAGCGCGGGCGCCGGGCGTGTCGCACCCGGCACCGCAGCCGGCTCCCCACCCGTGAACCAGAAGCGGCCGAAGCCGATGCCGATCAGCAGCATCGCGGCGAGCGCCGAAAGGCGGATCGTCCATGAGCGCAGCCGCGCGCTGCGCGCAGCCATCAGCGGCACCACCGTGGGTGCGCCACGCGCGTCGGCCCGCGCCGCATCGATGCGTAGCCACATCGCCTCCCGCGGCGTCGCCGGCGGACGGTTGTAGGCGCGCGACGCCTCGATCTGCTCCCAGATCGCGGCGCGCGGCGTGGCGCCAGGGCGGTTGTACGAGCGCAACGCCGCGATCCGATGCCAGATCCGCTGACGCGGCGTATCTGGCGGCGCGTTGTAGCCCGCGGCCTGCTGCCGCAGCCACAGCTCGAAGCGGTCTTCGCTCATGCCCACTCACCCGCGTATTCGCGCAGCTCCTCGCGGAGCTTCGCGCGGGCACGGGAGAGTCGCGCCTTGCTCGTGCCGTTCGGCACGCCCAGAACGGCGCCGATCTCCTCGTGCGTGTAGCCCTCGATGTCATGCATCACGAACACGACCCTGTAGTGCTCGGCCAACCCGTCGACCGCCTGCTTCAGCCGTTCGCGCAGCGTCGGCTGCGGCTCGGGGTCCAGCGTGCCGATCGCACTGGCCAGCTGCAGATCCGCCTCTCGCTCCCGGAAACGCTTGACCTTGCGCAGACCGTTCAGACACACCGACACGGTGATCGAGTGCAGCCAGGTGGACAGCGCCGCTTCGCGCCGGAACTCGCCCAACCGGCTGAAGGCACGAATGAACGCCTCCTGCACGAAATCCTGCGCCAGCTCCTCGGAGCCTGCGAGGCGGTACGCCAGGCGGTAGACGCGGTCGACGTGCGCGTCGTACAGCTCGCGTTCGGCGGCGGCATCGCCCGACAGCACGCGCTCGATCAGTCCTGATTCGTCCACCGTCTTCTCGATTGCCAGGTGGCGGAGGGTCGTCCCGGCTGCCGTCCTGTCCACCAGCTGAGACACGGATTCGGGCGTTTGCGTTGCAGCTGCCACCCGCACGCCGGACCGGGCGGGCTGCGGCGCTGGCCGGCTGGGCACGTGCCGGCAAGGCCCGGCGCCGTCGATCAGGGAGTCAACTCGCCGGCACCAGGTCCGCGTACTCGGGATTGCGCTCGATGTAGCGGACGACGAACGGGCAGATCGGCTTTACCATGAACCCGCGCTCGCGGGCGTAATCGAGCGCGTGCCTCGCGATCGCGCTGGCGATCCCGCGCCTGCGCGACAGCTGCGGCACCTCCGTGTGCAGCAGCTCGAGGACGCCATCCTGCTCGCGATAGGTCATGACCGCCGTGCCGCCGTCGACCTCGCTTTCGAAGCGAGCGCGATCGGGGTTGCGGCGTACGTCCACGCGGGGCTGGTTCACTGCGCCCTCCAGGTCAATTGGCAGCGCCGGGATGCGAACGGCCCGACGAGTGACTCGTCGGGCCGCCGCCGACTCATAGCTGGGGAGGGAATCGAACCCCCAACCGACGGATTATGACTCCGCTGCTCTACCGTTGAGCTACCCAGCCGTCTGGCCGACAATAGATCTGAAATTTAGCCGGATCCGGCGTCGTCGTCAACGCCCGCGAGTGTCGGCAAACCACTGGCACAGCGTGGCTTAGCAATGACGGGGTGAGCCCGGCCGTACCGGCCGGCGCGAGTCCCCCGCCTTAGCCGGCCGGCCATCATGCATGGCCCTGGATGGCGTCGCCGGAGGGTCGAACCCGCCTCCGGCGTCGCATCAGCGTTCCGTGATGCGATCGATCGCCCGCTCCACTGCATCGCGGAGATCGTCGAGCGTCTCGGTCACGGCCGTGACCGCCTTCTTCGGTACGGACCTCCGAGTACTCCGGCGACGGGTACTCCGCGCCCCGCGCTTGCGGCCCGCCGTCTTACGCGCACCGGCCTTCTTGGTGCCGCGCCGCTTGCTGGCTGAGCGCTTGGCTCCGCTCTTCTTCGTGCCGCGGCGCTTGGCCGCCTTGCGGGCACCAGTCCGCTTCGCGCCGGTCTTCCTCGACCGCGCCTTCTTCGTAGCGCCTCGTTTTGCTGCGCCGCGGCTCTTCGTTGCGCTGCTCTTGCGCGCGCGCTTCCTGCCGGCCGTGCGCTTGGCGCCGCGCTTCTTGGTCGACTTCTTCGATGATTTGCGCGACGTGCGTCTCTTGCGGGGCTGTGCCATCAAGGCCTCCTGGTTGTGGTGCGCCCGATCGATCGAGGAACGCGAGTAGGCACTGCTCGTGCCAGCGTGAGGGTCAACGGGGTCGTGCCGAATCGACCGGCAGAGCGAGTGGCGTGTCGGCGAAGCGGTAGAGACGTTCGCCGTCGCGAATCATGCCAAAGCGCTCACGGGCGAGTCGCTCGAGAGTAGCTGGATCCGTTGCGAGCGAATCGGCGCGGTGCCGTAGCCGCTCGTTCTGTTGCTCAGCGGTTTCGAGCGCAGCGGCTTCACGGGCCCGCTCTCGTTCCATGCGCTTCAACTCGAGCAACGAGTACTCCCCGCCGAACAAGGCGTAGTAGACCGCAGCGCCGGCGATGACCGGCAGGATGAAGCGACGCAGTCTCATGCGCTCAGAACGCCTCCATGCCGGGGTACAGCGCCGTGGCGCCGAGGTCCTCTGCGATACGCAGGAGTTGGTTGTACTTCGCGACACGGTCGCTGCGGCTGGCGCTGCCCGTCTTGATCTGACCGGCGCGCGTGGCGACCGCGAGGTCGGCGATGAAGGTGTCCTCGGTCTCGCCGGAGCGATGACTGATGATGAAACGCATGCCGTTACGACGAGCGAGCTCGATCGCGTCGAGCGTCTCGGTCAGCGTACCGATCTGGTTCACCTTGATCAGGATCGCGTTGCCGGCGCCGGTCTCGATGCCGCGGGCCAGTCGCTCGGTATTGGTAACGAAGAGGTCGTCACCGACGAGCTGAACGCGCTCGCCCAGGCGCGAGGTGAGCGATTCCCAGCCCTCCCAGTCGTTTTCATCGAGTGGATCCTCGATCGACACGATCGGGTAGCGGTCGACCCAGCCCGTCCAGTAGTCGACGATTTGCTCGGCCGAGCGCGCCTCGCCGCCTGACTTGTGGAAGACATACGCGCCGTCGCGGTACAGCTCGCTGGCCGCGACATCCAGGGCGAGTACCACATCACCGCCCGGCTCGTAGCCGGCCTTGCCAATCGCCTCGATGACGACCTCGATGGCCTCCTCGTTCGACGCGAGGTCCGGCGCGAAGCCACCTTCGTCGCCAACGGCCGTGCTCCTGCCGCTCTTGGCCAGCACGCCCTTGAGCGCATGGAAGACCTCGACACCGATCCGCAGGGCCTCGTCGAATCGCTCCGCGCCGATCGGCGCGATCATGAACTCCTGGATGTCGACGTTGTTGGCTGCATGCGCACCACCATTGAGGATGTTCATCAAGGGCACGGGCATGAGGGTGGCCGCTGGGCCGCCGAGGTAGCGGTAGAGCGGCAGGCCCGCATCCTCTGCGGCGGCACGCGCGTTGGCCAGCGACACGGCGAGAATCGCGTTTGCCCCCAGTCTGTCCTTGTTCGGCGTACCGTCCAGCTCGATCAGCGTATTGTCGAGCGCGGCCTGGTCGGCGGCCTCGAACCCGATCAGCTCCGAGGCGATCGCGTCATTGACGTTGCGTACCGCGCTGGCGACGCCGCGGCCGAGGTAGCGGGCGGCGTCAGCGTCGCGCAGCTCGACAGCCTCGTGCTCGCCGGTCGAGGCGCCGCTGGGCACCGCGGCCCGGCCGGCCGCGCCGGTGTCCAGCACGACCTCGGCTTCGACCGTCGGATTGCCGCGCGAGTCGAGGATCTCTCGCGCGTGTATACTCTCGATGTAGCCCACGCGAGCCCTCCCCTCCAAGCCCAAGAACCGAGGCCGAATCAACTCACCCGCGCAGCGGCCGTCTCGAGCGGCACGTCCCGGAGCAGGTCGGTGATGCGTCCGCGCACGTCGCGCATGAGTGCGTCACGCCCCGGCTCGCCGTAATCCCCGGGCCGGAACGGTCGAGCGAAGCGAAGGATAATCGCGGCCGGATGCACACGCCAGTCGTTCTTGCGCATGATGCGCTCGGTGCCGATGACCGCGACCGGCAGCACCTCGACACCGGTTCCCAGTGCGAGCATGAAGGCGCCCTTCTTGAACGGCTGCAGCCGCCCATCGGCGGAACGCGTGCCCTCCGGGAACAGGACGAGCGCGCTATTGTCGCTGCGCAACGCGCTCTCGGCTCTGGCCAGCGACTGGATCGCGGCGGCGCGATCCTGCCGGTCGATCGAGATATGGCCGGCCGATTTCCAGGCGCGGCCGAACAGCGGGATCCGGGCGAGCTCCTTCTTGGCCACGAAGCGGAAGTGCTTCGGCAAGGCGGCACCGATCGCGAAGATGTCGTACCAGGAGACGTGATTGGCGACGATGATCTGTGGCCGGTCGGCGGCGACGTGCTCCAGTCCCTGGACGTACACGGGTGTGCCGGACACCCACAGAATCCAGCGACACCACGTGCGGCTGAGCATCCAGTAGCCGCTGCCGCGGTAGCGGAACAGCGCGAGCCCGATCGCGCAGGTGCCGAGCAGGATGGTGCTGACGATGAGGTGCAGCAGAACCCAGATGGTTCGCAGGATGGTCATCCGAAATGCCGATAGCCGCTGATGTCGAGCGGCCGAATCTCGCCCGCGTCGGTGCGCAGCGCTACGCCCGCGCCCTCTTCGACCCAGCCGACGCGGGTGAGCGGCAGCCCGAACCGCGTGGCGAATCCGGCAACCAGCGGCTGCACCGCTCCCGCCTCACTGGTGAAGCAGAGCTCGTAGTCCTCGCCGCCGCCAAGGGCCAGGCGCAGCGCGTCGTCGCGTGATCGGGCGCCGTCGCTCACCACTTCATGCACTGGAATCGACGCCGCGTCGAGGATGATGCGCACCTGGCTGGCGGCGGCGATATGAGCGACATCGCCGGCCAGCCCGTCGGAGAGGTCGATCAGCGCGTGCGGCAGTCGCCGCTCGGCGAGCCAGCGAGCCTCGGCAATGCGCGCGCGCGGCGCGGCGTAGGCCGCACGCGCGGCGGGCGCCGGCGTGCCAC
>JBOHRE010000145.1:0-6131 GCA_050732635.1 Longimicrobiales bacterium | reverse complement strand
GGCCCAACCCCAACGCGAGCGCCTCGCGCGCGGAGAGCCGCGGCGGCCGGCGCAGCTCGCCGCCGGTCCAGATGCGCACGCGGTCCCGCTCGACCGTGATCTGCAGATCGTCGGCGTCGCCAGCCGAGCGGTAGTACGCGCGCTCGCTGACCTCGCGCAGATCATCGAGCAGCTCGGTCGGCGTGATGTCGAGCGCCTCTGCCAGCTCCCGCAAGGCCGCGCCCTGCTCACCCGCCGCGGCGGCGAGCAGGTACAGGATGCGCGCGAGCCGGTCGTCCGCCGTCGCCCGCTGGCGCGTCATGCCTCGGCGTGCGCGTCGGCGACGCGACGCGCGAGCGCGCGCAGCTCGGCCGCCAGCTCCGGCGGCTCGAGCACGTCCGCATCGCCGGCGTGGGAGAGCAGCCAGCGCAGGAACGGCGCGACCTGCCGCACGTCGAATGCGCGCACGGCGGCGCCATCAGCGCGTGTCTCGACCAGCTCGCCCTTGCCGTTGCGCTCGGCCCAAAGCGATGCGGGAAAACGGAACAGCACGAGCGCGCGCACGGGCTCCTCGAGCCCCAGCTCCCACGCCTCGCGGCGCGTGTAGTCGCTCAGCCGGAAGTCGGCCGGGATCTCGTAGTCGGGCGTGTGCGGCGCGCGCGTGTTCGGCTCGAGGTTCTGCATGCGCTCGGCGCGGAAGACGCGGATGTCGTTGCGCAGCGCGTCGTCGCCGACCAGGTACCAGTGGCCGTGCTGGAACAGCAGCCCGTACGGCGCGACGTCGCGCTCCGTCGCCTCGCCGCGATAGATGCCGTGGTAGGTGAAACGCACGCGCTTGCGGGCGAGCAGCGCGTCCGACAGGCGACGGACGACGTCGCCCGCCTCGCGCGCGCGCGTGTGCTCGACATAGAAGATCGGCCGCGCGGCGAAGAGCTCGGGGTCGAGGTCGAAGGCGAGCTTGCGAAACGCCGAGCGCGCGTCACGGGACAGCGGCGACGCGGGGAGCGCCATCATCTCCCGCAATGCGTTCAACGCGAGGCCAGCCTGGCCGGCGTCGAGCTCGAGTGTGGGGATGCCGGCAGCGAGATCGGCAGCGGGAGCAGCGGGATCGGCAGCACGATCGGTTCGGGGCTTCTGCGGGCCCGCCGCTTCCGTCTTGCTGACCAGCTTCAGGTACGGCAGATAGAAGTCGCGGCGGGAGAGGCCGTAGCCCTCGACCTCGTCGCGGCCGTAGTTGACCGTGTAGGTGACGGTCTCGAGCGGGATGCCGGCGGCGCGCAGCTCGTCCTTGTCACGCTCGAACGTGCGGCGCGCGGTCGCGCGCGCCGTGGCGTCCTCGGTCTGCCACTTCGCGGCGTACGCGGGCACGCCCTCCATGATCTGCTCGACGGCGACGGGCAGCCGTCGTCCGACCAGAAACGCGATCAGATCGAGCCAGCGCTGCAGCTTGGTGATGCGTTCGGGCATTCGACTCGGGGGTAGCGTGGCCAGCCGCGGTCGGGGAGGTGTCCGGGTGACACCGCAAACGTATCACGCTCGGCTGACAACATGGCAAGGCCGCGGTGTTCGCGATGTTCGCGCCGCGTGACCCCCACGTCGGCCGCGGGCAGCCACCGCGGGGGCCCTCGACGTTTTGGTACAGGTTGTACCGCTCGCGGGCGACGAGGCGTACACGTTGTACCGCTCGCTGGCGACGAGGCGTACACGTTGTACCAAACGCCGTAGGGTCCCGTGCAGGTCATGGCCGACGTCTGCCGCGGCGGACTGCGGCAGGTGGAGCGGTGGCGCCGGCCGGCGGCGGTGCCGACTGGCCGCCGCCGCACCGTGGCCTCAGGCCGGCGGCGTGTCGACCGGCCGGCGCCGCACCGTGCCTCAGGACGTCGGCCGGCGACGCAGCTTGCTGCGTGAGATCGGGTCCGCCGCGCCGTGCCGGCTCTGCCAGGTCGCCGTCGAGCGCATGTACATGTACTTGCGGTCGGCCTCTCTGACGTCGCCAGCGGCGTAGCACTGGGCCAGCGCACCGAGGTCGGCGGCCTCCTCGCGCAGCCGGGCGTCGTCGCCAGCTTCGGCGGTGAGCTTACGGGCGACGTCGCCCAGCCGCTCACCGGCCGCATCGAACTCACCCTGCCGCTCCAGCTCGCGGGCCTCGTCGCGCGCGCGGGCGGACTCGAGCAGGAGCAGCTCGCGACGCACCTCGGGCTCGACGCGCGGCGCGTCGGTGCCGGTCACGGTGATCGGCAGCCGGACCTCGCGCCGCTCGACGGAGCCGCCGGCGCCGAGCACGTGCGCCTCGACGACGAGCTCGGCGACGGCCGTGGTCGCATCCGTAGCCGGCAGCGGCAGCAGGAACTGCGCGAGCAGCGCGCGCGGCTCGCCGGCGAAGAGGTCGCCGATCTCGAGACGCACGCCGCCCGCGATCTGGCGCCGCGGATAGGCGTGATGCACGACGGCCAGGTCGGCGCCGGGCGCCGGCAAGACCTGCACGGCCACGTTCTGCGCGGCGAGCGTGAGGAGCCCGTCGATCTCGGCGGCGAAGACGTCGAGCGCCTGGTCGGACTCCTCGACGTAGTAGGTACCGCCGCGGCCGACGTCCGCCATGCCGCGCAGCAGCACCTCGTCGAACCCCTCACCGAAGCCGATCGTGGTCGTGGTGACACCGACGGCCGCTGCCGTGCCGCACAGGGCCTTGAGCTGGTCGGGGTCCGTGATGCCGTGGTTGGCGAGCCCGTCCGTCAGCAGCAGCACGCGGTTGACCGCGCCCTGCCGGTAGCCGCGCGCGACCAGGTCGCGGCCGCGCAGCCAGCCGCCGCTCAGGTTCGTCGAGCCGCCGGCCTCGATCGCGGCGATGCCCGCGAGTAGCGCGTCGCGGTCGGTCACCGGCGCGGCGTCCACGACCGTGTCGACGCTGTCGTCATAGATGACGACGCTGATGACGTCCCTCTCGCGCACGCGCCGCGCGAGCTGCGTCGCGGCCGCCTTCGCGGCCGCCAGCTTCTCGCCCGCCATCGAGCCGGAACGGTCCAGCACGAGAGCGAGGTTCAGCGGCGCGCGCGCGTCCTCGGCCGGTGCCGCGCCGCGAATGCGCATAGCAGCGCGCGCACGACGAGCTGCGCGCCGTCGGATGTGGGCTCGTGGTCCAGCAGGATCGTGGTGTCCATGGCGTGGGTGATCTCCTGGTGAGGTGATGGTGCGACGAAGATAGGCGGGTGGTCTGACAGGTTGAGGGGCGGGCGCGGGGGCGGGGGCGGGCGCCGGGGGCCTACCCGCCCCGGGGAGCCGGGGCCAGTGCTGCTCGGCCCGGATGCTGCGCGGGCGTCGGCGGCAATGAACGCGGCCACCCACCACCGACCGCAATGACCACGACGCCGGCAGTCTTCCCGCGATGAGCACGGCCGATCAGCCCACCGGCATCACCCGCCCGCTCTCCGAGAACGTCGACCTGCTGGGCACGCTGCTGGGGCGGCGCGTGCGCGCGCAGGCGGGCGACGCGGTGTTCGAGCTGGTCGAGGAGCTGCGCCTGCTGTGCAAGCGCGCGGCGGCAGAAGGGGACGCGTCGCTGCGCGACGCCGCCGTTGCGCGCATCCGCGCGCTGTCGGAGCGCGAGATCCGCTGGCTGCTGCGCGCGTACGGCGTCTTCTTCCACCTGGTCAACCAGGCGGAGAAGCAGGAGATCCTGCGCATCAACCGCGAGCGCTCGCGCGAGGCGGCGGATGGCGGGCAGCCGCGGCCCGAATCGATCGACGACGCAGTCGCGCGGCTGCGCGCGGCCGGTGTGCCGCTGGAGGATGTCGCCAGTCGCCTGGCGCGGCTCGACATCCAGCCGACACTGACGGCGCACCCGACCGAGGCGCGGCGGCGCACCGTGCTGGACAAGCAGAAGCGGGTCGCCGAGCTGCTGTCGCAACTGCGCCGCGCGGATGCGACGCCGGACGAGGAGCGCTCCGCGCTCGACGCTCTGGAGGCCGAGGTCGCGCTGCTGCTGGCGACCGACGAGATCCGCGCGGAGCGGCCGAGCGTGCGCGACGAGGTCGAGCAGGGCCTGTACTTCCTGCAGGCCGCCGTCTGGGAGACCGCGCCGCGCATCCACCGTGACGTGACGCGCGCGCTGGCGCGGCACTACGGCGCCGCTGGCGAGCGCGAGGACGTGCCGGTCTTCCTGCGCTGGCGCTCGTGGATCGGTGGCGATCGGGACGGCAACCCGAACGTGACGCCGGAAGTCGTGCGCTGGACACTCCAGCGGCACCGCAGCGCAGCGCGCGCGCTGCACGCCGCGGAGCTGGAGGCGCTGCGCGGTGAGCTGAGCATCTCGGACCGCCAGGCCGCGGTGCCGGCGAGGCTGGAGCACGCGCTGGCGCAGACGGGCGACGTCGCCACCGACGTGTTCCGCCACGAGCCCTACCGGCGCCTGCTCACGCGCATGCTCGAACAGATCCGCGCGGACGATGCGGAGTACACGGCCGCGCGCTACTGCGCGGACCTCGACCTGATCGCGGCGAGCCTGGAGGAGTCCGGCTTCGGCGACGTCGCGCGGCGCGGCCGCCTCGCGCGCGTGCGCACGCTCGCGCGCACCTTCGGCTTCCACCTGGCCGCGCTCGACGTGCGGCAGCACAGCGGCGTGCACGAGCGCGCGGTGGCCGAGCTGCTGGCTGCGGCCGGCGTCGCCGCGGACTACAGCGCGCTCGACGAGCCGGCCAGGCTCGAGGTGCTGCGCCGCGCGCTGCTCGAGCCGCGCACGCTGGAGACGCCGGACGGAGTCACTGGCGACGTCGCCCGCGACGCGCTCGCGACGTTCGGCGTGCTCGGCGACGCGCTCGCGCGCCAGCCGGACGCCGTCGGCTGCTACATCATCAGCATGACGCACGCGGTCAGCGACATGCTCGAGCCGCTGCTGCTGGCCAAGCAGGTCGGGCTGTGGCGCGTGGTGGACGAGCGGCCGGAAAGCGCGCTCGACGTCGTGCCGCTCTTCGAGACCATCGACGAC
The DNA here is from genome assembly GCA_050732635.1 of Longimicrobiales bacterium. Lineage (GTDB taxonomy): Bacteria > Gemmatimonadota > Gemmatimonadetes > Longimicrobiales > RSA9 > JBOHRE01. The sequence continues at coordinate 1,171 of JBOHRE010000145.1, read as the reverse complement.
CTCGCCGCGGCCGGCGAGCGTATGGCCGCGCTGTTCGGCGATCCGGTGTACGCGCTGCAGCTCGCCGCGCGCGGCCGCTTCCAGGAGATCATGCTCGGCTACTCCGACTCGAACAAGGATGGCGGCTACTGGATGGCCAACTGGGCGCTGCACGGCGCGCAGGCCGCGCTCGGGCGCGTGTGCCGGGAGCACGACGTCACGTTCCGGCTGTTCCACGGCCGCGGCGGCACCGTCGGCCGCGGCGGCGGCCGTGCCGGCCAGGCGATCCTCGCGCTGCCGGCCGAGGCGCGCAACGGCCGCATCCGCGTGACGGAGCAGGGCGAGGTGATCTCGTTTCGGTATGCGTTGGCGGAGCTGGCGCACCGGCACACGGAGCAGCTCGTGTCGGCTGTGATGGGGGGCGGGGGCGAGGGCGGGCGCGGGGCGACGGAGCTGGATGGTGGCGCGGGCGCGAACGCCAACGACGACGACCTCATGGATCGGCTCGCGGGGGCTTCCATGCGGGCGTACCGCGGGCTCATCGACGCGGACGGCTTCTGGGAGTGGTACGTGCGCGCGACACCCATCGAGCAGATCAGCCGGCTGCCGATCGCGTCGCGGCCGGTCTCGCGCCGCGCGGCCGCCGAGGTCAGCTTCGACGACCTGCGCGCCATCCCGTGGGTCTTTGCCTGGACGCAGACGCGCTGGATCGTGCCGGGCTGGTACGGCGTCGGCGCGGCGTTCGACGCCGCGGCGGCCGCAGGCGACTCCGCCTGGCGCACGCTCGTGGAGTGGTACCGCGCCTGGCCGTTCTTCCGCGCGGTGGTCGACAACGCGCAGCGCGAGATGGCGCGCGCGCGGCTCGACATCGCCTGCCACTATGCCCGGCTCGCGGGCGACGAGCACGTCCACGCGCTCATCGCCGCCGAGTTCGCGCGCGCCCGCGCCGCGATCCTGCGTGTGACCGGCCAGCGCGAGCTGCTGGACGATTCGCCGGTGATCCAGAAGTCGATCGCGCTGCGCAACCCCTACACGGACGTGCTCAACCTGCTGCAGGTCGAGCTGCTGCGCCGCTGGCGCGAGACGGACGTCATCGCGAACGCGTCAGACCGCCGCGACGCGCTGCGCGAGCTGCTGTTCCTCAGCATCAACGGCATCGCGGCGGCGATGCAGAGTACGGGGTGAATGGGGC
>JBOHRE010000144.1:0-6345 GCA_050732635.1 Longimicrobiales bacterium | reverse complement strand
GATGAGCACGGTCGGTGACACGCCGACCCGCGAGCGCGATCCGCGCGAGCGGATCGAGCGCGTGCAAGGGCTGATCGCGCGCCGGGATAGGACCGCGCTCGCCGCGTTCGTAGCGGAGTTCCATCCGAGCGACGTCGCCGACATTCTGGAGGCGCTCGACGAGCCCGAGCGCCTGTATCTGCTCGAGCTGCTACCCGCCGAGCTCGCCTCGGAGTCCCTCGCCGAAATGGAAAGCGGCGAGCGGCCCGAGGAGATCCTCGCCTCGCTCGATCCCGTCCGCATCGGCGAGCTGGTCGGCCAGCTCTCCGACGATGATGCGGTCGACCTGATCCAGGAGCTCGAGCCCGACGAGCAGGCGCGTGTGCTCGCCGCACTGCCCGGCATTGAAGCCGGCGAGCTGCGCAAGCTGTTGCAGTATCCGGATGATTCCGCCGGTGGCATCATGACCACCGAGCTGGTGGCCGTTTCCGTCCACCTGACCGCGGGAGAGGCGATCGAGGCGGTACGCCGCCAGGCGCGCGAGCTCGGCAGCGAGTTCTACACGGTGTTCGTCGTCGACTACTTCCGGCGGTTGCGCGGGACCATCTCGCTCCACGATCTCGTGTTGGCCGAACCGTCGACGCGACTGGAGGAGCTCGTCGAGCCGCCGATCGCAACGGTGCCGGTCGACCTCGATCAGGAGGAGGTCGGCCGCATTATCGCGCGCTACAACCTGCCATCGATCGGCGTCGTGGGCCCGGATAACATCCTGCTCGGTCGCATCACGTGGGACGACGTCATGGACGTCATCGAGGCCGAGCAGACCGAGGATCTGCTCCGCCTCGCCGGCACGACCGCCGACGAGGAGCTGCGCGGCGGCTGGCTCGAAACGGTGCGCAGCCGCTTGCCGTGGCTCGGCCTCAACCTCATTACCGCGGGCGTGGCTGCTTCGGTCGTCGTTCTGTTCGCCGATACCATCGAGGCCATGGCTCTGCTCGCCGCGATCATGCCCGTGATCGCCGGCATGGGCGGCAACGCCGGCACGCAAGCGCTCGCCGTCACCGTGCGGCGCCTCGCCCTGGCCGATGAGCCGGGCGGACGTTGGGGCGTCGTCGGCAAGGAAATGCTGGTCGGACTGTTCAACGGGCTGGTGCTCGGTGTCGTGATCGGCGCCCTCAGCTTCATCTGGCAGGGTAGCGCGATGCTGGGCGTCGTCGTGCTGCTCGCCATGTGGGGCAATCTCGTCGTGGCCTCGGTGGCCGGCGCCTTCGTGCCCACGCTGCTCGAGAGCGTGGGCGTCGATCCCGCCGTCGCCTCCTCGGTGTTCGTCACCGCCTTTACCGATATCGCTGGCTTCTTCCTGCTGCTCGGCCTCGCCTCCGTCATCCTCTTGTAACCGCCGAGGACGCAGAGCACGCGGAGAGGGGCCTTTGTATGGAACCGCCGAGGACGCAGAGCGCGCGGAGAGAAACCTTTGTATGGAACCGCCGAGGCGCTGAGGGCGCGCGGAAAAAAACAAACAAAAATATTGGGCGTGCCGATGACCAAACGTAGTGCCGGTAATCTCAGCGTTCTCGGCGTACTCTGCGGTTCATGCCCGGGCGGGCGTCAAACATCGAGGCCCCCTGGACGTTCCTGGTTGGGAATACTTTGACAGTGCGTGTAGGAGTCGAATAAGATCCGCGCGCAGGGCGACAGGCCCTCGCTCTCTCGTCAATCACCGGAGACGAACCCGTGAACATCCGAAGCCGTGCACCGACATGCGCGCTGCTCCTCGCGCTGTTGGCCGTCGTTCCGCTCGCCGCGCAGCAGCGTCAGATCCGCGGCTTGGTCACCGGCCCGGACGGGCAGCCGCTGGCCAATGCGTACGTGGTCGTGCCGGCCACGGGCGCGGCCGCCACGACCGATGTCGCCGGTCGCTTCACGATCGAAGTGCCGGCGGGCGAGGCGGTGCTGCAGCTCACGAACCTCGGCTATCTGACCCGCAACGTGACGGTGCCGGCCGGCGAAAGCACGGTCACGATCGCGCTCGAGATCGACGTGCTCGACCTCGAGGGCATCGTCGTCACGGGCCAGGCGACCAGTGTGGCGCGTCGCAACCTGGCCAATGCGGTGGCTACGGTGACGACGCGCGAGGTCGAGGAGGCGCCGCCCGCGGAGTCGATCGAGAAGATCATGCAGGGCAAGGTGGCGGGCGCGCTGATCGAGACGAACTCCGGCGCGCCGGGCGGCGGCGTCCAGGTTCGGCTGCGCGGTGTCTCGACCGTCATTGGCGAGAACGAGCCGCTGTACGTGGTCGACGGCGTCGTGGTCAGCAACGTGGCGATCGCCTCGAACGCGAACGCGGTCACGCAGGCATCGGGTGGGTCGAACCCGGCGCTCACCCAGGACGCCGTGGTGAATCGCGCGGTCGACCTCAACCCGAATGATATCGAGCGGATCGAGATCCTGAAGGGCGCGTCGGCGGCTGCGCTGTACGGCTCGCGCGCATCGAACGGCGTGATCCTGATCACGACGAAGCGCGGCGTGCCCGGCGCGCCGCGCTTCAGTCTGACGCAGCGGGTCGGCACCTTCGTCCGCTCCAACGAGCTCGGTGCGCGCAACTGGACGCGCGACGAGGCAGTCGCCGCCTTCGGCAGTGGGGCCGCCGAGTTCTTCAACGCCGATGGCTCGCCCATCCAGGTCTTCGACCACGAAGACCAGCTTGCCGGGCGCAGCGAGCTGTCGAGTGAAACCGTGCTGAGCGTGAGCGGCGGTGATGAGGACACCCGCTACTTCATCTCCGGTACGGTCAAGGATGATGAAGGCATCATCGCGAACACCGGCTTCGAGAAGCAGGGTGTGCGCGTTAACCTGCACCAGGAGTTCGGCGACCGATTCCGGCTCACGGCGAACACCAACCTGCTGCACACGCTGGCGCAGCGCGGGCTGACGAACAACGACAACAGCGGCACGAGCTATTACATGGTGCTGCCGTTCACGCCCAACTTCTTCGACCTGTCGCCGGGCGCGGACGGCCAGTACCCCGACAACCTGTTCGAGCGCAGCAACCCGTTGGAGACGGCAGCCCTCGCGCAGAACGACGAGGACGTCTGGCGCTTCATCGCCGGCGGCACTGCGGAGCTCGACGCCTACGAGCGTGACGCGCACCGCATCTCGCTGCTCGGCACGGTCGGTGTCGACTTCTTCGCACAGCAGAACGATCTGTACTTCCCACCCGAGCTGCAGTTCGAGCCGGCGGATGGTCTGCCCGGAACGTCGCTGCTCAGCAACAGCGACAACATGGACCTGACCATGACCGCGCACCTGATTCACAACTACACGAGTCCGGGCGGTCTGAATGCGACGCTCACGGCAGGCGTGCAGTACGAGGACCGTGACCTCAACACCGCGCGCATCGAGGCCTACGGCCTGACGGCCGGCCAGCCGAATCGCGACGCCGGCGTGGTCCAGCAGATTCGCGAGCAGCGCCAGGTCGTGCGCGACCTCGGCTTTTTCGCTCAGGAGGAGGTGCTGCTGCGCGATGAGCGGGTGCTGCTGACCGCGGGCCTGCGCGCCGATCGCAGCAGTGTCAACGGCGACCCGAACCAGTACTTCTTCTACCCGAAAGCCGCGGCGTCATACCGCTTCGACGCGCTGACCGATTGGCTCGACGGCCTGAAGCTGCGCGTCGCGTACGGTCAGAGTGGCAACCAGCCGCAGTACGGCCAGAAGTTCACTCCGCTGACGGCGACCACGAACATCGAGGGTCTGCCCGGCCTGGTGGTTCAGGGCGTTGCGGGTGATGCCGGGCTACAGCCGGAACGGCAGTCGGAGATCGAGGGCGGCTTCGATGCCACGCTCTTCGACAGCAGTGTGCTCTTCGAGGCGACCGTCTTCCAGAAGAACATCTCGGACCTGCTGCTGCAGCGCACGCTGGCGCCGTCGACCGGCTTCGCCACGCAGATCTTCAACGGCGGCGAGCTGCGCGTGCGCGGGCTCGAGCTCGCGTTGAGCGCGACGCCGATCCGCACCGGCGACTTCCGCTGGATCTCGCGCACCACGTTCTATGGCGACCGCAGCGAGGTCACGTCGCTGCCCGTGCCGGCCTTCGAGACCGGCGGCTTTGGCACCTCGCTCGGTGCGTTCCGCATCGAGGAAGGCGCCTCGGCCACGCAGATCGTGGCGAACGCCGGCCTCGATGCCGACGGCAACATCATCGTGGCCAAGGTCGGTGACGCGAACCCCGACTTCCGCATCGGCTTTGCCAACGACCTCGAGTTCGGCCGCTTCCAGCTCTCCTCGCTGGTCGACTGGTCGAAGGGCAATGCGGTGATCAACCTGACGCAGTTCCTGGCCGACGCGGGCGCCAACTCGGTCGATTTCAAGGCGAACCCGCAGCCGTTAACACTGGCCGACGGCACGGTCGTCCAGCTCGGTGCCGGCGAGCGCCGCATCACGCGGCGCGGCAACCTGCGCGACAGCCGCGGCTACATCGAGGACGGCAGCTACGTCAAGGTGCGCGAGGTCACGCTCGGCTACGAGCTGCCCGTGGATCTGTTCCAGCGCATCGCGGGCCCGGCGCTGCAGACCGCAAGGCTGTCGCTGAGCGGACGCAACCTGCTGACCTTCACCGATTACCTGGGCCTGGACCCGGAGGTCAGCAATTTCGGCAACCAGTCCATCGCGCGAAACATCGACGTCGCGCCGTTCCCGCCGAGCCGCAGCTTCTGGCTTTCCGTCGACCTGGTCTTCTGACATGACGAGCCGAACCATGAATACAGCGAAGCAGACGTTGAGCCGGATCCCGGCGCTCGTGTTCGCAGCGGTGTTGGCCGCCGGCTGTGACACCGATTTCATGATCCCGGACCTCAACAATCCGGGGCTCGAGACGCTGGAGCAGAACCCGACCCGCGCCGCGGTGATCGACGCCACGCAGGGGTTGATGATCGGCGCCCGCGCCGGCATGGCTGCGCAGACCGGCTATGTCGCGCACCTCGGCATCCTCGGCCGTGAGTCGATCACCTTCGACAACTCCGATCCGCGCTACATCGACGAGATGCTCGCGGGCGCGCTGGACCCCGGCAACGGCGCCTTCGGCGGCAGCGGCTGGGCGCCGCGCTACGCGAACCTGCGCAACGCGAGCATCGTGCTGAACGCGCTCGACCAGGTCAGCGGCTTCAGCGCAGCCGAGCTCGAGGCGATCCGCGGCTTCGCCAAGACGATCCAGGCCCTGGACTTCCTCATCGTCGTGAACATGCGCGACGTGAACGGGGCGGTCATCGACGTGAACCGCCCGCTCGACGCGGAGCTCGCGCCGTTCGTCAGCAAGGCTGAGGTCTTCGCGCACATCGTGGATCTGCTCGATGAGGCCGATGCCCACCTGAGCAGCGGGGGCGGCTCGTTCCCGTTCCAATTGACCTCCGGGTTCACGGGCTTTGCCACGCCGGCGGCGTTCCGCAGCTTCAACCGTGCGCTGCGCGCGCGCGTCGACGTGTACATGGAGAACTATGCGAGCGCGTTGACATCGCTCACTGCCTCGTTCTTCGATCCCGCTGGGCCGTTGGATCTGGGCGTCTACCATGCGTTCGGCACCGGCTCGGGCGACGTGGCCAACGGCCTGTTCCAGGGCTCCGACCCGCAGATCGTGGCGCACCCCTCGGCGCGCACCGCGCCCGACCGCAAGCCCGACGGCTCGCTGGATGACCGCGTGGCTGCCAAGACCGCGATCCTGGATCCGCCGCAGACCGACGCGAGTGGCGTTGCCTCGGATGTCCGGTTCACGATCTACGAGGACCTGGCCTCCCCCGTGCCGATCATCCGTAACGAAGAGCTGACCCTGCTACGCGCCGAAGCCCGCTGGTTCACCGGTGACCGCGCCGGCGCCATCGCCGACCTGAACAGCATCCGGCAGCGCTCGGGCGGGCTGCCGCCGATCGCGGTTCCGGCAACCGACGATGCCTTCATCACGGAACTGCTCGAGCAACGCTGGCTCTCGCTGATGCTCGAGGGCGGTCACCGCTGGCTCGACCACCGCCGCTTCGGCCGGCTCGACCAGCTGCCGCGCTTCAGTGCCAGCGAGACGATCCCCTCCGCGTTCCCGATCCCGCGTAACGAGTGCGTTGCGCGCGGTCTATCCACGCCCTGCGGTTTTTGAAGGGCGCTGAGCAGAGGACATTAACCGCTGAGAACGCGGAGGGCGCGGAGAAAAAACAAACAAACAAAAATGAATGTTGTGAGCTTGCCCCGGAAAAGTGGACACACCATTTAGGAGGAGCAACAGCTCCAGAGGGGTGTGTCATGGCCCGGCGATTCTCCAAGGAATTCAAGCTGCAGGCCGTTCAGCGAGTGATTGAGGAAGACCGACCGGTCGCGGAGGTGGCGAGG
>JBOHRE010000143.1:0-6449 GCA_050732635.1 Longimicrobiales bacterium | reverse complement strand
GCGCCGGCACGTCGACGTGCAGATCGATGCGGTCGAGCAATGGTCCCGACAGGCGCGAACGATAGCGCCGCACCTCGCCGACGTGACAGATGCAGCGGCCCACGCCGTCGCCATGGAACCCGCACGGACAGGGGTTCATGGCCGCAATCAACATGAAGCGAGCAGGAAACGTCAGGCCGACCCGGGCTCGGCCGATATGGACGCTACCGTCTTCGAGTGGCTGCCGCAGAGACTCGAGCGACCGCCGCTGGAACTCCGGAAACTCGTCCAGGAACAGGACCCCGTGATGCGCAAGCGACGCCTCGCCCGGCCGCGGCACGGGGCCGCCGCCAACCAGGCCGGCTTCGCTGACGCTGTGGTGCGGCGCACGAAACGGCCGGCGCTCCACGAGTGCGTTGCCCGGGCGAAGTCGGCCGGCCGCAGAGTGGACACGAGTCACCTCGATCGCCTCGACCAGCGTGAGCGGCGGCAGGATCGTGGGCATGCGCCGCGCCAGCATCGACTTGCCTGCGCCCGGCGGTCCCTCGAGCAGTGTGTTGTGCCCGCCCGCAGCGGCGACCTCGAGCGCGCGTCTGGCGTGCTGCTGACCGCGCACATCGGCGAAATCGACGCGCGGACCTGTCGGCGTACCGGCCAGCGCGGCCGACGGATCGAGCCGCGTCCGCGTCAGCGGCGCGTGGCCGGTGAGGTGACGGACGACGTCGCCCAGGCCCACCGCTGCGCGTACGTCGAGCGCCTCGACCACCGCAGCTTCGGCGGCGTTCGCAGCCGGCAGCACAAGGCAGCGAACGCCAGCCTCGGCGCAGGCGAATGCGACGGAGATCGCGCCGCGCACCGGGCGCAGCTCACCATCCAACCCCAGTTCGCCGAGACAGCACAAGCCGCCGAGCGAGGGCGGCGGCAGCACGCCACTCGCGCACAACAGGCCGAGCGCGATCGGCAGGTCGAAGGCGCTGCCCTCCTTGCGCACGTCCGCCGGCGCTAGGTTGATCGTGATGCGCCGCGACGGTATATCGAATCCGGCATTGTGCAGCGCCGCGGCCACGCGCTCGCGGCCCTCGCGCACCGCGCTCTCCGGCAGCCCGACGACGCTGATCGCGGGAAGACCGGGGGCGACGTCGACCTCGACGCGCACGAGCAGCGCGTCGACGCCGATCATGGCGCCGCTCAGAACCTGGGCGAGCATCGGCCGAGTGAACGGATGGTAGAGCGCACGCGCGAGGATACGGCGTTGGGCTGGGCGCTGGAATGGCTGGATCGGCCAGCCGCGACGCGAGGCAGGAACTTCAGCCGCGTTGTGGCGTTAGCATTTCGTGATCGGCATGTCCCGTGCAGCCCAGGACGGGGCATCCGGGCGGTGGTGTCGACGACGAGATCCGCGGACGGACTGGAGGCAATTGATGTTTAGGATGCGCATTGCGGCGCACGCCGCGCTCATGGCCGGTTTCGTAGTCGTTGCCGGCTGCGGCGGCGAAGAGGGGGCGCAGGCACAGGAGCGCGAGGCGCTGCAGCAGGATGTTCGCGAGCGGCTCGGCGTGGTGCCGGCGGCGATCGACACGGCAACGGCCGGCGCGTTGTCGAAGACCTTCCGGAACGCCGCTTCGCGGGCGCTGGCTGCCGTCGTCTTCATCGAGGTCGAGCAGCAGCCGCAGACCGCGCAGCGGCGTGGGCAGCTCCCGCTGCCGTTCCCGTTCTTCGACGATGTGCCGGATCGGCAGGGTCAGATGCCGCCGGCGATCGGCCAGGGCTCGGGATTCATCTTCGATCGACGCGGCTACATCATGACGAACAACCACGTCGTCGAGGATGCGCGGCGAGTGTCGGTGACCATGCTCGATGGCCGGGTGTTCCAGGCGCAGGTCGTGGGCACGGACCCGAACTCGGACGTCGCGGTAATCAAGGTCGAGCCGGCGGAGGGCCAGGAGCTGCCCATCGTGCGCTTCGGCAGTTCCGACCGGCTGAACGTCGGCGACTGGGTGCTGGCGCTGGGCAATCCGTTCGGCCTGGACTTCACGGTGACGGCCGGCATCGTCAGCGCGCTGGGGCGCAACCTCGGCATCATCCGAAGCCGCGGCGGTGAGGAGATGGGCGGGCGTACGGCCATCGAGTCCTTCATCCAGACGGATGCGGCGATCAACCGCGGCAACTCGGGCGGCCCGTTGGTGAACCTGCTCGGTGACGTGGTCGGCATCAACACGGCGATCTTCTCGGAGACCGGCGTGAGCGCCGGCTACGGCTTCGCGATCCCGATCTCGCTGGCCAGTAAGATCGCGAGTGACCTGATCGAGTTCGGCTACGTTCGCCGGCCGCAGCTCGGCGTGCTGGTGCAGGAGATCACGGAGGTGGACGCGGAGGTCTACGGCCTGAGCGAGGTCCGTGGCGCCGAGGTCGTGCAGGTGCAGCCGGGCTCGCCCGCGGCCGAGGCCCGGCTCCAGATCCGGGATGTCATTCTGGCCGTCGATGGCGATCGGATCCAGGATGATACGGAGCTGATCACGCGACTCGCGCAGATGCAGCCGGGCGAAGAAGTAACGCTGACGGTGGTCCGGGATCGGCAGCGGCGCGACGTGCGCGTGGAGCTCGGCGAGTTCGAGCGGCCGCAGCCGCAGCGTCGCGAAGCGGTCGCGCAGCGCACGTCGCGCGATCTGCTCGGCTTCTCGGTCGCGCCGCTGACGCAGCAGGTCGCGCAGCAGCTCGAGCTCGACGCGCAGCGACGGCGTCGCGGCGGCGTGGTCATCACCGAGGTCCTGCCCTACACGCCGGCGCGCCAGGCCGGCGTGCCACCCGGTGCGATCGTGCTCGAGATCAATGGGCGCGAGGTCAACGGCGTCGGTGACGTCGAGCGCGTCGCGGCTGCGCTCGAACCGGGCCAGGCCGTTTCGCTGGTCATCGTTCCGCCCGTCGGTGCGCCGACTGAGCAGGTGATCAACTACCGCGCATCGCAGTAGCGTTCAGGGCCTGCGCTCAGCGGCCGCCGGGCACAGCCGCTCCGCCACCGTCCGCGATCTCGAGCTGGATCCGGACGGTGGTTCCTTTTGTGGGCTCGCTCTCGACCGCGACGGCGCCGCCCCAGCTCTCCACGAGTCGGCGCACGATCGCGAGCCCCAGCCCGGCCCCGGCGGTGCGCGTCGAGAAGTGCGGGTCGAACACGCGCGGCAGCAGCTCCGCAGGAATGCCTTCGCCGTCGTCGCTGACGCACAAGGTGATGCCGTCGCGCATGCGTTCGGTGACCACATCGACTACGCCGCCGGGTCCGACTGCCGCGCGCGCATTCTCGAGCAGGTTGATCAGCACCTCCTTCAGCTCGCCGCTGCGCGCCTGCGCACGGGGCAGGTCCTCCTCGACACGCACGTCGTAGGTAATGTCGGGTTCGGCGGCTCGGTACAACGCGAGCGTCTCGCGGATCACGGAAGCGACGTCGACCGGGACGAGCGGCCCGGACGCCTCTGCGGGTGCGCCATAGCGGGAGAACGCGCGCGCAATGTCGCTCAAGCGATCGATCTCGCTCAGCATCTGCTCGACGTTCGTCTGGAGGATCCCGCCGAAGTCACTGCGCCGATCGATCCAGGCGCGACGCAGGTGCTGCACGGAGAGCTTGATCGGCGTCAGCGGGTTCTTGATCTCATGCGCGACCTGCCTTGCCATCTCGCCCCACGCCAGGACGCGTGCGGTGCGCAGCTCGCGCGAGCGAGCTCGCCGCAGCCGCCGCACCATCTCGTTGAATGATTCGAAGAGGTCGCCGAACTCGTCGGCGCGCCGTGTCGGCAGACGCAGATCGAGTTGGCCGCGGCCCACGGCGGCGGCGGCGCGGCGCAGACTGCCGATCGGACGGGCCAGCGCGCGCGCCACGTACACGCTGAGCCAGAGCGAGAGCAGCCCACCGAGCAGCGCGGCGAACAAGATCAGGTGCATCAACTCGCGCTGGCGCGTCACCGCGTCGCCGACCGCGAGCGAGACCGGAACGGCGAGTGTGCCTGCCGGCGCCAAGGAATGGAAGGCCAGCACATAGCGGGCGTCGCCGATACGTCGGAGCTGTGAAGCCGCGAATTGCTCGCCCGACTCCAGCGCGAGGTAGATGTCCGGTGGCATCCACGCGCCGTAGAGCCCGAGGTGCACGGCTTCCGGCGAGGAGGCCTGCACGAGATCGCCAGCGAAGTAGTACAGCACCTCGTGACCGATGCGTTCGGCGATCGCGTTGAGATCACCCGGTGAGGCGCCGTAGGCGGCCGTCGCCGCGTCGGCCGCGCTGGTGGCGAGCAGCTCGGCGGCGCGCACGGCCTCGCCGGCCACGGCGCGGTACGCCAGCGTGCCGAAAACGATCGTGGGCAGCAGGAAGAAGGCGAACAGCGCAAGGGTGACGCGCGCCCGGAAGCTGCGCAGCCAGCCCCACCAACCGGTGGCGGGCCGCACCCACGACCCCGCAGCGGTTCGGCCGACCAGCCAGAGCAAAGTCAGCACGGCGAGGTCGGCGGCGGCGAGAAGCGCAGCGCGGGCAGAGAGGACGCCTGGCGCGGAAACCGGAATCGACAGATGGGCGTGCGCGGACTCGTTGGGAAAGCTGACCAGTGCTTCGCTCCGCCAGCCACGTTCGGTGCGGTACCACAGCACGCTGTCGCCCTCCTGTGGTGCGGCCGAGCCGAGAGCGGGCACGATCTCCAGATCCGCGTCGAGTCGCGGCGGTGAGCCCAGGAAGCTCTCCAGCGCCGGGGTCAGCTCGAGGGTCCGGCGCGGCGGCACGACAGCGGTCATCGCGAAGCCGAAGGGCAGCGGGATCGCCGCCGCGACACTGGCCTCGGGCGGTTCGGGCGCCGCATCCACGACCGGCTCTCCTGCCTGGGCGGCCCAGTCCATCAGCGCGTTCAGAGACATGCGGAGCGCAGCCGGGACGGGCACCGGGTCGCGCGCGCCGGCGAGGTGCAACTCGAGAACCGGCTCGCGATCACTGTCCCAGAGCAGGATCTGAGCAGGGTATCCGGCCTCCGCCAGGCCGCTGGCCAGCCAGGAGCGGTACATCAGGTGGATGCCGGCCTCGCCCAACCGCGCGCGTGCGTTGGCCTCCTCGGCGAAGCGGCGCAACAGGTACGCGATATAGGGCTCCGCGGTCGGCTGGACGCCGAGCGTCGCCAGCGAGCGCTCGGCGGCCGACACACGCGCGGCGGTGTGGGCGGTCCACAGCATGGGCAGCGTGAACGTGACTGCCAGCCAACCGGCGCACAGGGTACGGAAGAGGCGGCCGGGCTGCTGCGTACGGTGGCGCAGCCCCAGGCCGAGCAGTGTGAAGGGAGCGGCCCAGAAAGCCGCCCACCAGAGCCCGGGTGACTGCAATGGCGCGGCGCCGCTCGTCCGCCAGCGTGCGATGAGCAGTGCGCCCAGCAGCGCGGCCAGAGCGGCTCCAGCGGTCAACAGAGCGAGCCCTCGTCGCGGGTGCCCCTGCGGCACGGGCTGCGGCAGGAGCAGCGCGCCGAGAAGCGTCAGAGCCAGCACGGTGGCGAGCTGGAGCGTACCCCACAGGTAGGTGCCGTTCTCCAGCAGTGGCGGGGCGGAGGCGGCGAGCAGCAGGCCAGTGAGCGCGGCGTACGCGGCCGCTGCGATGCCGGCCCCCACCACGACGGCGAGCATGAAGGCCCTTCGAATCGTCGGCGGCCGCCACGACGCGACCAGCGCCATGACCGGCAGGAGCACTGCGAGCAGAACGCCGAGGGTGATCTCACCGGGCGCATCCAGCAGAAACCAGCCGGGCGAGAACAAGGGCTGCAGCGGCAGTACCCGGCTGAGCGGCGCCACCAGGAGGAAGAGGGCGCTGGCGAGCAGGGGCGCCGCGTATGCGCCACGCGTGGACGGCATGAGCTGCAGCCACGCGATCACCAGCGCGCTGAACGCACCGGCGGCCAGGCCGAGCACCAGCTGTCGCGCCCGGCCGGCAAGCCGCTCACGTGCAGCCGCCTGCGTTGCCGGCTCGACGTAGCCGGCCAGCACCGTGTCCGTGCCCGGTCGCAGCACCCACGTCGGCGGCCCGACGGCGCGCTCCGCGAACCGCACGCCGGCGCCGGTGTCGCGCCGGAACTCCTCGGCAAGGCCAGCGGGCGCGCCGTCGACCGGCTGCCCCGTCTGCATCAGCACCACCGCAGTGGCGTGCCCGCCACTTTCGGGTACCGGGTGCGAAACGTATAAGTAGCCGAACAGTGGACGATCGACGTAGCTCAGGCGTTGCGCTCCGGCGGACACTTCCGGCGGGATCGCGCCCCGGTGCTCGCCGGACCACGCGACCAGATCACCGCTCGCATCGAAGACCGCGATCGCCGTGACGTCCGCCCGCAGACGAACGCGTTCCAGAGCACCGAAGAGCGCCGCGCCACGAAGCGAGCGGGCCGGCTGGGCTGCCGCCTCGGCGGCGGCCGCCGCGCGATTCCGGGCCACAGCCACGCGCTCCTCGAGCGCAGCGCGCAGCC
>JBOHRE010000142.1:0-6507 GCA_050732635.1 Longimicrobiales bacterium | reverse complement strand
CGCCGCGGCAGATCACTGGCTGCTGCCGCGGCGACGGGCCCTCGGGCGCGTTACGGCCGTGAGGTCACGCGGGGATCCTCGCGGGGTGGTGCGTTCTTCACGTAGGTATCGAACCAGGCGATCATCTCAGCGAGCGTGTGCAGCACGGACTCGCTGGCGCGGTAGCCGTGGCTCTCGTGCGGTAGCAGGACGAGCCGCGTGCTGGCGCCGAGCCCCTTCAGCGCGTGATACATGCGCTCGGACTGGATCGGGAACGTGCCCGAGTTGTTGTCGGCGATGCCGTGGATCATGAGCATCGGCTCGTCGACGAGCGCCGCGTTCATGAACGGCGACATGCGATAGTAGATGTCGGGCGCCTCCCAGTACGTGCGCGTCTCGTTCTGGAAGCCAAACGGGGTCAACGTGCGGTTGTAGGCACCGCTGCGCGCGATGCCGGCGCGGAAGATGTCGCTGTGTGCGAGCAGGTTCGCGGTCATGAACGCGCCGTAGCTGTGGCCACCGACACCGATGCGATCGCGGTCGGCGATGCCCATGGCGACGATCGTGTCGACGGCGGCCTGCGCACTGGCGACGAGCTGCTCGACGTAAGTGTTGTTGGCGGTGTCGCCGCCGATGATGGGCATGGCGGGCCCATCGAGCACGGCATAGCCCTGAGTCAGGAAGAACATGTGCGAGGGCCCGCGCCAGACGTCGAAGCGGTTCGGTGCGGCGCGCACCTGCCCTGCGGCGTCGGGGTCCGCGAACTCGCGCGGGTAGGCCCAGACCACGACCGGCAGCCGGGTTCCGGGCTGGTAGTCCGGCGGCAGGTAGAGCTCGCCGGAGAGCGTGACGCCGTCGTCGCGGGTATAGACCAGCAGCCGCTTGTCGATGCCGCGCAGCTGCGGCATCGGGTCCTCGAAGTCGGTGAGCGCGACGAGCTCGTCGGCGGCGCGGTCGCGCACGAAATAGTTGGGCGGCTCGGTGCGCGACTCGCGACGCGTGAGGACGCGGTCGGCGTCGTCATCGAGCAGCGCGACGACCTCCTCGAAGTGCTCCGTGTCGCTGCGCCAGAGCCGCTCGCTGCGGAGCGACTCGAGGTCGAGCCGATCCAGGAACGGACGCTCGCCCTCGGGCGTCGCGCCGTCGCCGGCGAGGTAGATGGCGCCGTCGTCCTCGATCAGCACCCACTCGCCACGTCGGGTGCGTTCCATGAGCGGTCTGCCGGGGTCGTCGTAGGCGTCCTCCGCGCTGCGATCCCAGAGCGTGCGCAACGGCTGGCCGGTCTGGTCGGCGTTGGCGATGAAGGTGCGGCGCCAGCGTCGCTCGCGGTCGAAGTCGCTGATCAGTGCGAGGCCGTCCTCGCCCCAGTAGATGCCGGCATACCGCTGGCCGAGCCGCAGCCACTCGGCCGGTTCGCCGGTGAACGGCTGGGCGAGCTGGAGGATCCGATCACGGTGCTCGGCCGGGCGATCCGGATCGCCTTCGTCGAGCGCCTCGGTCCAGACGAGCGTGGCGTCCTGGAGCGGGCGCCACTGCACGGAGCGCGGGCCGGTCGGCACGCCGCGGATCGGCACCTCCTCGGCGAGTGGCAGGCTGGCGATCTCGCGCACGAGCGCGCCGTCCGCAGCGCTCCAGATCTCGATCTGATGCGGGAACGACCAAACCGTCACGAGATAGGAAAACGGCTCGAGCACCCGGTCCACGAGTATGAAGCGGCCGTCGGGCGAGAGCTCCGAAGCCCGAAATAGCGCGGGTCGACCGAGCGGCGTCACGGCGCCGCTGGCGGCGTCGACGCGCGCGAGCTGCGCCGTCGCATAGTGCTCGAACAGCGCGGCGTCGTAGGGATCCTCGAGGAGGTCCTGATAGGTGCGTACCGGCGCGCTGCGGCCGCTGGACTCCTGGATCACCGGTCCGCTGGGGACGAGCGATTCGGCAGGCGGCTCGCCACGGCCCTCCGGCACCAGCCGGCAGAGCAGCGCGTCGCCCGAAGGCTGCCAGTCGCACGGCGCGCCCATCACGCCGTTCAGCACCGGCTCGGTGAGCTGGCGGGAGCGGCCATCCTCGGCGCCGGCGAGCCAGAGCTCGAGGCCGCTTTCGCGCACCACCGTGAACGCGATGCGGTCGCCGTCGGGCGACCAGAGCACGTTGTCGATCTCGGCGCCAGCCGGCGTCTCGATGCGCTGTTCCATCCCGTCCGCGATGGACTTCAGGCGCAGCCCCGTGATGCCGCCGGCACCAAAGCGCGCGTTGGTGGCCGGGTTGAGACGCAGGCCGGCGAGCCGCAGCATGGGTTGCGCGAGCTCGTCGATGCCGGGCATGCTGGGCTGCTCCATGAGCAGCAGGCGCTCGCGGTCAGGCGCGACGAGCACGCGCGGCATCGGCGGCGCCTCGAGGATCTCGGGTATGGGAGCCGGTGGCAGCCGATAGGCGTCCTGCGCCGTAGCAGAGCGGGTGCCCTGCGCCAGCAGCGCGATGACGGCGGCCAGGCCAATGACGTTACGATGCGCACTCATGTCATTCCTCCTCTGCGATGCCCAGGGCAGCGACGGCCTTCGCCTCCCGGGCAGTCAATTACCGCCGAGGACGCGGAGGGCGCCGAGAAAACCACAACAATAGGTGATGGGCTCACCGGTCTGGCCGCGGCAGGCCGGCGAAGCGCTCGGCGTCCTCCGCGTCCTCGGCGGTCAACCCCACAAACAATAGGTGATGGCTCACCGGGGTGGCCGCGGCAGGCCGGCGCTCGGCGTCCTCCGCGTCCTCGGCGGTGAACCCCGAGCCGGCATTGTAAGCGGTCGAAGCGGGCCGCGCACGCCCGCGACCAGCGCGCTACTGAACGGGGGCGACCCGAGTCGAGCCGTCCCCCTGATACGCGTAACGAAACGTCAGGCACGCGGGCTCGGCACCGGGGCAGTAGTAGGCGAGGATCTGCAGCTTCGCGTAGCGACCATCCGCCGTCCGCACCGCATACACCTGCGGCTTCGGCGTCAACAGGTGGCTGGTGAAGCCGTAGTCGTACCAGCGTTCGATCGCGCGGTTGCTGGAATCCGAGCGCACGGTCGTCGGCTCGTAGCCGGCCGTCGGGACGGTGCGGACGCTGTCGAAGGCGACGTCGCCCAGGTCGATGATCCCGGCCGCACCGGTGAAGCCGGGCCCGCCGTTGGTGATGATGCGGTTGCGTCGAAAGGCGAGGTCCCAGTCGTCATCCGCCACGACGCTGCCGCGGCCGAAATCGAAGCGCGTCCAGTGATCCGGGTGCCGTGCATCAACCGTATAGGTGAGCGGACCGACGAGCGCGGCGCGGACCGGCTGTGGCGCGGGGCTGGTGAGCGGAAACGTGCGCGGCTCCGAGCGCTGCAACGAGAGCGTCACGAGCGCCCCGGCGGCGAGGAAGAGCGCAGCGACTATCGCGTATGAAGCACTGGGCATGAACGGCATCGTCGCCGGCGGTCGGGTTCGTATGGCACTTGCAGACGAAATGTTACACAATTCGGCTGCTGCGGCACAGTGCCGCGGGCCGGCAGCCAGCCACCGAAAACCGTGGAGCAAGCGCGTGCGTACCTTCGTGCTCAATGCCGTGATCGTTGTGTTCACCGGCGGATCCGCCTCAGCGCTCGCGGCGCAGACCGGCGGCACAGCGCAGTCGCCGGAAACGCTGAATGTGTTTCTCGATTGCCAGACCTGGGGCTGCGACGACGACTACTTCCGCACGGAGATCGTCTGGGTCAACTGGGTCCGTGACCGGCAGGTGGCCGATGTCCACGTGCTGGTGACGGCGCAGGAAACGGGCGCAGGCGGGCGCCGCTTCGATCTGGCCTTCGTGGGAGGACAGCGGTTCGCCGGCACGGCGGATACGCTGAGCACGACGATCGGACCGGCCGCGACGGATGACGAGGAGCGGCAGGAGCTCGCTCGTCTGCTGAAGCTGGGGCTGGTACGCTTCGCCGCCGACACACCCGTGGCTGCACGGCTGGAGATCGGCCTGCGCGCCGCCGACGGCTCTGCGGCAGCGCCGTCCGACGCGGCCGCCGCCCAGGCGGATCCATGGAACTTCTGGGTGTTCCGGCTCGGCCTGAACGGCTTCCTCGATGGGGAGTCGCAGGCGAGCTTCCGCAACGTGTCCGGGGATGTTCGCGCGACCCGGATCACCGAGGAATGGAAGCTCACGTTACGCACGCGTGGCAGCGCCTTCCACAGCCGCTTCGAGCTGAGCGACAGCACGATCGAGACGGAGCGCAGCAGCTACCAGGGCGATCTGCTGGTCGCCAACAGTTGGGGCGCGCACTGGTCGGGCGGTGCGCTCGCGTCGGTCAGCTCGTCCACGTTCGAGAACCACGAAATCTCGGCGCGAATCGCACCCGCGCTCGAGTACAATGTCTTCCCGTACGACGAGTCCACCCGGCGGCAGCTCACGTTCCGCTACTCCGTCGGCCCGCGGTTCATCGAGTACGAGGAGGAGACGATCTTCTTTCGCACGCAGGAACGATTCGCCGAGCAACTGCTGGAGGCCGAGCTCGAGCAGACCCAACCATGGGGGTCGGTCAACCTGAACCTCGAGGCGGGGCACTTCCTCGGCTGGCAGCCAGGGGCGCAGGCGCCAGCAGAGCTGAGCGCCGACCAGCAACGCTACAGCCTGGGGCTCTTCGGCAACGTCGAGGTGAGGCTGTTCCAGGGTCTGTCCGCGAACATCGGCGGGTCCTACTCGAAGATCCGCGACCAGATCGGGCTGCCGCGGGCGGGCGCGTCCGACGAGGAAGTCCTGCTGCGGCTGCAACAGCTCGAGACCGACTACCGGTACTTCATGCGCTTCGGCCTGTCGTACACCTTCGGCTCGATCTACAACAACATCGTGAATCCGCGGTTCAGCGGCGTCTGAACGCGCGCGCTTCAGCGGGCGCGCTCGAGGTACTTCCCTTCCGCCGGATCCACTTTGACGACGTCGCCGATATTGATGAACGGCGGGACCTGCACGGTGGCGCCGTTCTCCAGCTTGGCGGGCTTGGTCTGCGCAGACTTGGTGGCGCCCGCAAGCGCGGGTTCGGTGTGGTCGACCCGCAACTCCATGGTCTTGGGCAGCTGCACACCGATGGCGCGGCCATCGTAGAACTCCGCCTGGATCACCAGACCTTCGGTCAACCACTGCGCGGCATCGCCGAGCGCTTCCCGGTCCAGCGGCACCTGCTCGTAGTTCTCCACGTTCATGAAGTGGTAGATCTGGCCGTCGCTGTAGAGGTACTGCAGCTCGTGCGTCTCGAGCGTCGCGCGGTCGATCGTGTCCGCCGCGCGGAAGCGGTGCTCGAACTGCGTGCCCGTACGCAGGTTGCGCATCTTGGTCTGCACCATCGCCCGCAGGTTGCCCGGCGTGTGATGGTTGAACTCCAGGATGCGGCACGGATCGCCGTTCATCACGATCACCATGCCGCGGCGGATCTGTGTCGCGGCAATCATAGAAATGCGGTTGCTGGTTGCTGGTTCGTGGTCAGTGGTCTGCCTGCCGCGCGATCGTGCCACGCCCAGCCTTGAAAAGTGTGCAAGATGCGGACGGTTTTCAAGGGCTGCTTCAATCGCTCTCGCCTCGCACACTCCGGCGGCTCCGCGGCCTCCGCGGGATCAGTTGGCATTTCCGGGTCCGGCCACCAGGACATACACGCCGTGGGGCACCGCCTCGGCGTGTAGCGGCGTCGTGCCGGCGGCGTCGCCGTCGATCTGCACCGCCATCGGCGGCTCGGCGTGGATCTCGACGCGCCGGGCCTGGAAGTGAATCAGCCTTTCGTCGCCGCCAAAGCGACGGCGGGCGGCGCGCCACAGCACTTCGGCGAGTCCGCGCAGCCCCTCCGGCGCGAGGATGAGCACGTCGAGCAGGCCATCCTGCCAACTCTGCAGCGGCGTGGTCGTGCGTGGCGCGAGCGGGAAACGGATCGGCAGATAGCCGGCGAAGAGCTCGCCGACGTTGGCGAGCATGACGGAGACGGCGCGCACGGTCAGCTCCCGATCGTCGGCCACGATGTGGAACTCGGCGGGCGCCATATTGAAGACCTCACGCAGCGCGGCGATCAGGTAGGCGCCGAAGCCGAAGCGCTCCTTCAGCTCGCGCGATGCGGCGGCCATGACCGCCGCATCGTAACCGGCGCCGGCCGCGAGGGCGAAGACGCGGTCGCCGACGCGGCCGAGGTCGAGCGGGATCGGCGTGCCGCCGACCGCGACCTCGACCGCCGCCTCGATGCCCAGCGGGATGCCGAGATTGCGGGGCACCTGATTCGCCGTGCCGCGCGCGATGATGGCGAGCGGCACGCGGGTTCCGGCGAGGCCGGTGGCGACTTCCGCGAGCGTGCCGTCGCCGCCGACCAGCGCCACGGCGCGGTAGCCCTCGGCGACGGCGAGACGGGCGAGCTCGGTGGCATGGCCGGCGAACCCGGTCTCGACGATGTCGAACGACGCGCCGCGCGCGGCGAATGCGCCGCCGAGCAGGCGGCGCAGCTGGGCCGGATCATCGTGCCCCGCGACCGGATTGATCAGAACGAGTGTGCGGCC
>JBOHRE010000141.1:0-6598 GCA_050732635.1 Longimicrobiales bacterium | reverse complement strand
GCGCGGGCGTCGGCGGCGCGCCGGGCGGGGACGGCCGTGCCGGCATCCGACCCCGTGGCCGAGGAGGCGACGGCGTCCGAAGCGGCGGCTCCTCCTCCTCATCGGCGTCCTCGGCGCCGCGGCGCTTCCTGCGCCTGAGCAGCGCTTCGATCGCCGGCAGGACGAGAAACAGGAAGATCAGGAACGTGAACAGGTCATCCATCGGCGGCGCGCCTCACTCGGGCTGCTGGCGCTCGCTGTCGACGCCTGCGATGGAACGACGCATCTCCGTATCCGCGGCCACGTTACGATAGCGCATGTAATCCATGATCCCGAGGTTGCCCTCGCGGAACGCCTCGGCCATGGCGAGCGGGATCTGGGCCTCGGCCTCGACCACGCGAGCGCGTTGCTCCTGCACCTTGGCGCGCATCTCCTGCTCGTGCGCGACGGCCATGGCGCGCCGCTCCTCCGCCTTGGCCTGCGCGATGCGCTTGTCCGCCTCCGCCTGATCGGTTTGCAGCTCGGCGCCAATGTTCTTGCCCACGTCCACATCGGCGATGTCGATGGACAAGATCTCGTACGCGGTGCCAGCATCCAGCCCTTTCGCGAGCACGGTCTTCGAGATCGCATCCGGGTTCTCGAGCACAGCCTTGTGTGAGGCGCTCGAACCGATGGTCGAGACGATGCCTTCGCCGACGCGGGCCAGGATCGTGTCTTCACCCGCGCCGCCGACCAGGCGCGTGATGTTCGCGCGCACCGTGACGCGGGCCAGCGCGATGAGCTGGATGCCATCCTTGGCCATGGCCGCGACCTTGGGCGTCGTGATCACCTTCGGATTGACCGACACCTGGACCGCCTCCAGCACATCGCGGCCGGCGAGGTCGATGGCGGCAGCCTGCTGGAACGGAAGCGTGATGTTGGCTTTGTCGGCGCTGATCAGCGCCTTCACGACCCGCTCCACGTGACCGCCCGCGAGATAATGCGCCTCGAGCTGCTTCGTGGTCAGGTCAATGCCAGCCTTGGTGGCGGCGATCAGCGGGCGGACCACGGCGGCCGGATTGACCTTGCGCAGCCGCATGCCGATCAGATCGCCGAGTCCGACGCGAACGCCGGCGAAGACGGCTTCGACCCAGAGCCGGAGCGGCACCGCCCACATCAGGATGAACAGGACGACTACGACCAGGATCAGCAGGATCGGCGACAGCAGAAAGAGCTCTTCCATGATCTATGCGGGTGTGGGTGGCGACTTGCCGGCGGCGGCGCTCAGCTCTGGAGCTGGTGGACGACGCGCACGACGTGGCGATAGCCTTCCGAGCGCACGATGCGAATCGGCGTGCCCGACTGGATCCAACCGCTCTCGGCCACGACATCGATGCGCTCATCGGCGAAGACCCCGGTGCCGGCGGGGCGCAGATCGGTTGCGGCGACACCTTCGAGGCCGACGAGCTCTCCGCGAACCGCGGCGGAAACGTAACCGGTCTCGCGGCCGGTCTCCTCACGCAGCATGACACCGGAGCTGATGAGACGGCGGTTTCGGGGCAGCGTGCGTAGGAGCACCCAGGCACTGACGAGCACGAGCACGACCGCCGCGCTGAGCACGCCCGCCGCGGTGCTGTAATCGGCCATGGTCGCGAAGCTACCAACCAGGCTGAGATAGATCCCTGCCAACATCCCCGCGATCCCGGCGACACCGAACACGCCGAAGCCGGGCACGACGAAGATCTCGATGCCGAGCAGCACCAGGCCGAGGCCGAACAGAATCAGCTCTTCCCAGCCGGCGAGCCCGACGATCATGTGGCTGCCGAAGAAGAGCGCCAGCGCACCGGCGCCGGTCACGCCGGCGAGCCCGAGGGTCGGCGTCTTGATCTCGATCAGCAGGCCGAGAAACCCGAGGCTGAGCAGGAAGGGTGCGACCGTGGGGTGCGTCAGGAAGCGAACGACGCCCTCGGCCCAGTTCGGCGAGGTCGCGCGCACCTCGGCACCCTCGAGGCCGAGCGCCGCCAGGAGCGCGTCGAAATCGGCGATCTCCGTGGCATAGCCGACGCGCGCGGCCTCCTGCGTGGTCAGGGTGAGCAGCTTGCCGCGTTCGACCAGACCCTCGATGGCGATGTCCTCATCGACCATCGCTTCGGCGATCCGCGGGTCGAGCTCGCGCGCCTCCGCCAGCGTGCGCATCTCGCTGCGCATGGCGCTGACGATCTTCTCCGACGCCGTCTGCCCTTCTCCGGTAATCGGCGTGGCCGCACCGATCACCGACGACGGCCGCATGTAGATGTCGTCCGCGGCAAGCGCGATGAGCGCGCCGGCGGAATACGCACGGTGGTTGATGTAGGCAATCACGGGCAGGCCTGCGCTGGTCAGCGCGTTGACAATGCGCTGCGCCGCATCCACTCGCCCACCGGGCGTTTCGATATCCAGGATCAGCGCGCGCGCGTTCGCCGCCTCTGCCTCGGCGATGCTGCGCTCGATGAACGGCGCGAGTCCGAGCTCGACCACGCCGGTCACCGGCACGCGGTAGACGAGCGGTCGCTCCTGCGCCGCGAGCGCGGCAGCGCCGCCGAGCACGCACAGCGCGAGGATCAGGCGCGGGCGACGTCGCCCGGAAGCGCCGTCGCGGACTCCGGATTCGAGGATGGTCGACATGGCTCAGCGCGCACGAAGCAGCAGATCCGCGTAATACGCACGCCGTATCGCCAGCTCCGCATCACCGTCCTCGAGGGCGGTTGCGGCACCCAGCAGCAGCCGTTCGGCACGGCGTTCCGCTCGGGTCGGCTCGGCCTCGCGGCTGCTCGCGGCGAGCGCGGCCCGACCATTGACGAGCAGGCGCGTTGCCACCGCCTCCGGTGTGACCTCTTCGACAGCCGCCGCCGCCTCCAGCAACCACGCGGTCGCTGCGCTGCGGTCGTCTCGCGCGCGCGCATCGGCCGCTTCCGCGAGCAGACGGCGACCCGCCATCAGCGGCGGGCGCAACGCAGTCGCAGCGTCGGCCGAGAGCGCGCTGAGCGCGAGCTCGAGCCACAGTTGCAGCCGGGCCTCGAAGCGATCCAGCCGCTCGGGGCCGAGCGCCTGCGTCAGTGTCGGGCTCGCCAACGCAATCGCGCGCGAGCGTCGAGCCTGACGGAGTGTCGGATCGGCGTGATCACGCGCGTCCGACCACAGCGCGAGCGCGTCGCGCAGCCGATCCGCCTGCGCCGTAGGCAGCGCCGGCGAGGCGCCCGTCTCCAGCACGGCCGCGATCAGCACCGGCAGCGTCGGCAGCTCGCCGCTGAGACGGAGCGCCGGTGCGGTCTCCTCGGCGACCAGCAGCGCCGCGGGCGATGCCGCGTCGTCACAGCCCGCGACCAGCGGCAACGCGCTGCACAGCGCGACGGCAAGATAGTAGCGCGACAACGAGTTCTGCGATCGTAGGAAGACGCTATTCACCACCCTCGAAGGTAGCCGCCGACCGCGGCAGCGAGCAAGCGCGGGGCGACTTGACCCCCGTTTTGGGCGCGCCTACGTTGCCAGTTCGAACGTTCGACCGATGGGTGAGATGACGGAGTTCCGCTCCGACACATACGACGAGAAGCTCGAGCGCATCCTGCAGGCGGCCGCCTCGGTCTTTGCGGAAAAGGGCTATCATCGGGCGAGCATCCGCGACCTCAGCCGCGCCACCGGTGTGAGCCTCTCGGGGCTCTATTACTACGTGGCGAGCAAGGAGGATCTGCTGTTCCAGATCCAGGAGCACTGCTTCGGCACCGTGCTCGAGAATCTGGAGCAGCGGCTGCGTGGCACCAACGAGCCGGTGCGGCGGCTTCAGGTCTTCATCGAGAACCACCTGCGATATTTCGCGGCCAATCGTTGCGAGATGAAGGTGATCTCGCACGAGGCGGCGTCGCTCGGCGCCGAGTACCGGGAGCGCGTGAACGCACTCAAGCGTCGCTACACGGAGATCTGCACGGGGATTCTGCGCGCGCTGGCGCCGCCCGGCGGTGCGCCGGACCTGCGGGTGGCGACGTACTCGCTGTTCGGCATGATGAACTGGATCTACAACTGGTACGACCCCCAGGGCGATGTGGGGGTAGACCAGCTGGCGGATACGATGAGTCGCCTGTTCCTGCATGGCTTCCTGGCAGACGGCGCACTGGCGCTGCCTGTCGCGCAGGCCGAGGCGTACACACCGCCGTCGATCTGGCGGCGCTAGCAACCGAACGCGTAACCCACGGATGCAGAGGATGGAGGACGGTATGGCGACAGCACAGGTGGCGGAGCGCGAGTCGGCGCGTGCGGGCGGCGCGCTGGTGCATTACGAGGCTCGGGACGGGGTGGCCGTGCTGACGCTCGATGATCCACCGGCCAACACGTACACGTACGACATGATGCGCGACCTGGACGAGGCCGTGCTGCGCGCACGCATGGACGATTCGGTGTTCGTCCTGGTGTTGACCGGCGCGGGTGGGAAGTTCTTCTCGGCGGGCGCGAACATTCAGATGCTGTCGGAGGTCACGACCGGCTTTAAGTACTGCTTCTGCTTGCATGCGAATGAGACGCTGAATCGGCTTGAGCACACGCCGAAGCTGGTGATCGCGGCACTGAACGGACACACGGTCGGCGGCGGGCTGGAGATCGCCATGGCCGCCGACCTGCGGATCGCGCGGCAGGGCGGCGGCAAGGTCGGCCTGCCGGAGGTCAACCTCGGCGTGCTGCCGGGCACCGGTGGCACACAGCGTCTGTCGCGACTGGTCGGGAAGTCGCGCGCGATCGAGCTGATGGCTACGGGCCGCACCTTCGAGTTCGAGGAGGCCAAGGAGCTCGGTATCGTCAATGATGTCTGGCAGGCGGACGATGCCGACACGTTCCGGTCGAAGGTCATCGAGTACGCGCAGCAGTTCACGCCGCCGAACCGCGCGGCCAAGGCGGTCGGCCACATCAAGCGGTCGGTCCAGAGCGGCTGGGAGGTGCCCTTCGAGTCGGCACTCGCGCTCGAGCGCGAGCTGCAGCAGCAGCTCTTCCAGAGCGGTGACGCGCGCGAGGGACTGAGCGCCTACCTCGAGAAGCGGAAGCCGGAGTTCAACGGGCAATGAGCGCGGCTGGCCGCGGCGCACGGCGAGCGGCGAACCGCGAACCGGGATTCTAGATGGCGACGACGCAGCAGGCCGTCGAGCGCTTGGCGCCCGACCGGCTGTTCATCGGCGGCGAGTGGCTGGAGTCGCGCGCCGGCGGGCGCCTGCCCACGTATCATCCGGCGACCGGCGAGCTGATCGCCGAGGTCGCTGAAGCGCGCGAAGCGGACATCGATGCGGCGGTGCGTGCAGCTCGGCACGCGTTCAGCGAGTGGCGTGAGCTGGATGCCGCGGATCGCGGCGCGTTGCTGTGGCGGATCGCGGATCGGCTGGAGGCGCGCGCCGCCGAGCTGACGCGGATCGAGTCACTCGATAACGGCAAACCGCTGCGCGAGGCCCAGATCGACATCCGCGAGGCGATCGACGCGTTCCGCTACTACGCGGGCTTCGCAACGAAGATCGAGGGCGACACGATCCCGGTTCGCGGCAACGTGCTCAACTACACACTACGCGAGCCGGTCGGCGTGGTCGGCGGCATCATTCCGTGGAACTTCCCGCTGCTGATGGCGGCGTGGAAGGTCGCGCCGGCGCTCGCCTGCGGCAACACGATCGTGCTGAAGCCGGCGGAGCAGACGCCGCTCGGCGCCCTCGAGCTCGCTGCGCTCGCGGCCGAGGCGGGCCTGCCCGCGGGCGTGCTCAACGTCGTGCCCGGCTATGGCGAGCCGGCGGGCGCGGCGCTGGTCGCACATCGGGATGTCGACAAGATCGCGTTCACGGGGTCGACTGCGGTCGGCAAGGTGATCATGCGGCAGGCGGCCGACACGCTGAAGAAGGTCTCACTCGAGCTGGGCGGCAAGTCGCCGAACATCGTCTTCGACGACGCCGATCTCGATGCTGCGGCGCGCGGCGCATTCGCGGCCATCTTCTACAATGCCGGTCAGTGCTGCACGGCCGGGTCACGGCTGCTGGTGCATGCCGCGGTCAAGGACGCGCTGCTGGAAAAGCTGCGCGAGCGTGCGGCACGGCTGCAGCCGGGCGACCCGCTCGATCCGAAGACACGCATGGGTCCGCTGATCTCCGAGGAGCAGCTCGAGCGCGTGCTCGGCTACATCGAGGCGGGCAAGCGCGAGGGTGCGGCCGTGCTGGTGGGCGGCGGCCGGGCCACCTATCAGGGCGAGACGAAAGGCTGGTGGGTACAGCCGACCGTGTTCACCGATGTCCGTCCCGAGCACACGATCGCGCGGGAAGAGATCTTCGGGCCGGTGCTCGCAGTGCTCTCCTTCGACGATGAGGCCGAGGCCGTGCGCCTCGCCAACGAGACCATCTACGGTCTCGCGGCGGCGGTCTGGACGCGTGATGTGAAGCGAGCACACCGTGTCGCCTCGCGCATCGAGGCCGGGACTGTCTGGATCAACACCTACCATCCGCTCGACGCCGCGTCCCCGTTCGGCGGCTACAAGCAGTCGGGCTACGGCCGCGAGCTGGGCCGCTACGCGATCGACCTGTACACGCAGATCAAGAGCGTATGGGTCGATCTGTCAGGATGGGGCTGGGGCTGGGGCTAGGGCTGGGGCTGG
>JBOHRE010000140.1:0-6606 GCA_050732635.1 Longimicrobiales bacterium | reverse complement strand
GCGCCGAGTCGCCGCGGGCGTGCTCGTTTCGAGAGAGAAAGGAAATCATCATGCGTCGGCAGCGTTTCGCAGGGCTGGGCGCTCTTCTCGCGGTTGCGGTCGCATTCGCTTCGGGTTGCACCCCGTCCCCTTCGGAGGTTCGGAACGGGGAAGCGTCGGAAACGGGGGATGGCGGGTTCGCGGCGCTCCAAGCCCGCGGCGAGCAGGCGATGGGCGTGGACCAGTACACCTCCACCCACGTCTTCGACGCGCTGGCCGACGGAGGACGGATCGAACTGCAGCGCGCTGTGGACGACGCCGCGGGAGTCGACGCGATCCGTCGCCATCTCAGGAAGATCGCTGAGGCCTTTGGCTCGGGCGACTTCGGCACCCCGTCGTTCGTGCACCTGCGTGAGGTTCCGGGCACCGCGGTGATGGCGGCGAAGCAGGATCGGATCGAGTACACCTACCGCGACCTGCCGCGGGGCGGCGAGCTCCGGCTGGTCACGAGTGACCCGGAGGCGCTCGGCGCCATCCACGAGTTCATGGCCTTCCAGCGGGAGGACCACCGAGCTGGTGGAATGAACCCAGCGGCGACGGATCATGCGACGGTGCATCACGGCCGTGCCGGGATGATCGATCACGGGGTGCACACCATGATGCCGGACGGCGAAGCGCACCGAGGGATGCACGGCCGGCACACGCGGGGCGGCAACCTTCCGTAGGCTTCGCAGCAACGCCGACGAGCGCCGATGGCGGCAGGCGAGGATCCAGAAGGCGGCGCCGAGGAGCGGCTCGATGCTGATGAGGCCCTGGCCCGCCGGGTTCAGCGCGGGGACCGTGACGCGCTGGAGCAGCTGGTCCGGCGCTACCTACGCCCGGTCCATGGCATCGCGGCGTCGTATCTGTCGGAGCCCGCGGACGTCGAGGATGCGGCTCAGGAGACCTTCCTGCGCGCGCTGCGGGGGATCGAGACGTACGATCCGCGACGGCCCTTCCCGCCCTGGCTCTATCAGATCGCCCGGAACGTGGCCCGCGACCGGGTCGCAGTCGACGCGCGGCGGCAGGCGGAGGTCCCTTCCCCGACGCTGGTGTCGCGGCTGCCGGGTCCGGACGTGGTGCTGGAGCGCTCGGAGGCCCGAGCGCGGGTGGACGCGGCTATCGCGCGGCTTCCCGAACGGCAGCGCACCGCCTTCTATCTCGCCGACGTGGAGGGTTATGCGACGGGCGAGATCGCCCGCATCATGGGCCTCTCGCCCGGGACGGTCCGCTCGCACGTACACCATGCCCGCAGGGCGCTCCGCGCCGCGTTGGGGATGGCCCCGGACGATGTGACGAACACAGAAGGATTAGCGAGATGACAGAATCGACCGAGCACAACGCCTCGCGCCGTCTTCCTCGGGAGTGGCTCCCGGAGCCTCACCCACCCGAGGGAAGCCCGTCGTGGGATCTCACTGCCACGCGCATCATGGCCGCGGCCGATCCGGAACTCCGCAGGCTCAGAAATCGGCCTGCAGCGCTCGACGCCAGCTGGCCGTCGGTCATGGGGCTGTGGTGGAAGCCGGTGGCGGCGCTCGCCGCGGCTGCGACCGCGCTCCTCCTCCTGGTCGGGCGCCCCGCTTCGCTCCCGGCGCCCGCGCAGGATTCGCTCGCCCTGAGCCTGATTGCCGCGGAAGGTGACCCGGTCACGCTCTGGGGAGCGTTCGGAATCCAGGCGGATCCGGTGCTCGCGCTGATCGCTTTCCAGGGGCAGACGGCACTGAGCGGACAGGACAGGCGTCCAGTGACCCCGGAGGGGGATCGCCGATGAAGACCTGGGATGGCGCCCGGTGGCGGGCGGCGGGGACCGCCGCCCTGCTCCTCGTCGCCGGTGGTGTGATGGGCGTCGTGGCAGATCGCGTCTGGCTGCGTCCGCCCCAGGCCCACGGGATGCCGCTGACCGCCGAGGCAATGTCGGCCCGTCTCGGCCTGTCCTCCGCCGAGGCAGCGCATGTCCGGGCGCTCCTCGACAGCCTGCGTGCGGACTTCCGTGGCGTCGTCCAGCAGAATCCGGATTCATTGCAGACGGCCGTACGGAACGCGCACCTGCGTATCGAAGCAGCCCTGCCGCCGGCGGCCCGCCCCGAGTTTCGCGCATGGATGCAGGAGCACCACCAACAGATGATGGACCGTATGCATGGTCGCCCGATGGACCACGGGATGATGAACGGGCGACCCTGAGCATGAGTGTGCAACCAGCCACTCGATTCTCGAATCCGCCACTTGGCACCAGTGGCGACCTGCGTCGACGCTTGCTTCGCCATCATGTGCCACTCGCCCTTGCGAGTGCGGTGGTGCTCGTCCTGTTCATGGGTCTGCCGGCTTTCGACGCCAACGCGTACCCGCACGGGGACATCTTCAGTGGCGCGCTTCCCCAGCAACGAGACGAGGGCGGCGCGCTGGGTCACGGCGGCGGCCATGCTGGACCGATGGGTCACGCCGGCGGCCGAGCCGGAGCGATGGACCACGGCGGTGGCCAAGCTGGAGCGATGGGTCACGATGGGAGCCGAACCGGAGCGGTGGACGACGGTGAGAGGATGGAAGGCCACTCCTTCAACCGGCGGTTCACCTTCGCCACTGGCTACGTCGCCCTCGGGCTCCTGGCGCTCACGCTCCTCATCGGGCCGGCCAACCTCCTGCTCCGCAGGCGGAATCCCGTCTCGAACTATCTGAGCCGTGACGCGGGGATGTGGGCGGCCATCGGCAGCGTCGTCCACGTGATCTTTGGATTGCAGGTGCATGGCGGCGGACGGATCCGCGACTTCCTGCAATACTTCATCGCGCCCGATGGCAGCCTATGGACCAATAGCTTTGGCCTTGCGAACTGGACGGGGCTTGCCGCCCTGGTGATCGTGGTAGGCTTGCTCGCGATTTCCAGCGACGCGGCCCTGCGGAAACTCAAGGCCAAGGCCTGGAAGCGGCTCCAACGCCTGAATTACGCCTTGTTCGCACTGGTCATCCTGCATGCGTTCTTCTACGGCGCGCTGCTGCGGGCGACATCGCCCTTCACGCTCCTGCTCGGCCTCAGCGTCATCATGGTCTTCGCTGGACAAACGGTGGGGGTCTGGCTGTGGCGACGGCGGTACTCTCGCACAGCAGTCGCCTAGCTCGCCAACTCTCTGACCACGGCGGCGAGCGCACGGACGCGATCGGAGGCGGCGGCGGTTTCGGCGTCGCGCTCGAGCTGCGTCGCGAGCTGCGCCAGCGCGGCTTGCCGTGCCGAGCCGCTGAGCCGCTCAGCGCGCTCGAGCTCGCGCGCCACCGGCTCGGCCCAGCTGCGACGCAGACCGTCGCTCTGCACGAGGCCGTCGAGGTAGGCGCGCGCGACCACGAAGCTGGCGGGCCAGACGAGCCTCGGCTGGTCCTGAGGATTGAACCGCTCGAATCGCACCAGCTTCGCCGCCTCGATCTCGTTTTCGGACAGGTACTGGCTCGGTGTGAGCTCGAAGATGTCCAGCCCGCGACCGATCTCCGAGGCCACGATCAGGCCATTGTACCAGTAGGCCGACCAGTAGCCGCCGAGCATCAGCTCGGTCTCGCTCATGGGACCGCGGTCGAAGAACGCGATTTCGACGGGATTCGCCGGGTCGGTGAAATCGAAGACGGAAACGCCGCCCTGGTACCACGCCTGGACCATGATGTCGCGACCCGGCACGGGGATCAGCGAGCCGTTGTGCGCGACACAGTTCTCCTGCGCCGTCTGGGGAGGCGGCAGCTTGTAGTAGCCGGCCGGACGCAGCCGATCGCCGGCTCGGGTGAAGATCGCGTTGGCGCCCCACTGCGGCGGGTCGGTCTCACGGCAGCGCGGCTGCGTGCCACCGCCCCATTCGTCGCTGAACAGGACCTTGTCCCCATCGTTGCTGAAGGTTGCCGAGTGCCAGTACGCGAAGTTGGGGTCACTGACCTGCGCGATACGCGCCGGATTGGCCGGGTCGCTGATGTCGAGCAGGATCCCGTTGCCCGAGCACGCGCCGGCTGCCAGCCCGAGCTCGCTATACACCGTGATGTCGTGGCATTCATCGGTGCGCGCCGTGCGTTGCGTTCCCTCGCCATGGCTGCCGCCGGCCCACAGGCCCGCAATGTTGCCAGCCGTGTCGGCGAAGATGCGCGGGGCACCGATGACGTGCGCGTCCTGCGGCGAGGCCACCGGCACGCGGATGATCTCGATGCGGAACAACGAGGTGTTCGGGTCCTCCTCCGGCGGCGCGGGCGAGCAGCCGGCGAGCTCGCTGGGCGATCGGACCACGCTGGTGCCGGACACGTAGATGTAGACGTGATCATCGTCCTCGGGGTCGGTCACCAGCGTGTGCGTATGCGAGCCACGGCAGGTCTGAACCGCGGCCACCTGCCTGGTGTCGTCGAGGTCGCTGATATCGAAGATGCGCACGCCCCGAAACCGCTCCGCGCTGACGCTGTCCGCAACGCCCTGGCCGCCGCAATCGAGACGACCGCTCGTCTGCTCGACAGACATGAACAGCAGGTTGTCGTAGACCGAGACGTCGCCCTGGCCACCGGGGCAGACGACGGCCGCTCTCAACCTGGGGCTGCTCGGGTCCGAGATGTCCCAGACCTGGAAGCCGTTGTAGCTGCCCTGAAAAACGTACTCGCCGCTGAATGCCAGGTCGGTGTTCGAGAAGCCGAAGTCGCCCGGGTCCTCCGGGTTGAAGAAGCCCTCCGGCCGCGGCCGGTGCGCCACCAGCTCGAGATTGCTGGCCGCCTCCTCCGCATCCATGAAGCCGGCGCCCAGGTCGACGCGCGGGTCCGGTTCCCGGCCGTCATTCCGGGTCTGCGCGCCCGCGCCCTCCGGGGCTACGAGCGAGCCGGTAGCCAGGCACAGCGACCAGAGCAGGACACCCATCCACGCGGCAGGGCGCAGAATCGACACGTCGAATCTCATTTCGGCACTCGTTTCGGTTTGGTCCGGCGCCCCGCGCCCGCAGCGGCGTCGGTCGCGCCCGGCTCCATAGCCGACCTGGTATACCTCCCCCAAGCCCGTTCGGTTTCGAAGCACAAGACTTCTCTGGATGTGGCGGAATTCCGCGGAATTCCCCGATCGCTTGTGCTTCGAAACCGAAACATTCTGGAGCAGTGCGCCGGCTCCTCGCAACATGCGTAGTCCGTTCAGCCGGTGATAATTGGTAGACAGTTTGCAGCGCCTCAGACCACATGGCCAACAGCAAGGGAACCATCGCGATCCTGACGGGCGGCGGCGACGTGCCGGGTCTCAACCCCGCGATCCGCGCGATCACGATCCGCGCGATCCGCGAGGGCTACCGCGTGCTGGGGATCCGTCGCGGCTGGGCAGGGCTGGTGGACATCGTGCGCGAGCACGGCGCCGGCAACGCCGAGAACGCGCAGGAGCTGACCGATGCGGTCGTCAACCGGGCAGGTCGGACCGGCGGCACCTTCCTGCACACGTCACGAACCCGGCCCAGTCACCTGCCGCTCGACCGCGTGCCGCCACACCTCGCCGGGCGCTACACGGACGCGATCAACGATGTCACCGACGAGGTGCTGAAGAACCTCGAGTTCCTCGGCGTCGACGTGCTCATGCCGATCGGCGGCGATGATACTCTGAGCTACGGCGTGCGGCTGCACCAGCTCGGCGTGCCGGTCGTGGCCGTGCCGAAGACGATGGACAATGATGTGCCCGGCACGGACTACTGTATCGGCTTCAGCACCTGTGTCACGCGTACCATCGAGCTGACGCACCGGCTGCGCACATCGGCGGGGTCGCATGAGCGCTTCCTGGTCATCGAGGTGTTCGGCCGTTACGCCGGCTTCACGGCGCTGCTGCCGGCGATGGCCGGCGCGGCCGACCGCTGCGTCATCCCCGAGCACCCCTTCGACGTCGAGCGACTCACGGAGCTGCTGGTCTACGACCGCAACCGTAATCCCAGCAAGTACTCGGTGGTGCTGGTCTCCGAGGGCGCGACCATGGCTCACGAGGCGACGATGTCGTTCGAGGGTGCCGAGACCGACCAGTATGGCCATCGCAAGCTCGGCGGGATCGGCGACAAGGTCGCAGCCAAGGTGAGGGAGCTCTCGGCCCCTTACCATGGCGGCCGGCGCATCGACGTCGTGAACCAGCGACTCGGCTACCTCGTGCGCTCCGGCGACCCGGATGCGATGGACTCGATCGTGCCCATGGCCTTCGGCAACCTCGCGCTCGATCTCGCACTGCAGAAGCGCTATGGCAGACTCGTCAGCCTCCACCAGGGACACTACGACAGTGTGCCGCTCGACGCGATCAGCGGCGCAAAGAAGGTCGTGGACGTGCCCAAGTACTACAACACCGACCGGCTGCGCCCGATCTACGAGAGCTTCAATGGCAAGCCACTATTCATCATGACGAGCGACGACGGCTGACGGGCGACGTCGCCCTGCCGCGCCGCCGCTCGCAGCGCTGCAAGCCAACGGGCTCGAGCCGCGGGTGAATGACTTGCCTGGACCTGCCGCTGCAACCATGATCCGGCGGTCCCCATCCGCATCAGTATGTCCGCGACCCAAACGTAGAAAACCATGCGACGCCCGCACCTGACAGCCGCGCTGCCAGCCACGCTCATCACTCTCGCCACGACCCTCGCC